>JAIELF010000011.1 GCA_019753235.1 bacterium
GACCAGCAGATGAACCCGTCCCTGCTTGAGCCGTTCGACCGCTTCCTCCCCGGAGGATAGACACTCCAATTTCCAATTTGAGCGCGAGAGGGCCTTGGCGACGAGCGGCGGCATGGCCGGGTCGTCATCGACGTAGAGCAGCGTCGCGGAAGATTCCGAACGGACCATTCAAAAACACCCTGGTTGTGATTGTTTTCGTCGACGTGTTCTCTGTCACGCGGATGATCCCCGAATCGGATTCGGGGGGGCGAAAAGTAAAATGTCTGATCAATCGTAGCCCAGAATCGAGTCCCTGCGGAATCAATTTGCAAATCCAACAGCGCAGCTTGGTCGGTTCAACTCGATAAACTGTTCCGTGAGGTCACTAGGCCACCGAGTTGATGTGGAATCGCAAGGGGGGAATTCTGATGGGGTGGATCCATACGCGGGCGAGTTGTCTTTCAATCATGTTGATGGCTTGGTGGCTCGTGGGAGCCGTCGATGCCGACGATCGTTGGATCGAGATCGCAGCACCGGGCGGGCAGGCGATCGGCAAGAAGGTCGTTCTGATCAGCGGCGATGAAGAGTACCGTTCCGAAGAGGCGTTGCCTCAATTAGCAAAGATCCTTGCCCATCGTCACGGATTTGATGCCGTGGTTCTGTTCGCCCTTGATCCCAAGACCGGCGAGATCAACCCCAATCAAAACGACAACATCCCCGGGCTTGAGAAGCTTGATGAAGCCGACCTGATGGTTCTCTTCACGCGGTTTCGCAAACTTCCGGATGATCAGATGGCCCATGTGGCGAAGTATCTGCAAGCAGGAAAGCCGATCGTCGCGATGCGAACCGCCACACACGCTTTTCAGCTCCCCGCATCGAGCAAGTATGCTGGATATTCCTGGCAGAGCAAAGAGTGGGACGGGGGGTTCGGTCGGCAAGTGCTCGGCGAGACCTGGATCACACATCACGGGCTGCACGGCGTTCAGAGCACTCGGGGGATTTTGGCGGAGGGAGCCAAGGATCATCCTATCCTTCGCGGCATCGCCGATGGTGACATCTGGGGACCGACCGATGTTTACGGTGTTCGTCTCCCACTGCCCGGCGACAGTAAGCCGCTTGTTTTAGGTCAGGTTCTGAAGGGGATGAAGCCGACCGATCCACCCGTTACCAGCAAACAGAACGATCCGATGATGCCCGTCGCGTGGGTCAAGTCGTTCCAGACCGATTCCGGCAAAACATCGCGCGTCTTTACCACGACGATGGGGGCGTCCCAGGATTTGCAAAGCGAAGGAGTTCGTCGCTTGCTGGTGAACGCTTGCTATTGGGGTGTCGGCTTGGACGAGAAGATACCCGCCCATTCCGACGTGACTCTTGTCGGCGAATTCAAACCGACACCGTTCAAATTCGATGGTTACGTCCGAGGGAGAAAGCCGATCGATTACGCGAAGTGACGCTTAGGTGTCAGTTGGGATCCAGGTTCGCGAGTCGAATGTTTCGCCAGCGAACTTCGAGAGGTTCAGTCTTTGCTCCGACGCCGTGCACTTGGAGCGCGATGAACCCGCGCGGGGTCATGGCGTCGTGAATGTCGGCCCGGGGCTCGCCATCGAGAAACGTCTTCATGTTTTCGCCGCGAGCCTCGATCCGAATCCGATGCCATTGATCTGCGTTTGACAGTCGCCGGCCCTGCTCGGTAAATGCTTTTCCGTCGCCACCCAAAGGGCCCGGGAAGAGCCAGCCTCGCCGACTCTCGTCATAGATGCCGGCCGTCCACCAGCGATCCCGACTAGGCTCGTTATCAATTTCGCACTGGTACCCGTGAACGCGTTTGGGAGGAATAACGGTCGGTTTACTCCCTTTGCGAACGACGGTGGTCGGCTCATCGAAAGCGTTTGATCGAAACTGAATTCCCGAATTCAATTCACCATCGACTTTGAATTCGAGTTCGAGGATGAAATCGCCAAACGCTTTTTCCGTGCAGAGGAACGAGTTCGATGTGAGGGGCCGACTCGTTCCGACGATCGCCCCCTCTTCGACGCGGTAGTTTGCTTTTCCGCCACGCTGTACCCAACCGGTCAGCGTTTTACCATCGAAGATCGGCTCGAATCGTTCTTGTGTCGGCTCGGCTGACCACGCTGTTAGAACCAATCCGATCCAGATACTCGCGTTCATGGCAGTCCTCTTGTTTTTAAGAAGGCTTCACTGTAACCGAGAAAAGAGGTTCCTGCCTCCTTCTATTCAAAAAGGTACACGAAGGCGGGAACGATCCTTTCTCGTTCCGTGTGACAACAGCTTGACGCTGAATGGAGATCGCTACGGAATTGGAACCGTGTACCCGAGCATGCCGATGATTTTGCCTTCCTCTTTGAAGGACTTGTAGTGCTCGTGGCACATGATGCACTTGTCGAGGACCACGGGGATGGGCGTTGCCGCCCGCAGGTATCGCTTCTCTTTTACTCGTTCCACTTCTTCGAAGAAGGTAGAGCCCTTTTGTAACGCGGCCAGCGCACGGGTCTCAAAACCTTGTTGCGGAGAATTCACGTCGTCGATCGGCTTTCCCGTGGCATCAATCAGACGGACTTCGTGCCAGCCCTTCTGCTTCATCGCCTCGAACAGCTTCTTTGCCGCGGTACCGGCCGGCACGTCAGAATCTTCCTCGACATAACTCTGCGTGATCAAAACAACCGCCGTCTTATAAAGGTCGTCCAGCATTTTGACTTCCCGACGAACCTGCTCAAGCGAGGGATCGTCGGTGACACCCGTCGAGACCGACGGACCTTGCCAGTACGCCATCCCTGTTGCCCCGAACCCCACCGCCAACCACACCCCAACCCACAACCGAGTCCTGCGCATCGAATCCCCTCCTCCAAGAGTCATTCCCACCGCGGCAAAATATACACCAACATATGAACAATTCAAGCGGGATGATTTCGAGTTGTCCTTCTAGGGGAGAGTCGCGTGCGGGAAGTTCTTTTGGGCTTAGTCGGCACTTTCGAGGACGTGTCCGAGGAGGGTTCCGGGGAGGACTGCTTGGTCCACATGGACGCGGATGTCGGCCAGTTTGCCGGTCGCGGGGGCCGGGATGTCGAAGGTGATCTCGCCGATGAGAAGTTCGACGAGTCGATCGCCGGTCACGACGGCTTCTCCTCGCCGCACGAGCCAGCAGCTAATCTGGATCGGCTCGTCGGCAGGAATACCGAGATCCGGAACGGTGATCGGCGTCATTACTTCGGTTCCTCGGGAGAGGAACGGGTCGCCAGCAGCCAAGCTTCGTCGGCATGATAGCTGGACCGGACGAAGGGAGCACTCGCCACGTGCGCGAAACCCATTTGCTCGGCCAGGTTGCCGATCTGTTGGAATTCATCGGGATGGACAAAACGTTCGACGGCCAAGTGCTTGGGACTTGGTTGCAGGTACTGGCCAACGGTTAAGAGGTCGACGCCCGCCCCGCGCAGGTCGGCGAGTGTTTGGATGACTTCGTCGTTGGATTCGCCCAGACCCAGCATGATGCCGCTCTTGGTGATCGTCTGGGGCGAAGCTTCTTTGACATACCGAAGGACAGCAAGACTCACTTCATAGCTCGAGCGTCGGCGAACAACTCGTTGCAAGCGAGCGACGGTTTCAACGTTATGATTGAAGACATCAGGCTGGGCTTCGAGAACGATATCAATCAGTTCGCGTTTGCCGTCAAAATCGGGAGTGAGGACTTCGACCTTCGCTCCGGTCCGTTGGCGGACAGCGAGGATACATTGCCGAAAATGGTCGGCACCCCCATCAGACAAGTCGTCTCGCGTGACGCTGGTGATGACGACATGCTTGAGACCCAAGCGTTCGCAAGCTTCCGCAACTCGGCTGGGCTCGTCGAGGGCGAGTGGTTCGGGATGGCCTCTTTCGACGGCACAAAAGCCACAGGGCCGAGTGCAAACACGACCGAGAATCATGAACGTGGCGGTTTGTCGGCTCCAGCATTCGCTTCGGTTGGGACACTTGGCTTCGGTGCAGACCGTTTCGAGTCCAAGATCGTCGATGGCCTTTTCGGTCTTCGCGAAATAGCCATCCGCCGGGATTCGGCGTTTGAGCCAAGTCGGGAGCCGACGGCGGAGGGGGCTCTCGTCGGCAGGAACTTCAATAATGGGCAAAACCGGCATTGGCTGCATGAGTTCCTCTTTCGGGGCGAATCAGATTCGCGGGGGGGCTACCTAAATAATAGTGGCCAAAGCCGAAGTTACCGACGAAATGGCGAAGGAAGGCTTCGCGGACGGTGCCGACTCGAACGGGTATGCGGAGTTCGCGGAACATGCATGTCCCCGGATGCCGATAATCCGACCCCCCATTCACGAGCGGGCGCTGATCCAGCGGAATGCCGACGTTGATCACACATCCGTGATAACTCACCCACTGCTTCACGGCGATTCCGACCGCCGCGATCGGTCGGCCGCCGACCAAAACACTTGCCGATCGCCGATCGGCTTTCCCTTCAATACCGAACTCGGCCAGGACATCGACGATGGTCTGATAGAGAACATCGCGATACGTCGCCAGGCCGAATGATTCCGGTTGCAGCGGTAGTATCGGATAAACGACGAGTTGGCCCGGCTGTTGATGCCAGCAGCCCCCACCCCGATTCGTCCACTTGATAGGGACTTGACCGGTGGTGATCTCGGTCGCTTCGTGCCGAACGTGCTGGTGACTTCCCTGTCGGCCGACGGTCACAATAGGGGCATGCTCCCCTAGGATCAGCGCACCTTTTTGTCTGGGCTCTTCACTAATGTCGAAGACGAGGCGCTGCTGAAAGGTGAGTACTTCTTCCCAGCGGAGTTGGGGCAAAAAATAGGCCAGCAAACTCCGCCGACGAAAGTATCTCTTCGCTTCGTCGATGCTTGCTGACATGGCCCACGTTCCTCGAATGAAACTGTTCCTCCACACTTCCGGTATTTTACGTACGCAGCCATTCGTGCCGAGGCCTATTTAAGTCTTCCTCGGACGAGTAAAGAAATGCTCTTGACTTCGATGGTGGTACCGGCCTTTCGTCCAGTTTGATACACCAGGAAAGATAGAGAAAACTTGCCATGCGTTCGATCAATCCCAACGCAGGCATCAAGAGGCAAAGTTGATCGGCAAGGAGTGATGAGCGTGCCAAAGAGGCTTCACCTGGACTGCTTTAGTGGCATCAGCGGTGACATGACCCTGGCGGCGCTCCTCGACCTCGGTGTTCCCGAAGAGGTAGTTCAGTCGGCTGTCCATTCGCTTGGCTTGCCCGGCCAGCTTCGCGTCGAGCGAATTCGCAAAGCAGGCTTCGCCTCGGTCAAGATCTTCGTCGAAACGCCACACGAGCATTCGCATCGACATCTTTCGCATATAGTCAAAATGATCGACCAAGCGACGATGACCGCAGGCGCGCGCGAGATTGCCAAGCGGATGTTTCAGAAGCTGGGCGAAGCCGAGGCAGCCAGCCACGGGATCGCGATCGAGAAGGTCCATTTTCACGAGGTCGGCGCTGTCGATAGCATTTTCGATTTCGTTGGAATCGCGGTCGCTATCGATTGGCTTCGTCCCGAACGAATCACGTCGTCCCCCGTCCCGACAGGGAGTGGCTTCGTTCGATGCGATCATGGGCTTCTTCCCGTCCCCGCCCCGGCGGTCGCTCGGCTACTGACCGGAATTCCCTTGGCCCCTTCCACGATCGAGTCGGAATTGACCACCCCCACGGGGGCGGCGGTTCTCGCCACGCTGGTCACCGAGTTTACGCGAACGGTTCCCTCCCTGATCGAGAAGGTTGGCATCGGCGCAGGGACAAAGGATTTTCCTGAACAGCCCAACATCCTGCGGGTCTTTCTCGGGGAGGAAGCCGCGGTCCCTTCCACCGACACCGTTTGGCAACTCGAAAGCAACATCGACGATATGCCGGGCGAGATTCTGGGCTACACGATGGAACGGCTGCTTGAGATCGGGGCTCTCGATGCTTACTTGGTTCCGATCCACATGAAGAAGAATAGGCCGGCCGTCATTTTGTCGGTCCTCTGTACGGAACAAAACAGATCGGCCATCGAACAAGTGATCTTTGCCGAGACCGCCACGCTAGGTATTCGGCGAACAAAGGTCGATCGAACCAAGCTTCAGCGAGAAAGTGTCACCGTCATGACACCCTGGGGAGCGATTGCCGGCAAAGTCGCGTGGAATGATTCCATGAAAGTCTTCACGCCCGAATACGAAGCGTGTGCCAAAGTCGCTCGGGAGAATCAGCTTCCGTTACGACAGGTTTATGATGCCGTCCGCGCGGGTTGGAAGCCATGACATGGACCGATTCTGTGTCGACCCAAAGATCTTCTAGCGATGTTCCGAGAACAAAAGCCGATGGCTCGCGAGGAAAGTCAGTCCTCGTCGTACGAACAGGGTTTACTCGGCGCGAGTATTAGCGTGCTGGCGGGGTCGGGGTTCCCTCGCGAGAGGTGATTTCCGACGGAGCCGTGTCGCTGTGCGAGGGATCGACGCGGAAGATCCCCAGTGGAATGGTTTCGCCATCCCAGTCTTCTGCCGCGGCGCGGGATTTTTCGGTTCGCTGGGCGGAACTCATCCAAGGGGAAGGATGATTCATCTCGACCAGCGAGAAATCTTTCCGGCTGGCCGGTCGCGGTTGACCAGGAGCGGGCCGATCCAGAATGACCAGGCAAGCCGACTCGAGGTCATTGGTCATCGGGCAGACGTGGATCACTTCCCAACCAGCGGCAAGGAGCCGACGGAGTGGGTTGGTCGGCGTCGCTCCGACCGGGTCGACTTCAAAGCTGAAGACTCCCTCTTTGCCCGCCTCGATGGACGTCCGAACGATCAGCGCCTTCTGCATTCTGCCGGTCCCCGTTTGCCGAGCCACCATTCGACCTTGATGCTATCGGCCGAGCCGACCTTGAACTGTCAGAGTTTCGAGGACGAAATCGGTTGCCAGCGGCCTCTCGGGTGTCGAAACTGACGAGGTTGCCGTCCCTTCACCCCGGGAGACTCCCCGTGAGCGAGAATAATTCTCCTAAGCCCCCCAGGTATCCTGACCACGAAAAGCTGCTCGAATGGCGCGACGAAACGGGATCGGTTCATCCCGTGCGGACCCCGGCCGATTGGGCCAAGCGATGGGAGCATCTTCGCCAGGGGATGATGGAGATCATGGGGCCCCTCCCCGAGGACCGCACACCGCTCGACGTTAAGACTCATTCAACCGACGATGCGGGTTCTCATTGGCGATATCGCATCGATTACCAGCCCGAGCCCGGCGATCGCGTGCCGGCGTACTTGTTGGTTCCCAAACAGATTGTCGGGAAGTTACCCGCGATGATGTGCCTGCACCAAACGGTGCAGATCGGCAAAGACGAGCCCGCCGGTCTCGGGGGAAGTGCCAATCTGCACTATGCGAAGGAGCTCGCCGATCGAGGCTACGTCTGTCTGGTCCCTGACTATCCCACACTCGGCCAATACACCTACGACTTCGATAATGACCGCTACATCAGCGGCAGCATGAAGGGGATCTTTAATCATCTTCGAGGTGTTGACCTACTTTGTGCGGACGAGAGAGTCGATTCGAACCGGATCGGCTCCATCGGGCATTCGCTGGGGGGACACAACACCATGTTCCTGGCGACTTTCGATACTCGCATCAAGGCAATGGTTTCATGCTGTGGGTGGACACCCCATTGTCATTACTACAACGGGGATATCACCGGTTGGACGGGGCCTCGTTATTGCCCGAAGATGAAGGACTATCTGGGCCGCTGCGCGGACGTTCCCTTCGACTACTACGAGATCGTGGCAGGCTTTGCCCCCCGTGCTTTCTTGACGGTCTCGCCGATCCATGATTCCAATTTTGACGTGGAGGGGTGTCGAAAGGTAATGTCGGCGGCCAAGGCGATTTACGCGATGCACAATCTCCCCGAGAATCTGGTCGGCCGATTTCCCGATGCCAAACATGATTTTCCGCCCGATGACCGAAAGGCGGCCTACGACTTTCTGGATCGGCATTTGAAGAGAACCTAAACTCCTCAGACCAAGTGGGCTCATGAAGAGGATCTTGTGAAAGCACTCTCTTGAAAGGACCGGACGTGGCGGAGTGGTCTCCTGATCGGCAATCGCTGTTTCAACTCGCCCGGATCGACGGGTTGGGGCCGATCAAACTTCGACGTCTGCTCGATGTCTTCGGATCGGCAAGCTCGGTACTCTCTGCCAAGCGAGCAGATCTCTTAGCCACACCGGGCATCGGCCCCAAGTTGGCCAGCGCGATCCTCGATCGAACCGGCGCGGCCGACATCGATCAAGAACTCGTCGAGATGGCACGTGCCGGCGTGCGGGTCATCTTTGAAGATGATGCCGAGTACCCCCCCTCACTTCGCGAAATCTACGATAGCCCCGTGTTTTTGACGATTCGTGGAGAGATCGAGCCGCGTGATCGGTGCGCGATCGCGATTGTCGGCTCGCGCCATGGAACACGTTATGGCATCGACCAAGCCGAGCGATTTGCCACCGCGCTTGCCGCTCGGGGGATCACCATTGTCAGTGGGTTGGCACGCGGGATTGATGGGGCGGCCCATCGCGGAGCACTCGCCGTCGGCGGCAGGACGATCGCGGTACTCGCCTCGGGGATCGGCAACATCTATCCACCGGAACATGTTGAATTGGCCGAGCGCGTCAGCCAGCAAGGGGCCGTCATCAGCGAAGCAAGAATGGGTGGGGTTCCACTCGCGGGTTTGTTTCCCCTTCGCAATCGAATCATCAGCGGGATCAGTGTAGGAGTGTTGGTTGTAGAAGCAGCCGAGCGAAGCGGGGCTCTTTCAACAGCCCATCACGCGGTGGAACAAAATCGCGATGTCTTCGCCATCCCAGGACGTCTCACCGATCCTGCCAGCCGTGGCACCAACAAACTGATTCGCCTCGGAGCCACGCTGGTGACCTCGCCGGAAGAAATCCTCGAACAGTTGGGGCCGATCGACGGGCTCGGCTCGGCGTCGTCGACTACCAACGGGTCGGCTATTGTTCCTGATGACGTTGTTCCGACAGGACTTTCCGAACCCGAACGACAAATCTGGGACGCGATGGCCGGCGAAGAACTTCCCGTTGATTTGTTGATTGAACGAACAGGCCTGGATGCTTCGACGGTCTCGGCATCACTCCTCACCATGGAACTCCGCCGGCTCGCCGAGCGATTGCCGGGAAGTCTGTTTCGTCGGCGTTCTTCGACTCCCGCGGGATGATCAGGGAGGCGTCATCAAGGGGAGTGTTGTTCGTTTCTCGATGCGAAGTGGAAAAGACTCGGCAATGATCTCGGCAACGTCCTGACTGCTTTGGCATCGCACCAGACGTCGGGCGACGCTGCGCGGGTCGTCGGGCAAGATCACCGAATGAAAAAGTTTCCGGGCGCGAGGAATGTCATTGGGAGGAAGGCTGACGCCGTCCACGCCAAGAGCATAAAGCGCCAGCAGCGCCTCCTCATGATCGATCGCTTCGCCGCAAACGGTTACCTTTTTCCCCCAGCGATGGGCATGCCGAACAATCTGCGATACGGTCATCAAGTAGACCGGGTCCAGCGGCGTTCGAAGACCTTCGAGCTGATTGTCTTCTCGCTGAATTCCGAGCAAAGAATGCAGCAGATCGTTGGAGCCGATGCTGACAAAGTCGACAAGTTTCATCCAATCCTTCGCGAACATGGCAGCAGCAGGAACTTCGATCATGATTCCCACCGGGACGGGATGGTCGGCCGATACGCCCTCTTGTTCCAAGCTCCGCCGAGCTTGATCGACCAGCTGAAGCGCGCAGCGAAGTTGTTTGTCCGAGACGATCATGGGGAACAAGATCCGAACCGGGCCGTCGAGCGCCGCTCGAATTGCGGCCCGAAGTTGAGAGCGCAACAGCGACTGCACATGAGGGAGCTCAGCGACCAGCCGCCAATCCCAAGTGTCTCGTTCAAACATCGGATCGCTGTTGATGCCGAAAAGCTTTGCTGGGCGAAGATCGAGTGTCCGAATGGTGATCGGCTTCCCCGCGAGAATACCAATCATCTTCCGATACGTCTCAAGCTGCTCTTCTTCGGTCGGGAAGGATCGACACGCCAGCTCCAACAGTTCGCTTCGATAGAGCCCGACGCCGTCGGCCTTACGCGAAACCGTCAGCCCGAGTTCCGGAAGAAGATTGACAGTCGCCTCTAGTCGAATGGGAACTGGGACGTCGGCCATGTTGTCTTCGATCTCGCTCGAGCTGTCGGCCACTAACTTCTCGAGCGCTTGTCGCCGTTGGGGATCAGGATTGATGATCAGCGACGCCGACGCGGAGTCGACAAAGACGTCGTCGCCATTATCGATCGACGCCAAAAGACCCCGAACATGCGTTAGCATGGGAATCCCCATACTCCGAGCGAGGATCGCGACGTGGCTATGGACTCCTCCCTTTTCCACGGCAATTCCTCGAACACGACGAAGGTCCGAAGCGAAGAACTCCAGCAGCGACACCTCATGGGCGATCACCACCACGTTCTCGGCCAGTTCACTGGGAAGCGAACCTTCGGTCGCATGGATGAGAACACGCCGAAAGACATCTTTGATGTCGTAGATTCGCTCGTAAAAGAAGGGGTTTTTGAGTTTCTGAAACGCGCGAAGATACTGTTCACAGGAGGTGACCACGGCTCGCTCGACCGTCAATCCGCGCTCCACCATCCGCAGGAGATCGTTCTGTACCGATGAGTCTTCCAGCATCAGCCGCTGCGCCTGCATCAGCGCGCCGAACTGTTCGCCTAGAAGCTCGGCAAGATATTGAGCAGCATGGTCCAGATCTTCGCGAGCGCGATCGAGGGCCATCTGTAAGCGGGCGCGTTCTTCTTCAACCCCCTTGGGCTCTCGCTTGACCAGCTCGGGGTCGCTGAAGTTGAACTCTTCGAAACGGAGTGCCGTCCCCATCCCGCAACCTGGGCTTGAAGCGGTTCCATGAAATTCGCTGATGGTCGTCCGGCGTTTCTTGTCGCCGACCGATTCGGAATCTTTCCTCACAAATGCCGCGAGATCGCGAGTCAGCTTCGCATTGGTGACCAGAATCGCCACCTGTGCCGCTACCCCAACCAGAAGGCGGTCTTCATTAGCGGTGTAGCGACGTGGGGCGCGGTGTTGAACCACCATCACCCCTTCGACACCTCCGCTCTGAATAAGCGGAACTCCGAGGAACGATCGGTATTGTTCTTCACCTGAATCGGGAAAGTAGCGATAGCGTGGATGCGTCGGGGCATCTTCGACGCTGACATGCGAGCGCTGCTGCGCCACCAAGCCCACGAGCCCTTCATCAAGCTTCATGCGGACTTGGCCGACCGATTCGGGCCGAAGGCCGACCGTCGCGCGAAGGACAAGCTCGTTGGTCTGCTCTTCCATCGCATAGATGGAACAGACGTCGGTGCTGTAACGACGCTGAATCAAATGACAGATGTTCGACAGAGTTTCCGCTAGGTCGTGACTATTGGAAACGAGATCGCTGACCTCCCGAAGGGTGAGCAGCAACATCGATTGGGTCGGTCCAGACGCGTGACTCACCAGCGGCCTCGTCGCTCCTAGATCTTTCGTCAGATCGGCGCTAGACGAGACCCGCCCGATGGCTCCCACCTCGGCCGGCTCCATCAATGAGGAAACAGGGCGAAGGGATGGTCGGTACGCTCGTTAGCCTGATCAGCCTCCTTTTAGAGGCAGTTCTCGTGCCACTATACGTAATCCGACCACCCTTCCTCTCGGGCAACGCGAATGCAATCTCTAAATGATTTTAGGAAAACATTTTACGTCATTCGTCGGAGGTTGGCCCCAATCGGGTGTCGGCCTCCTTATTGTCCAACGGAGAAACGTCTTGCTCGCAAATTAAGCAGCAAGAGGCTGGTCCCCGCCACGGCAAGCAGGACGTAAGAATTGGCCTCGGGAACGACCGAAAAGGTGTACGTACCCGTTCCCGTCACGATTCCGCCGCCGACGAGCGTGCCCGTCGCTCGCAATGTCACTTCGTATGTCCCAGGCGCGGTGAAGCCGTAATTGAAGTGATCGTGAATCCCGGTGAAGAAATTGAACGAGTCAGGCAATCCGTCCGATGATGCCGCCTTGAACGAAGGTCCTGGAAACGCGTCTTGAAAGATCGAGAAGAACCCGGGACCAACAACGTTATCGATCGAGAGCGTGATCGCGTTGCCTACAAACGTCCCGTTGGGAATTTCCTCTGTGGCGATGCCCAGAAACGGAAGTTGCTCAGCGGTCGCTTCGCCCGCACCTTGAGGAAGCTTGTAGTAGTCGACGCCCGCTGCAACACCAATCGGATCGAAGTTCAGGAATCCACCAAAGTTCGCAGGCCGGGCTTCGAGAGCGCTCGGGGATACAACGATGATGACTTCGTCGGCTTCAAACTCCTCATCGTCGTACTCGACGCCGTCTATAGTCGCTCCTTCGGCGTGAATGTGAATATCGAAGGCGCCATCTTTGAAGCCGATACCGAGATCCGCATGCCCCTTGGTGTAAAGAGCCGCCGCCTCTGATCGGCTTGAAGAAAAAGCCAGCGCCATGCAGGCCAGAAAAGTCACAACAGATCGCATTCTGAAACTCCTTTAGGTAGGTGTCCTTTAGGTAGGTGAGAACGAACCAGAACAACGTTGCGGACGATCATCCCGGTCGACGTCTACCGACGACGATCATCCGTTGGGGAGTCGGTTGGGGAGGGGGGCGTCGGTTTCGTTTCGCGATCCGATCGCCCACCAGATGGCCATGTCCATTTTCTGATCGATAAAGTGAACCGAGCCGTCCCCCATCAGGGCGTGCACGCCGCCGGCGTGACCACTCGATGGAGTGACGATGTTCTCTCCGTTCCATTGACCGTCGGCGAGATAGCCGCTGGCGCTATTGACTCGAAAAACGTGCATGTACAGCGGCGCGGTATAGGCCCATCCGCTGATCCAGGCTCGGCCCTGATTCATGACGTAAAACGGGTCCACGTGGCCATGGGACGAAGTCGCGTTTCGAACGTAGTCCGGTTGCGATTGCGGCAACTGCCAACTGAACGAGCAAAACGAACGGAAACGAAAATCGCCACTGAAGCTTGAGTACGCGACCTCAGCGGTGCGAAAGTCTTCGCTCCGAAGAGGCGCTCGATGGGCGCGTCCGTCCCACACGGGGCTGATCAGTCGTTCGGATACCGCCACCACATGCGAAAGACCTCGGCTGCAATCCTGCTCACGGACAAAGCCAGGCAGGGTGACGCTCTTGTCGCGAAACATCTGTGTGGTGCCGGCATCCAGAGTTGCCGAGACGAAGAAGCCATTAGGGGGGGCCGGCACGGAACGTCGGCCGTCGATACCGGTCGAGAACATGGGCCAACCCATGTTTCCCGCATAACTCGTCGGAGCGGGCAGGGAAGATCCCATCGATGCATTGTTCTCGGCCCCGTCCTCGGGACAGAGAAAGGTATCGATTCGCGCGTTTGCGGCGGTCGCGTTGGGATGATCCGCGCTGATATACGCTTGCGCGACCGACGCTCGATCACATGTGTCCGCCATCGATCGATCAAAATTGATCAAATCGTAAACGGCCTGCTGCTCGAGGTAGGGAAGTAGTCGAGCATGCCAACTGAAGTAAGCCGTCGTGCAAGGAGCGTTCGAACGTGCTGACTCGAGCCGACCTGCCGACATATGGATGGGGAACATTCCATGCGTCGTGTGATACGCACGGAGTGCCAAGCCGATCTGCTTCAAGTTCGCCATGCACCGAGTCCGCCGGGCGGCCGAGACCACACTCGAAAGAGCCGGCAATAACAGCGCGACGAGCAAGCCAATCACGGCCACCACGACCAGAAGCTCGATCAAAGTGAATCCCGCCCGACCTTTGCCCGGTCGACCGGTCCTCTGAATTCGCCATTTCATCCGAAGTTGCCTTCTGAAGTATTCTTTCACAGGAGGGTTGAATATCGTTATACCATTAGTTATACTTTGTTTGATTAAGCGTCAAGAACGAAGTATAACAATTTGTTCTTAGACGTTGAGAGACTGGCCGCGGGACGGGCTCTGAGGAGACCCTCGCCGTCCTGCTGCCTCATGAATCGCTGCTTTTCCGGGCTGAACGGTCCGGGCCTACCTCAAAGAAAGGTGAACCCATGCGTCCCTTCGTGATCGCGATTTGTTTGTTCTTGGGGTGTGTTCGTCCGGGCGAAGCGGCCCGGGTCTATTCCGAGGGACATGCCGACATTGGCGTCCGATTCGTGGATGGCAAGCTTCAAGTCGGTTTGAACTTACTCGGAGCTGTCGTGGACGGAGCGAACGTTTCGGAATTCGCTCCCCTTTCGGACATCTTGCTTTTCGTGCCGGAAACGACGCTCGAAGATCGGCCGCCCAATGGGCCGGGACAAAACTTCGATCCGATCGGAGTGCCGACTGGATCGCCGATGTATCGTCTCTCGGCCTCGGGGACGGAGTCTTTCGTCAACGAAGCGCCGTACCTGGGTTTCGGCAGCTATCTGTTATCGAGCAGCGATTTCATCGGAAACGTCACCTTTCAACTCACCGGATTCTCTTCGAGCGAGGGGGGCGATCTTTCGATCTTTCAATACACGTTTCCGGGCCCGACCTATTATGTCACCACTGCCAACGGGCTGGGGCCCGCCGACTCCCTCACCCTATCTTTGGGGGCTCACGATCATTTCAATTGGGGGTTCACCAGGCCGGGCATGTATCGCATGGAGTGGACTGCCGAGGCGACACACCGGACGCTGGGGCGATTGACAGCGACCGGGACGATTTCGGCGGGGGTGACGACGGTCGTACCCGAAGTGTCGTCTTTGACCATGATCTTCGTCGCGATGCTCGCGGGGCTCTGCTCTTGCTATCGCCGTCCACACAAGATCGGTTGAGCTTTTCGCACGCAGGTCAACTTCAAGCGGGCGTACCGATGCTGTTTGAAATCGATGCACTCCATCGACGAATCCGATCAACATCTGTTACCGGATCAAGTCGTTCGTCGTCGATGGGTCGATGCGTGGGTCTTGTCCACGTAGGACGCTGTTCCCCATGAAGAGCGTCCGTTGATCGATGGGGGCGGGGCGAAGCCAATCTTCCTCTCGAATCTGTCCACTTTGTCCGTACGCGGCAAGCGCGTTGGCATAACAACTTGCGTGGACATCGCTCTCGGGGATGCCCCGCTCCAGCATCAGGCGAGCTGTCTTCGGGACGGCGAGAGGATCGGACACACCCCAGTCCGCCGACGAATCGACAATGATGCGGTTGCTGCCAAACTTTCGAACGACCTCCACCATCCGTTCGTTTCCCATCTTGGTCTTGGGATAGATGGTGAAGGCTGCCCAGTAACCTCGATCAAGTACCTCGCGCACGGTCTCTTCGTTGTTGTGATCGATGACGATTCTGCTCGGCGGAATGGAATGTTCTTCGCAGACATCCATGCTCCGCGAGGTCCCTTCCTTTTTGTTTCGGTGCGGCGTGTGAATCATCACGGGCAAATCGAATTCTTCCGCCAGTGCCATCTGAGCGTGGAAGAATTTCTCCTCGGTCGATGTCATGTCATCGAAACCAATCTCACCGACGGCGACGACACCCTCTTTCCCGAGATAGAGAGGCAGTATGTCGATGACCTCTTGAGCGAGAGACTCGTTGTTGGCCTCTTTCGAGTTGAGGCCGATTGTGCAGTAATGCCGAATCCCGAACTGGGCCGCCCGAAATCGTTCAAAGCCAACCAGGCTTGAGTAGTAGTCCTGAAAAGTTCCAACACTCGTTCGAGGTTGTCCCAGCCAAAAGGCCGGCTCGATCACCGCCACCACGCCCGCTGCCGCCATTGCTTCGTAGTCGTCGGTGGTTCGGGCGCTCATGTGAATATGAGGATCGATGATTCGCATGTTCCTGCTCCCGCGAAAATGATTGCCCCGGTGGCTGAATCAATTTCCGCTCGCGTACGTTTCGAACAATTTCATCGACGAACCACTTCGTCCAGGAACCACTCCACGAACGAACGCGTTGCCGATGCTGGGCTGTTTACGAAGTTCCCTTTGACGAGCCCTCCGCGACCCCTTTCCAAGTCCATTCGCCCCGAGCAATCGCTTCGCGCGCGAGCGGATCCTCTACCAAAAGTCCTTGGGCCCGCGGATGCGGATTGGCCGCCAGACAGAGAGCCGTCCCTTGTCGCTCGGGGAGGAAATCGCTCTTCAACCTTCGGGCGAGCTCGACGATCACGTCGTCTCCCAAGTCATCGAGGAACGGACCAACACATCGCCAAAGTTCGGGGCTAATCGATCGGCTGGCGGCTCGGCGCTCACGAGCATAATCCCAAAGCATTCGGGCCAACTCTCGGTTGGCTCGACGGTCGAGCCCGACGATCTGATCGAGTGTCGAGCCGATGAAAAGGGACTTCAGCACCATCTGGTTCCAGCATCCCGCATCCAGTTCATCGGCGGGGTAAGGGTTTCGCAACGCGACCGCTTCAAAGATCGCTTTCATGTTGGTTCGAACGCCCTCGGCGGCCCGCCAACGATGGGCGGACGGCTCGGGGTAAAGAGGGAGTCCCTGATACAACGCGACGAGTTCACCCACGTCGCTGGCGGCAAAAAGGCGATCTAAGGGCGTGACAAAAGATGGGACGTCCCCCTTCCAAAGTGAGAGAACCAGAAGAACACGGGCTGACTGATCGATCGTCCAGAGAGAAGGATCCCATCCTGCCCTTGCCGCGTCGGCTTTCTTTAGGTCGGCTTCGGATAGGCGAAGATCCTCTTTTCCCACCCGTCGGCTGGCCATGCTGAATCCCAACGCCAGCGAGCGTCCGTCCCCCGCTTGGGCGGCGGCCATCTTCTCATGGAACCAATCCCAAGCTACCGAGGGGATTCGTTCGCGGAGCCAAAGCGAGAGAAGCTCGACGGCCGATCCGATGGGCATCTCTTTCTCCTATTGCGGATATTCGCGACAGAAAAACCGAGGGTGATCTTACCCAAGAGACCAATTCGCCCGCGAATCCTGGCCTCTCGTATCCCCGGCAATCGTGCCATATTCTTGGAGCATCGACAGGTTGCCGATGCGCTGCCGAGACTTTCGGAATGAAACACCATCGCTCCTTGGGACTGTAATCTTTGGCTCACCTGACGGCAAGGAGTTGCCCTTGCGCGAACCTCTCCACAGGTGATTCGCTCTTCTTGATCCATAAAACAACCTGAAGAAACGTGGGTGACAAAAAGGGGCAGTTGGCACGTCATGGCCATTGAATTCAAAGCACGCCAATCGGTCGAACAGGTCGAAGAGGGGAGCGAACTCGCTCCGAAGTTCGACGCGGATGGGCTCATTCCTGTCGTGACGACCGATCACGAATCGGGCGAACTCCTAATGCATGCCTACATGAATGCCGAGGCCTTTCGGCGAACCATCGAACTCGGCGAAGCGGTCTACTGGAGCCGAAGCCGACAGACTCTTTGGCACAAAGGGGCCACCAGCGGCCTGGTGCAAAAAGTGAAGGAAATCTTGATCGACGACGACCAAGATACAGTTTGGCTTCGTGTCGATGTGCAGGGAGGCGCAAGCTGTCACGTTGGCTACCGATCTTGTTTTTATCGCAAGGTTCCCTTCGGACCTGAAGCGAACAAAGAACTTGTCTTCACCGAAACGGAAAAGGTCTTCGATCCGCAAAAAGTCTACGGCGACGCCCCCAATCCTACCAAGCTGTAGTGGAGGGAAGCGAAGTCAATCATTGACGTGGTAGGGGAGAGTCTGGCGAGCGAGCGGTCTAGTCGATGTTGGGGTTCCTTGGATTGTTGCGGTCGTCGCGGCGTACGCGCCGTGACGAACAATCACCACGTCGACCTGCTTGGCCACGTTCGGCGTGGACGAACGATTGGGATCTGCGCACGTACCAGATCTCTGATTTGTTTTCACGTCGTGCCTATGCTTGAAGTGGTTCGATCCTGGAGCAACGCATTGCACATCTGAAAGAGAATGATTCGGAGTGATCACTGTCTGACCGGTTTTTTCCTCGATTGCCTTGATGAGTAAAAGGGCGACAAGGCGGTTGAGGGCGTAGCACCTGTCGAAATGATCGCACTCCATGATCAAGTCGATCGTCGGTAAATCTGAGCGAAGCATTTGCTTGACGGCGTTCTTTAGAGCGGGATCTGCAAGAACGTTGTCGGCCAGTTCGTTTGTTTGCTTATGCATCCAGTCAAGAAGTGGATGGTCGTGCCTTTTTTCTCCTCCAATGGCGTACGCTCGCTGGCATTGGTCATCGAGGCTGTAAAGCTTCATTTCAATGGTGGAAAAGAAAGAAGGATCGGCGGATTTGATCGCGAGATAAACTTCTTTTGCCGTGTCTCTGCTTGTGGCCATCCGGATGAAATCCTGCAAGGCGCCGTCGCCGGCGCCCGAGATCACCGCAGTTGCCGGCGAACTGCTCGTTCCAAGGTGCAAGTCGGTGATGGAGTCTCTCGACCAAAAATTTGGTCCAGAATATTTCGCGATGTTTGTTCGTTCCGCTGCGATGCCGACGCAGTTGATGGCCATTCCAAAGTCTAACGGCCACAGAAAGGACTGCATGGTTTGGCCTTTGGTGATCGGAGCCGGAGCGACCGTAGCTTGAATCTTCTTGTCCGACGTCACATTGTAAGACGTTACCTTGTGGCTTGGCGAAAAATGGAGGAGGCCATTCGCGGATCGAATCGCGGCATTGAGTTCCTTTCGCCAATCGGCAACAAGAAAATTACCAAAACCTTTCAGGTAAGTAAGTGGCATCGGCGGCGTACCAAGAGGTGGGAAACAACCCGCGTCCCAACCATCTCTCGGGAAGTCGTATTGAACCGGATCGACGTACCGAGTGAAGGCTTGGGCTTGAGCCACGAAAGCGTCGACCTCGCGTTCCAGAATCACTGTCTTGACTTTAAAGTCGACCGCTGCACGAATGGCTGCGGAAACACCACCCGCGCCAGCACCAACAACGAGAAGATTCTTATCTTTATCGTTGATCAGTCCGTTTTCGAAACCACGGTCAACAAGCTTTCGCCCACGAATCATTTGATCTCTGATCGAGATTGGATACTGGATGCCGGCGGTGTCAAATATGTTGTCGCGGAGATGATGAATGGAGAGAAACGGATCGACCATGGCGAATCATCCAGAGTTCACTCAGTAACGAAAAGGAATTGGTACAAGATGACACCCTCGAAATCAAAATATTTTCCTAATCAATGCGGTTTCACGGATGGTTGGCGACATCATCGCCGGAGGACGGGACCTAGAAACGGAATGACTTAACTCGATGGGCTCTTTGCTTCATCGGTGGGTTTGGCATCTTTATTCCAAATCGCTTCGAGCTCGTCTTTGCTCATCGTTGTTACTGCATCGGTCGGTTCGCTCGAACAACGAACAGGTAGTTTAGGCTGAACGCCTTGGGCTTGAATATCTGCGATCTCCGTTTCCCGCTGACCGAGTTGTTCGGCCAGGCGTTTGATGACTCCACGGCAGTCCAACTCCTTCAAGTCACTGTCAGAGGCAGGAAAGAAGATGGCGCCCCGTTGGATGGCGAGTGACAAACAATCGTCATCGATCTTGCGATGATCGCCAGTGAGATAAATGGCTGGCCGAATCGCTGTCCCGTCCATCCGCTGTTGACGACGATTGATGAGCGTCTTCATCATGTCGCAAACGGACGGGATGACGTCTTGATCAACAAAGAGAACAACTTTGCTCGGTTGCTCTCTATTTAAAGCCTTTATCAACATTCTTGCCGGAAGCTGGACGATTTCGAAGGTCTGATGAGGAGTCTGGATCCCGGCGAGGATTTTCTCGGTGGTCGGTGGCGGGTCTTGTTGCAGACCTCCCGTGTGCACCGGCTGCGGCAAGGCAGTGGGTTCGGTGAGAATGAGTCCCAGTATTTTGTTGAGGCGTCTCTCCGGCATAAGGCAGTTAACCTATTGAGATTCAGTTGCCACTCAAGTGGCAAGGTGAGCAATATTGCGGGTCGACCTAAAATGGTCAACCTCAAGCTTTCCTTGTTCAAGGGTATCGTCAATTTTCGAGGAAGGCTATCAAAGGATTCTCGTAGTTTCAAGCGTGCCCGCCCTGACGACGGCAACCGAATTGGAATGGTCGTCGTTTTCGGCTGTTTCGACCCAACTTACCCAAGACCACTTGCCCACAATCGCGGCGAAATCGGCAAATGGTTTCCGTAAGACTCGTTCCGCAAATCGAGAAATGGCGTTCTACGAGGAGCGAAGGTGGGTCGGCGAATACTGGCGCGAACTCTCATCGCAAATCGCTTGACACTCTGTGGACGCGAAATCTACTCCTCTGACAGTCGAATCTCTGGGGCTATGAAAGGTTGGTGGTGGGTGTAGAGTTCGCGACGCTGCTGAATCTGCCTGGCCAGTTTATCGTCGGCCAGTTCACGAGATCGGCTCTCGGCTTGGCTGGCAACCTTGACGGCCTCTTCAAAAAAACCATTGGCCGCCAGTGCTGCTGCTAGGAGATCCAGATCAGAGGGCGTGACCGGACCTTGCCGAACGGTCAACTCGCGAGCCAGTTGGAGAGCTCGCTTCGCATGGCGAACCTCCGCCGGTCGAGCGCTTGCGAGAATCCACGCCAGTCTCCTTTTCGCGGCCCGGAATCCGCCATCGCGCCGAAGGAGCTCTTCATAGTGTCCGATGGCACGCGAGTACTCGCCGAACTGCTCTTCTATCTGGGCGATCGCCAACAAATCTTTGGGTGGATCAAGATCGTCGCCGACCGCCTCTTCGAGCAGACCAAGTGATGCACGATCAGGCTGAATCAGAATCCGTAGCCTTGCGACGTTCAAGCGATCCATCTCGGCATTCGAACTGATCTGCGCCAGTCGCTCGGCCAGCGGCAGTGCCAGGCGATAGTCACGATCGCGTACGTGGATGGCCATAATCTTCTCGCAGGCCGAACGGTTGGCAGGCTCAAACGTGAGCACCTTTTCCAGATCCTCGATGGCAAGATTCTTTGAACCACTTTTGAGATAAGCTGCCGCCCGGTTGACGTATGCTTGAGTCAGCTTAGGAGCGTTTTCGATGGCTTTGGACGCACTCTCGATCGCTTCTGAATGATGGCCGACTTGAAGGAGAAGTGCCGACCGATTGCACCAAAAGGGACCACTCCGATCGTTGATCGCGAGGGCACGGTCGATGAGAGCCTCATCCGAAGACCAATGTTGGATCTGGTTCCATGTGGTTGCCGAGAGAGCGATCCCCAAGATCGGCCAGCTCAGTCCAAATAGCCGGGGCCAGCGCCGACAAAGCAGACCAAACGCAAGCGACAAAGCGATCATGGGAGAAAGAGCGTATCGGTCCGCAACGGTCGATATCTCCTGGAAGCCAAACGGGACCAGACCCAACATCGGCAAAAGGGCGGCAACATAAAGCATCACGCAGCAGAGAGCCGACCGACCACCAACGAGTCCTAGAAGAAGTAGCCCAGCCACCAAAAAAAAGTAGCCCGCGAAAACGTTCCGAACATCGCCGGCACGCAAGGAGGTAAAGAAGTTCTTTGTGGGCTCGGAGATAAGCGAGAGAACGAAAGAAGGATGTCGACCGTAATCGGGACCAAGGTCGCGCGGAGCCATCGCTAAGGGAAGATATGTTCCGAGCGCATCGAGCGCGATCAGAGGGCGATCGACAGGAGCGACCTCGACACGAGAGACAGGTGCTTGCGCATAAGCGGTGATCGCCACGAAAGCAGCACCGAGGATGATCCACGGGCCCAGATAACGGATCACCTGCATGATCGGCCTTCGAAACCAGATGACATCAATGACCATCGCCATGAAGGGGATCGCGACGCTCCAAGGCTTGGCGAGAAGTGACAATAGATACAGCATCTGAGCCAGCGCGAACTGTCTTGATGATGTCGTGGGGGTGGCCATCGCGTCGAGGTGCCCATTGATTGCCCAAACTCCCAGCGCGAGCGCGAGGAGCCCCTTGGCTTCGCTCACCCATGCCACCGACTCGACGTGCAGCGGATGAACCAGCCAAAGAAGAGTTCCGGCCAATGGTGCCGACCCGATCGGAATGGATGGAAGAATCGACGATGTCCCAAGCATGCGACTCAACAGCCCGTAGACCGCCGTCGCCGACACCCAAAACAGAAGCAGATTGCCGGCATGATAGATCGCGGGGCTCGGTTGAGTTTGAAAGAGCCCCAGGAGCAACCACCAAGTGTAAGTGAGGGGCATGTAGATACCGGCATGACCTTCGAGCCAGATCTTCCGCAGGCCGGCAATGCTGGAGGGGTGTAGGTGCGGGTTGTCGACGATCAGAACCTGGTCGTCCCACTGCAACAACGGGAACGTCAGCACCCGGCCATACAGAACCAAAATGACAAGCAGAAAGAGAGTCGATGGCCAGACGAGCGACCGCCAAGCAAATCGGCTGGGCGTGGCCGGCACCGGGGGGAATGTCATCATAGTCTCGGCCGGCAAAGGAATTCGATGGAGACCGCTTCAACGCCTCCTCGACGGAAATGAACCGTCGTTCCCATATACTACACAACGGTTTGCGAGAAAACCTCGGCGATCTGGTCGGTGGCGGTCGACCGTCGGGGCCACCCGTCCGCTCGCGGTGTTCGCGACCGGTGGTGGTTTGCCGATCGGATGAGGGGAGATTCTTCGTTGCATCGTACGCACAACATCAACATTAAGAGCATTCGCCCCCTCAGTTCTCCCAAGGATATCTTGGCGGAATACCCTCTCACGGAGGATGTCGCTCAGCATGTGGTTCTTCGGCGAGAAGAGGTCTGCCGAATTCTGTCGGGGGACGATACCCGTCTCTTAGTGGTGGTCGGGCCCTGTTCGATTCATGATCCCGAGTCGTGTCTGGAGTATGCTCGTCGACTGAAGGATTTGGCGTCCCAGGTGGCCGACCGAATGATGTTGGTGATGCGAGTTTATTTCGAGAAGCCGCGAACCACCGTCGGATGGAAGGGGCTCATCAACGATCCTCACTTGAACGATACGTTCGACATCGAGACCGGTCTGCGTCACGCTCGCAAGCTTCTTTTAGAAGTGAATCAGCTCGGCATCCCTGCCGCCACCGAAATGCTCGAGCCGATCACGCCGCAGTACATTGCGGACCTTTTGACGCTCGCTTCCATCGGCGCCCGCACAACCGAGTCGCCGACGCATCGGCAAATGGCCAGCGGTCTATCGATGCCGATCGGCTTTAAGAATGGGACCGACGGAGAACTTCAAATTGCCATCGATGCGATGCAGGCGGCACGTCACCCTCATGCTTTTGTCGGTATTAATGACGAAGGTCGGACCAGCATCGTTCAAACAAGTGGCAATCCCTGGGGACATTTGATTCTTCGTGGCGGTCGATCCGGCACGAATTACTCTGCAGATCAGCTTCAAAAGGCCAAAGAAAGGCTTCAAGCAGTCGGGCTCTCGCCCAGAGTTCTTGTCGATTGCAGTCATGCCAATTCAAATAAAGATTTTCGCAAACAATCGATCGCTTGGCAGGATGTTGTTCGTCAGCGGTTGCAAGGGGACGATGCCGCCATCGGCCTGATGTTGGAAAGCCATCTGCACGAAGGTGCTCAAAAACTCGAAGGAGACCCAGCCAAACTGAAGTATGGAGTTTCCATCACCGATGGTTGCATTGGATGGGAAGAGACTCGCGACTTGATTTTAACGTCACATGAACAGCTCGCCGCCACCTCTGTCAGCACGACCGGGGCGTGACGATGGACCCTTTGCCGGCCGAGCGGGATGGATGGGATCCTTGGCGCGAGTGGTTCTCGCTCCATTTCTTCACCACGCTTCAGGGAATCGCGGCTGACACCTGGTGGCAGCATCTTCGGCAGAATAGTTTTCGTGTCGGTTTCGGGCATTTGGCTCGCGTCGCGCTCATCAGTGTTTCGAGCCCCGTCAATTCTTCCTTCGCGAAGAAAGACCAACGAGTATTCGGCGACGCGATCGCGAAGACCGAGATTCAGCCTCCCATCTTTCTTCTCGGCCACTGGCGCAGTGGGACCACGCTCTTGCAGCGATATTTCGCAATGGATGAGAGGTTCTCTTACCCGAACTTCTACCAATGCGTTTTCCCTCGTGGGTTCTTGCATTCGCAAGAGAAGAACATGAAACGCTGGGCGGGAATGCTCCCCAAAACTCGGATCTTTGACCAGATGGACAATGATTTTGCCTCGGCCGCCGAGGATGAATTCGCTCTCTGCTCGCTGACGGGTTATTCACCCTACATGGGCTGGAGCTTTCCGCAGAACTGGGATCACTACTATCGCTATTTGACCTTTCGCAACGTACCGGCTTCAGAATTGAAAGAGTGGAAAGAGGCCTTTCTCTATTTCGTGCGTAAGGTTCAATTTCATACTGGCAAGCGTGTGGTGCTTAAAAGCCCCCCTCATACGTGTCGCATCAAACTCTTGCTGGATCTCTTTCCCGGAGCCAAGTTCGTTCACATCAGGCGACATCCTTTAGCGGTGTTCCCTTCGACAAAGAAAATGCTCACGACGTTTCTCAAGAGCACGCAACTGCAATCGTTCGATCCATCAACGCTCGATCAGCGGATCATTGACGTTTACCGCGAGCTCTACGATGCGTTTTTTGATGAGTTGAGTTTGATCCCGAAGAGCGATTTCTGCGACATCGCTTATGAAACACTCGAACAAAACCCGGTCGAAACCCTCCGCGGGCTCTATGAGCAGCTTTCTCTGCCAGACTTTTCTGTCATCGAGCCGACGATCGATCGATACGTGCGCTCGCTGGCGACCTATCAAAAGAATCAATTTCGACCGCTGCCGACAGAACTGGTGGATCGATTGGCTCGCGAGTGGGACCGATCGTTCACGTCATGGGAATACTCGCTGGACCCGGCCGGCAGTCCTGCTTGATTTCTGTTCATCCGTCCGCTTGGCAAATTGATAGGTCGCCCGCCGTCCGATTCCTCTCTGCCTTGTGATGGATGTCCGGCAACCTTGCATTTCTTGAAAGATGAATGATAGGAAGGTGCGGAGGGGTCTCTTCCGCGGATAAGTTGTAGGTCTTCGCCCGGCCGATCCGGCATGCTCCCCCTATGCTAAAGGTATCAACAGGAGCCTTGTGTGAGCGACCGAATTCGGGATGATGATGTGACCATCGCCTTTTCGGTTCCTGCCGTTCATCGACTTCGCTTTACGGATGATGTCTTTGGTGCTGATCACGCCGTGCTCCACGACTTGCTCGAGCCCTCTGGCCCGCAGCCGGCACGTGTACAAATTTGGCTTGATGACGATGTTGATCAGGCCAATCCTTGGCTCCGCGAGGGGATTGATCGGGCGATGGCCCCCATTCTGCATCGAGCAGTCCGCGTCGGCAACTTTCAGGTCGTACCCGGTGGCGAATCGAGCAAGAACGACATTCATCTTTTAGAGCGAATGTTGAAAGTGATGAACGCGGCGGATCTGGATCGTCGAAGTTATGTCGCCGTCATCGGCGGCGGAGCCGTCCTAGATGTGGTGGGCTTTGCCGCTTCGATCGCGCATCGCGGCATTCGACTTGTTCGTTTTCCGACGACGACACTGGCGCAGGCCGATTCGGGCGTCGGTGTCAAAAATGGTGTCAATCTATTCGACAAGAAGAATTGGGTCGGAAGCTTTGCTATTCCATGGGGCGTGATCAACGATACTCGTCTGCTCGAGACTCTCTCCGATCGCGATTATCGGTGCGGCTTTGCCGAGGCGGTCAAGGTTTCGCTGCTGAAGGACCCGGCTGTTTGGCAGATGATCCTACGATCGACCGCCGGCATCGGTCGCCGAGACCCGGAACTTTGTCAGACCATCATTCGTGCGTCGGCCAAGCTTCATTTGCAACACATCACGCAAGGGGGAGATCCCTTTGAAAGCGAAGAGGCTCGTCCGCTTGATTTCGGTCATTGGTCGGCGCACAAGTTAGAAAGTCTCTCACACTATCGACTACGCCATGGTGAAGCGGTCGCGACCGGCTTGGCAATTGATGTTCTTTATTCATCGAAGAAGCTGGGCTTACCGATCGACGATGCTCGAGAGATCATCTCTTGCCTCGTGAAGCTTGGTTTCTCATTCCAGATACCAGAACTTGCTGATGTCGAAACGCTGATGGGTGGGCTGGAAGAATTCCGCCAACACCTCGGGGGTCGGCTCACGTTGACCATGCTCCGCGCGATCGGCTCGCCCGTCGATGTCCACGAAGTCGACACGCAGGCGATGAAGGATTCGATTCGTCAAGTCTATCAGTTGGTGAAGAGCCCTTCGCTGAAAGATGTACTCGCCTAGCGCGACATCTCGGCGTCACGCTTAACGGAACACCACCATTCGCTTCTGTCGCTTGCCTCGCTTGACTTGCACTACCCTGCGACCGGCGAGACTCTCTTTTGTGATGGCGGCGCCGACGTCCGAAACAGGCTGCCCCCCCACGCGGAGCCCACCAGATTGAATTTCTCGGCGGACCTCGCTTTTCGATTGGAATAAGCCGATGTCGACGGCCAGATCAATGATCGGAAGACCACCTCCGTCGAGTTCCGCCCATGCCCGATGCGCCACGGGCAACGTGGTGGGATCAAGATCGGTGGGCAACGTCGCGGGATCAAGCAGACCCAGTTCATCCGCATGCGTCTCGAACGAATCGACATCGTCTTCGTGCATGCTTCGCTCGAGTCCTTCGCATGCCAACGCGATGGCGGGGCTATGGACGATCGAGGTCAGTTCCAAAGCGATCCTCTTGGGGCCGACTCGCTTTTCCGGTGAGTTCGTTGTTTCCTTCGCGATCGCGATGATCTCTTCCATTGAAACAAAGGTTAAAAGTTTCAAGTAGCGATCGATATCCGCATCGGACGTATCGAAGAAGTACTTGAAGAGAAAGTAAGGATGCGTCCGCTTCGGATCGAGATAGATGGCGCCGCGCTCGCTTTTGCCGAACTTCTGACCCGAAGAGGTTGTTAAGAGTGGAAACGTGCAGCCATGCGCGATCGATCCGTGATGTTTATGATGAATGAGGTCGATGCCCGCCGTGATGTTCCCCCATTGATCGCTGCCGCCACATTGAATTTGACATCCCAGCGACTCGTACAGATGCAGAAAGTCGTACGCCTGAAGAAGCATGTAGCTGAACTCGGTGTAGCTGATCCCTTGCTCGCGGTCCTCGAGTCGTGCGCGTACCGATTCCTTGGCCATCATGGCATTGACGGAGAAATGCTTTCCCACGTCGCGCAAGAATTGAATGTAGGTAAGGCCGTCAAACCATTCAGCATTGTTGACCAGAAGAAAGTCTTCGCCCGCCGATCCTTCGAAGAGTCGCTCGAGTTGTCCCCGAATTCCCTCGACGTTGCGACGGATATCGTCGGGGCCTAGAAGCTGACGCTCTTGGGATTTGCCGCTGGGATCGCCGATCATCCCGGTCGCGCCGCCAACAACCGCGATCGGCAGGACACCGGCGTTTTTCAGCCGCCGAAGACCGAGGATCGCCAACAAGTTTCCCACGTGCAGGCTGGCTGCCGTCGGGTCGAAACCACAATAGGCTTTGACCGATTGCCGGGCCGAGAGCTGCTCGTCGATCCAGGTCCCCATGCTTTCGGAGGTTTTCTGAAAGATGACGCCACGCTCTTCGAGATCGGTCCAGAACTGGGGCTGACTCACGTCGAGACTCTCCTTGCCGAGCGGGCTCTTTTTTCCATCATTGGAATTCATCTTACGCTGTCGGTGTCGTCTCGGCTTGATTAACGAGAGGCTAGATTCGCCCACCCGAGTCGGCCCACACGAGTCGCCAGCTCGGAGCGCCCGGAGGAGCAGATGCCCACTTCCCAGCGATCGACGCATCAATCCTTCCGCTTGACCGATGTCATCGGGCCGACCCAACCGGGGATCTACCGCGTGGCGGGCTTGGACTTCAGCGGCGCCAAACGGCCGGCAGCTCATCTTTACTGGGCGGAAGGTGAGTTCACCGTCACCCGCGCGCGTCAACGCCTGATGATTCGGTCGTGTATGTCCGGTGCAGAGCTCGACGATCGACCGACAATTTCGACGGATTGCTATCCGGTGCTGGTTGACAGGATGTTGTCACAAGGGGAGGCTTGGGTCGGCTGCGATTTTCCCTTTTCCGTTTCCCGCGAGGCGATCGACCCGCTGACTTGGAAAGAGTACTTGTTATCGCTCGACAAACAGTTTCGTGGTCCGACCGATTGGCAACATCACTGTCGGAAGAAGTTGGCAGGCGAGAAGAAGAGAGATGCCGACAAAGCGGCCCGAGCACCTTGGGCTCCGACCAATTTGCGGCTCTATCGGCAAACGTATTTTGGAATGTCGGTGATTCTCGCACCTCTGTTGAGGGAGAATCGAGCGGTTGCTTTACCCTTTATGTTGGATCGACCAGGGAAGCTGAAGCTGCTGGAAGTATGCCCTGCGTGTCGACTCAAAGAGGCAGGCCTATACGTTCCTTATAAGGGTCGCACGCCTTCGCACCGGCGATCTCGAAAGAGGCTCGTGGATGAGTTGTCGGCAATCACGATGCTTGATGTACAAACGACGTCGAATGTTCGACGACGAATGATCGATCAATCGGGGGGCGACGCGCTCGATGCTGTGCTGGCCACAGCGATCGTCGCAAGGTCCATTCGCTTTCGCCATGATCTGCTCCACAAGGTCGAGCAAAATCGAATCGAGGGATTCGTCTATTCATGATGTGAGGGGGCATTTCCAAAGCCGTGATTAAACGCCCCGGGCGTCCGCGCCCCAGATGACTTTGTGCAGGGGGACCTGCTGGCGGATCGTCAATTCTGTCGACAAAATCCAGTCGGCAAGATCTCGCGAGTCAAGCTCTCCATGAACGGGCGAGAAGAGAACTGTTCGCGAATCTAAGGCAAATTGTCTTATCAGCTCGACCGACCAGTCGAAGTCCTCGCGATTGCCGACCACAAATTTGACTTCGTCATGGGAACGCAGTCGACGAAGATTCTCGTAGTCGTTGGAACCGCATTCGCCGCTTGAGGGACACTTCATATCGACGATCGCGATCACGCGCGAGTCGACCGATTCGATCGAGATCGCACCACTTGTTTCGAGCAGAATTTGTCGGCCGGTGTCGGCCAAAGCCGACAGAAGCCGATCGCATTCGGGATGGGCCAGTGGCTCGCCGCCGGTGACCTCGACCAGTCTCGGCGACAAGCGATCGACTTCGTCCAGGATCTGTTCGATAGAAAGAGGCTTTCCTTCGGTGAAGGCATGGGGAGTGTCACACCAACGACACCGAAGCGGGCAACCCGTCAAGCGAATGAAAATGCAAGGCAAACCAACGTAGGTCGATTCCCCCTGAATACTGGCGTAGATCTCATGAACGACAAGCTGGCCTGCCGGCCGATTCAGAATCGGACGCATGCGCAATTCTTGTTGTCGCGCGATCGATTCGTCGGCAAGGACAGGGAGTCTCAAGTTTGATGCGGTCATGCTCGGTCCTTGCCGAGAAAGATCCCGGCGATCGATCGAGTCTTTCCGTTATGACAAAACATGCGAGGACTCTTTCGGCTAATGTCCTTGAGTGATCTCGACGAGTCGTCGAAGTTGCAGGGCGGCCTTTCCCGAGGTGATGGCGGCTTGGGCCGTCCGCATCCCGTCGATGAGGGAACTCGCTTGATTCGCGACCCACAACAGAGCCGAGACGTTAGCGGCCACGACGTCCGCGGATCCTCCTGGTTTGCCCGCGAGAACATCCCGAATCATCTGCGCACTCTGTTTCGGAGAGGAGACGGCCAAGTCGGCCACATCACAATGAGCGACGCCGAAATCGGTCGGCTGCCAAAGGTGGGACGAGATCTCATTGCCGCAGATCAATCGAACATGCGTCGGTTTTGAAAGGCTCACTTCGTCGGTGCCATCCTCTCCCCAGACGACGGCCGCACGCGGAATGTTGAGTCGCTGAATCGCCTCGGCCAACGGATCGAGAAGCGTCGCCTGTCCGACACCAATAATCTGAGCAGCCAAGCCCACCGGATTGGCGAGCGGCCCGACCAAGTTGAAGATGGTACGAAAGCGAATCGCTTGCCGAACGGGGGCAGCATGCTTCATGGCCGGGTGCCAAAGAGGAGCAAAAAGAAAACCGAGCCCGATTTCTTCGAGTGATCGAGCGACGACTTCCGGCGGCGCCTGAACATTCACGCCGAGCGCGGTTAAGACATCGGCACTCCCGCTTGAACTCGAGAAACTTCGGTTGCCATGCTTGGCGACCGGCACTCCACAAGCACTGGCGACGATGGCGGCCGCGGTCGAAATGTTGAACGTCGAGACAGGCGAACCCCCTGTACCACAAGTATCGACCCAGGGACGATCTTTCAGTTGGACTCGGACGGCATGTTCCCGCAGTGCCCGCGCGGTGCCGGCAAGTTCGGGGCCGGTTTCACCCAGGAGTCGAAGGGCCGTCAAATACGAAGAAACGACCGCCGGTTCCTCGGCCCCGGCAATGATGAGGCTGGTGGCGGAGTAAGCCTCGTCGGCCGACAAATGGCCCGACTCGATCAGCCGCTTGACGTGATCGATCAACACGGCTGGATTACCCTCGTTCGTTCCTGGCCCGCTGGTCAACGAAGGGGTCAGCCTTCGACTTCGTCGGTCATGGTGGGGGCGGCCGACGCCTGAGCGACTGGCTCGAAGCGCACCTTGCGTGCTTCGAGGATTTCATCGACGCGACGGGTCACCTTTTTGATGCTGGGGACATTGTCGAGCACAATGGGTCGGGGCGAACCCTGTGGCGACATCACGATTGTCCCCGATCCCCAGAGGGCATACTCGAACACGTCGGTCAGCTCGCTATTGAGCTTGAGTCCCGCCGTGGTGAATCGCTCGACGTCGCCGAGGAATCCCTTGTGATGGATCAATTCGTTGGATGACAACTCCCAGTAGTCGAAGCGAGTGATGAAATACATCCCCGCAAAAAGAAGAAGCATGACAGCAAAGAGGACATAGTAGAAGTGGGGCGATGCCGAGATCTTTAGCGAGCTGAAGAATTGTTCGAGCGCGGGGAAGATCTTGACGTATTGATTCAGAAGAATCAGCCCCAGGACGACCGCGATGATCATGGCCGTGAAAGTGAGAGAGGTCGTTCTCGGGAAATCAAATGTCAGCACCAACAGGTTGACGCCGAGAACCGTCATGAACAAACTTCCCCAGAGAATTTGATTTTCGGGGTTAAACTGAGTTGCCAATCCCATCGCGATGCAGGCGAGGGTGGTTGGCCAAAGAAAGACCATCTTCGGCCAAGATCGGAAGACAAATGTCGACGGAGCGCTCGTGGTTGTCTTAGCGGCCGTGGCCATGGTAATATGCTTCCTTTTCGCAATCGGGTTTCAAGGGGGCCCGCGACCGAGCCCTACCAGAGGGTCATTCGCGGAATGTCCCTCCTCCTTGGAGGACGTTTTAAGTAAAGCGAATCGGCAGAAGATCGGCAACCCTTTTGCATTTAAGCGTCGAACGCGCGCGGTGATCCATGCGACGATGCTTCCCAACATCTGATCGGGTAGAGACTTGGCCTAATCGGTGCCGATCGAAAAGAAGAGTCGTCCAGCAAAGTAAAATCGCTCAAGGGCGAGATTCAATTCCCAGCAGTTCCCTCTTGAAGTCCAGACCCATGGGAGATGAGTAGCCTCCCAGTGATCCTCCCGATCCAACAACTCGGTGACACGGGACGACGATCGGCCAAGGATTGCGAGCCATGACCGAACCTGCTGCTCGCGCGCCGCGTGGAGCGCCGGCTTTCTCGGCCAGTTCGAGATAGGTCCATACTTGACCCGCCGGGATCGATCGGCACAGACGGGTAACCTCGGCGCGGAAGGTGGTCCAGTTTCCACCGGTGACATACCGCAGGTCGAGTTCGATATCGGTTAGGGAATCGCTTTCTCCCTCAACCACCTTCATCAATCGGCGAGCAATCTTAGACTTTCGTTCCACCGGTGGAACGCCTGCCAACTCGGTCAAGTCTTTGATGAGACTCTCCTCGTCCGGGTAACCAACGCGCGTTGCCACCAGGCCTCGGCTCGTCGTGACCAAACCCATGAAACCAAGGCCGGTCGAAAAGAACGAAACCTCGATCCCGGGCTCGCACGCCAGCTTGTTTTCTTCCAGGACAATCGCCGACATCCTTATCCCTTTCCCGGTTCGTTTCTTACCGGCCCGTGATCAAAGACAAGGTCGCTTGGACGCTGAGCTAAACCGTCTTTTGAGGGGTCATCGGCGAACTCACCGCCGACATGCCGGTCGATGAACGCCGCATCGAATGCACGCCCACAACGAGGGCAACATACGCGAGGTTCGCCAAAACGACGGCGAAAACGTACGGCTGTCCTCCGTCGCCGAACGCGTATGCATGCAGCCCCTCGCCGAGCACAAAGTTGACGCCGTACCAGCTCATCACGACACCAGAAAATGCAAGCACGCTCATCACGATCAGGCCAAAGGTCTTCAGCAGTCCCGCGAATCTAGCGTGTAAGACGGCGATATAACCGATGAACGCGATCAGCGCCCAGACTTCCTTCGGGTCCCATCCCCAAAATCGACCCCACGAGTACGCCGCCCACCATCCACCGAGCAACGTTCCCGCGCCGAGGAGGAGAACACCGACTTGAATCGACCGATAGATGTACTGAGCGATCGGCTTCATGGTGGTCGAGTTCGGCTTGCCCACCAGGTAGTAGGTTAGCCCCACGTTGCCGAGCATCCAAGCCAGCATGAAGGCGCCGTAGCTTGCGACAATCGTGAGGACGTGAATGACAAGCCAAAAGTTATCTCGAAGGACGGGAACAAGCGGGGATATCGAGTTACCAAACTCGGGGGGCATGACGTACGCCAGCAGTGTCGCGGGCGTGAGCGCCATCGCTCCGGTGGCAACGATGATTCGGTGCCCGTAGACGAGCCCGAGGACAATCGAAAGGGTCGCCATGATGAACGATGCCCAGATGATGGTTTCGTACATGTTGGTGACGGGGGGCCTGCCCGAGATCATGATTCGCAGAGTCGTCCCGTAGATCATAAATCCGACGGCGACCAATAACGTCATGAAGCCTAGCCTATAAAGCCAAGGCCCCTCGATTCCGAGACTCAGAATCAGCATCACGAGTGCAAGTCCGCTGAAAACGACCGTCCAGAGGAAGGGTTGAAACTTGTTGTAATGAAGTTCTGTCTGGACAAGGTTGGCCGAGGGATAGAGGTAGGAGTCTTTCGACGCGGCAGACAAAAGGTCGGCCAATTGGGATGAAGCCGTGTTGAATGCCGCCGGGTCATCGGCGAGTAAGGCTGCTCGGGCTTGAGATAAGCTAGCGCGGATCGGTTCGATTTGTGATGACGAGTAACCTCGGCTCGGCCCGATCTCCGGGAGAGCGAGGATTTCGAGGATGTTCATCCAGCGAGCTTCATTCGCGATCGACTCGATCTTTAGTCGCTGCTGTTGCTCGAGAAGCTCTTGGGGATTGCCCCCTTTCTCTCCATCGGGAGTGACCCTCAATTCCTTGAGCAGGCGGTCGGCCACCTCTCGCAGGTCTGCCGCGAATGGATCGCTATCGTTGATGCTCGCTTGCCAAGTCTCGACGACGGCAACGAATCCTTTTCCGTCCGCCGATGCAAGCTTGCTGGACAGATCCCCCAGCTTGCTTTCGATGGAGGTGATTCGATTTTTGATGTTCTGATCGGGAGCCAAAAAGATCGTCTGTCCGGTCCGAAGTTCGACAAAAGATCGATACGCCCTTAAGATCTCGACCGACTTTTTGTCTGCCGTCGAGAGGTTTCTCTTTTCTGGCTTATCCTCTTCTAGCTTGGCGATGCGCAGAGCCCAATCGATAAACCATCGGTTCGCGTGGATCGTCCGAATCGAAGCAGCGGAGGCCGTCTCTCCTTGAAGCTTCGGCGCGAGATCCTGAAATCGAGCATCAAGAATCGGCGCGGTATCCCAAGGATCGGGTTGATGAAAATCCCAGTAGATTCGATCGAAACCGATCGATCCGGGCCGGGACGACGTCAACAACTTCTTGACCTCTTCGGGCTTGTCCCATCCGCTCCAGGTGAGAACCAACGTGACCGCCAACTCCACCGGATCGTACTTTCGGTTCTCTCGGGCAAGCCCCTTCGCCGGGAACGCTTCCGCCGGCAGAGGCTTGATGGCGTCCCCTAAGATCGCTTCCAAGTGTTTGCGTCGAGCGACGGCCCGGTCGAGATCGGTAGCTTCCTTCGAGGCCGCCACCTCTTCCACAAGTTTCGCGGGTACGATGGCCGACACCGCGGGGTTCTCGTTGAGGAAGTGAAGAATATCGACCTTGGTTCGACCGACCCCATCGATCTGAGCGAGAAGATCATCAAACTTCTTGAGGAGTTCTTTATCCTTGGTGTCGGTTGCCTCGGCACGGAACTCGGCAAGGGTCTTGTCGATGCCGATCTCTTTCACAAAAGCGTCGCGCCTCTTACGAATCTCCATGTCGATCGAGAGAAGCTCTTCTTCAAGCGGAGCGGTTTGCCAGTTGGTTTTCGGAAGGGTCTCTTTCCATTCGAAAGGGACAAGCTTGGCGAGCTCGGCCGCGGGCCCTTCCTTTTGCAGGAGCTTGTTCGCGAGTGCCGACCAATCTGGAATGTCGGCCACGCTGACGGTGGCGACGGTGCTGGGCTTCCATTTGCTCTTGCCTGCAAATGAGTAGATTTGTTCCCACGCCAACGTATCCATCGGCTTGGCTCGACCATCATCCAGCACGACGATCTTTCGCCAGATATCCCAATCATATCCGACCGATTTCGGTTCCTCTCCCCGGGCCATGCCGGTCAGGACCAAGCCGATCCAAGCTACTTGCAACATTGTTCGATTCATGATCCCAGTTCCCTTCTTCGACCCGAACGGCTTGTACAGGATGTTTATCCGCGTGACGCGGCGTCGGCAGCCCGCATGGGTTTCGTGCGGAAATATCCGCCCATGTAAAACATGAGGAAAATACCGACACAAAGAATGATCGCCCCGGCATACTTCATGATCAAACCAGGATCGTACGCGACGGTGTAGGTCGACACCGGGATACCCTGTTGTCGCGTGATGCCCGACTGATAAAGCGTGTACTCGTGCCCTGTCTCTCCCTTGAAGAACAAAGGATGGTTCATCTTAATCTCGGCTTTGCGGGTCTCTTCGAATGCAATGGCTTTCGACCCTCGCTTCGTCTGCAGGGGGTCATTCGGCTTGAGACTCTCGCTCGGGATATCCTTCTTTTTGAAGACGGTGACGAAGCTCTCGTACCGAGCAGCATTCATTGTGCCGGGCTGTTTCGGCTCGTTGAAGTCATCCAACCGAACCGCAAAGGGAAGCTCTTCTTCCTTTAGCTTGAAACGAAGCGAAACGATCTTGCCATCGAGAACTCGGCGGGTCTCGGGGAGTTGCCGAACAAGTCGCGCGACGGTCTTTGTCCCGCTCGGAAGGGAGAACTCGACTTCGATCGCAGGGAAGGTCTGCTCGCCCGGCGGGACCGGCTTGGGGGTGATTTCGACATCGGGTCGGCCACTGGCCAAGACCGCGCGGGGAATGAGTTCGAACATCCCGAACGATGGATATGCCTTGTTCAATTCCGCCACCACGCTGGCAACGCATGCTTGACTGCTGAAGGCTCGGTAGCCGAGTTGGTCCCCCGCGGTGACTAGGAATTGAACCTCGCTTGGATGGTCTGGTCGAAAGTAGGTCACAAAGGTCCCATCCGGAAGCCCTCCGCGCACGGCGAGTGGCCGAGCAAATTCGGGATTGTTGGCAAAAGCGATCGTTTCTCGCTGGAGATCACCCATCGAAAGCTTCAATCGAACGGCGGGATACTCGGGATCGGGGCCGGCGTTGCGCCAGGTTTTTTTCTCGGGATCAAGCTGAGCGTGCGGCATCTGTTCGATCAACTCGACGCGAAGGCCGATGGAAGGATCTTCGAACGGCTTTGCCTTAAGATCGTCCAGCGTCAGCAGGAAGTGTTTGCCAGCGTGAGAGAGCCCGATCTGTCCCAGCGTCCCGGCGATCTCGCCCTTGGGGGCTGCCGACACGAAATGATCAAGCTCGGCTTGAGAACCGGCTCGCCAAGTCCGAACGCGCACCGGCACACCGCCAACGCTAACTTGCTCGTCGCCGATGAAGCCGACCTCCGTCGGCCGAGCCGCCACCCACGCTGTCTGTTCAAAGTTGCCAATACTCGGAGCAGAGAGGGTGAAGGAGACTGCCGGGACGCCGACTTTGTCTGGCACATAAGTGTCATTCCAATCACAGTGGGCGATGAACTTCTTCACGCGAAGTTTTGCGCCCCGTTCGATCTCATCCAAAGCAAGAACTTCTTCGTGTCCCTTCCCCCAAGGGAAAAAACCGAGGATTTTCGATCCCCAAGTGAGGGGGCCAAACTGCACCGCGACCGCCTGATCCTTCTGCTTGCCGGTCCCCGGATCTTCCCAGCCGACACGAACGATGTCTTGATCCGGGTGAATCATGGTGTCGGCAACTTCTCCCTGGCTGACGTTGAGAAGGGCATCGACGTGGGAGATGCTGGTGATCATCGAGCCGGCCAAAATCGTCAGCAGACCGACATGGGTAATGACAAACCCGGTCTGATACCTCTTCCAAGGAAATCGGATCAGCGCGGCCGACAACACGTTCAACGCCAAAAGCGCTAAGAGAATGTAAAACCGCGGGTTGCCGTAAACGAAGTACTTTGCCCCGGCGGCGTTGATCGTCGATTCGATCCGCGTCCCGATCGCACATTCGATCATGAGCCAAACCATCAGCGTGATGGCGAGTTTCAGCGAAGAGGCGAACTCGAAGATTCGGTACAAGCCCCGTTCGATCGGATGGAGACTTTCAAGCTGTTCGCGCGGCGTCGGCGGACGAAGTACGGGGGCACGAGACTCTGCCGCGGACACCGAATCTGTACTGGCCATGCAATCCTCGCAGGGAGACATTGTTGTCATCCCATTTTGCGGCTCAAATTGATTCTCTTGCCCTCGGTCCGCCGGCGGCAGTCGAGGGCTCTCCCCATCTCGTCGTACTCATTCTAGCGGTGGCGGGTGTCGCTCAAGTAGTCCCAATGGGTCCGGAAAGGTTCATCAGCGGCATTTTGTCCCGCCGTTGACTCGTCGAATTGGGGGGACAACCCCTATTTCTTGTTGGGTTTCCACTTTGCCAAGGAAGCCATCTCGCCGAGAGGGTAAAACTTCAAACCGTGACCTATCTTTTTCTCACCGGGTTACCTCATTCGCTTTGAAACTCTTTCCGTGGTGACCCACCTTGGATCGAACCGTCCGGTTATCGTCGGCGTAACAGAGATAACCGATCAGAGGATGGAATGCGTCATGACTCTCGTCGAATTGGTTTACACCAGCGAAGCAGCTTCTCACGTCACTTCGGACGATATTCATCAACTCGTCGAAAAGGCGCGCATTAAGAACCGAAGGCATGGATTAAGCGGACTGCTCATTCACTCTGCCCCCTACTTCATTCAATTGATCGAGGGGAAAGCCGAGGCGGTGATCGAGACGTTCAATCGCGTTCAAGAAGACGCTCGTCACCAAAACATCCATATGCTGCAATTGGGCCTGATCGATCAGCGATCATTCCCGGAATGGGACATGGGATTGATCCACGCTGTCGGCGATTGGAACCTCGACAACAAACAGATTGATCGCATCCTCCGTCGGCCCAGTCGGCAAGTATCGAAAGGTATCTTGGCGATCGAGCATTTTTACCAACAGGCGTCTGTTGTGCCTGTCTAAGACGTCGGCAGGGTCGATTCGCTTATCCAGCCGTTCAGTTCGTCACGACTCTGTTGCAACATCTCTTTTAAGCTCTTCATGCGAGAAAGTTCGATCGGCATCCGACGATCCTTCGCGGCTGATTCGATTTGCCGAGCCAGCTCAACCACCTCTTGAAGCCTGAAATTTCCTGCCGAGCCTGCCAGTTGATGAGCGAGCCGAGCGACGTCGTCGCGCCGATCAAGCGTGACCGCTTCCTCGAGTGATGCAAAGAGACTTCTGGACTGTTCATCAAAGATCGGCACCAATTCTCGAAGCAAATCCGTCTGGCCACGTACCTGCCTAAGGACTGCTTCGCGATTGATAAGCAGGCCTGCGCCGACGTCGGCGGCATCGCGAACGTTGATCGAAGAGGATTGCTCCGCGACAAGCCGTTCGACCACCGCGAAGAGTTTCTCGTCACTGACAGGCTTAGAAAGATAATCATCCATTCCCGCGGCTTGGCAACGCTGTCGATCTTCGTTCATGGCATGGGCTGTCAGCGCGACGATGGGGACATGTCTGCCCGTCGACTTTTCCTCGTCTCTGATGCGAAGCGTCGCTTCCAGCCCGCTGAGTTCGGGCATCTGCAGGTCCATCAGAATCAAATCAACAGGAGTGTCTCGCCAGCGTTCGAGCACTTCGACGCCGTCGCACGCGATTAAAACCTGATGCCCCATATCGGACAGCGACGCCCGCGTCAGTCGGCGATTGATCTCGTTATCGTCGGCCACCAAGATCGACGAGGGGAACTTGGTTCTGGGCAGCGTCGGCGTCGGCGGCAATTCGCTGGGACTCATCATGGTCGACGAAGCATAAGTTACCGGAAGATTAAAGCTGAATCGGCTTCCCTTACCCTGCTGGCTTTCAACCGACAGGCGCCCTCCCATCATTCGGACAAGCTCCGATGAGATGGCCAGCCCCAGGCCCGTGCCACCAAACCGCCGAGTCGTCGAGCCATCCGCCTGCGAGAAGGCATCGAAAATGATCTGCTGTTTGTCCAATGGAATTCCGATACCGGTGTCGCGCACTTCAAATCGAATGACCGGGCAAGTCTGCGTCGAGAGGAGACTTTCCGACACGACGATCACCTCGACCTGACCGACTCGCGTGAACTTGATCGCGTTGCCGACAAGGTTGACAAGGACCTGTCGAAGTCGACGTCCGTCGCCGTGAATGGCGTCGGGGAGTTCGGGATCGATGCTGACCCGCAAAAGCAAGCCTTTGTCTTGCGCGGATGTCTGCAGCCCGCGGATCGAGCTTTCGACGCATTCGCGCAGGCTGAAGTCGGCAGCATCGATGGCGAACTTGCCCGCCTCCATCTTCGAGAAGTCAAGAATGTCATCAAGCAACGTCAGCAGCGACGATGCGGAATCATAAACGGCTAAGAGCTGCTCGCGCTGTTCGGGATGAAGAGAAGTATGTAAGGTTCGTTGAGTCATCCCGAGAACACCGTTCATGGGCGTTCGAATCTCGTGACTCATGTTGGCTAAGAATTCCGATTTCGCGCGTGCCGCCGCCAGAGCTTCTTCGCGGGCATGAATAAGATCGCGTCGATTGCGATCGTATTCGACGACCACCATGATCTGATACAGAAAGAAACCGATGAGCGGGACCATGTAGCCGAGCGACTTGTACGCTAAGGCTGAGAAAAAATACAAATCGAACGGCCGTGGACTCAGCAACATCAATAACTGCCCGACCACGTTGATGGAGAGAGATGCCGTGATCCACCAATCGAGCATATCCCCCGTTCGATGATATCGAGCCAAGTAACCCACAAAGGCCGACGCCAGGGAGACAAGCGCGACAAAATCGATCGGCTGCAAGGGCCTCGGCGCGCTCATCAACCGGGTTGGCACGGGGAGTTGGAGCAACAGGGCGGCCATTATCACGATTCCAAGAATCATGGCCGCCCCGCGAATGGTTTCTCGTCGGGCGCTGACGGCGGCTGGGACCCAAGACGGAAGAACCATGGCCAAAATGAGTGTCAGCCCCATGAGGAATCGGCCAGCAGCAAAGGTGAGTGGAATCAACTCTGTCGCGAAGGGCTCGGCCGTCCGAAAAAGGGGTGGGAAAAAGAAAACCGCGTAGACGAAATCTTGTACCCCGGTTACGAAAAAGCCCAAACCTATGAGCAGGTGAAATCGATTTCCCAGGGCGTAAAAACGAAGCACCAGAGCAAAGCCAGTAAACATTCCAAATAGCGAACCGACCACTTCCAGCGTGCCGTACAAATTCCGCGCCTGGGCCGCATCCAAGGGGGCTGTTGAATCGAACAGCAGCATCGGGGGTAAGCCGGCGGCATCGCGCCAAGCGAACAGTATTGCCGGCGTCACCAGGGCCAGCATCAAAATCACCAGCCCGACTAAATAGGATCGCTGTTGCGAACGATTGTGCCGGGCCAAGCCCTCCTGCGTAAACTCCGCGCGCAGATCAGCAGGCGCCTCACGCGGATCGACTTGGGCCTTGGTGATTTCCAAAGGTTGCTCGCTTTCTGTTCTTCCTCCATCGTAAGGTGTACGCTGCAAACACGGGAAGGGCAGAAGAAGGATTCAGCCGCCGATGGGTTCTACCTTCGATGGACAGCGCGCCTGGGAAGATATCGATCGATTCTGCGCCTTGGGCCCGCGCATGTGTGGATCAAAGGAACTCGGGCTTCTCCGCGAAATGATCGCCCAACGCATCCATGATCTTGGCGGCGAGATCCGCCTCGAGCGATTCAGCGTTGAGCCACCCAGTTTGCAAGGGGATCGGCAAGAAGGAATCAACTTGATCGCGTCGCTGGGCCCGCGCGATGGAGAGCGGCTTCTACTCGCTACTCATTTCGATACCCGGCCTCGTGCGGAAGAAGAGACCCTTCTCGAACGGCAACAGATGCCGATCTTGGGCGCTAACGACGGGGCATCGGGCGTAGCGGTGCTTCTGGAAATCGGTCGGCTGTTGAGCCGGTCGGCCCCGACGATCGGTGTCGATCTGGCCTTCTTCGATGCGGAAGAATACGTCTTTGATCCCGAGACAGATCCGCTGGTCCTCGGTTCGATCCATTTCGCGAGTCAGATCTCGAACCCAGAGGTTTACCAAGCGGCCGTGGTGGTCGATATTGTCGGTCGATCGGGACAAATCCTTTCGCCGGACATCGACTCCTGGTACCTGTCTCGTTCCTTGGTGCAAGAGTTGTGGGACGTTGCCGACCGTCTGGCTGAAAGCATGCAGGCAACATGGTTCGATCGAGAGGTTCGCTACGAAGTTCTCGATGATCACATTCCTTTGCTTAGCGTTGGAATTCCCTCTCTCTGTTTGATCGATGTCGACGACCCTCGTTGGCATACACTCGACGACCGCCCCGAACATTGCCATCCGCAAGCCCTCGCGGAGGTCGGTCAGGTGTTGTGGGAATGGCTTCTCGTCAGAATGAGAGCCCGCGCCGGCTCAGAATCTGGATCTGAATCGCCGACTTCCTAACCGCTTTGTCATCTCGCGTGTGACCTAAGCTTACTCCGAGCTTCGCTGGATCCGTTGCCGACACTGTGTACAAGGTGCCAGCGGTCGGCTTTGCGCACCTCTCAGGAAAAGGTCCGTCTCTGATGGAAACCCTTGAACTTATTCAGCACAACTTATTGTCGCCGATCGTCCTGGCATTTGTGTTGGGGATGATCGCGACATTGCTTCACAGCGATCTTCGGATGCCCGACGACATTTACACGGCACTCTCGATATATCTCCTTTTTGCGATCGGTTTGAAAGGTGGCGCTGAACTCTCCGAGACGAGCGTCATGCAAGTGATTTGGCCAGCCCTGGCAACCGTGAGCATGGGAGTCTTTATCCCGGTTTGGTGTTACTTTGCTCTTCGCAAGATTGGTCGATTGAGCGCGATCGACGCCGCGGCGATTGCGGCACACTATGGCTCGGTGTCGGCGGTGACATTCATTGCGACACTGAACTTTCTCGAACGTCAGAGCATCAGCTACGAAGGTTACATGCCTGCCCTGATGGCAATGCTCGAAGTCCCCGCGATCGTCGTCGCTCTGGGCTTGGCCAATGTCGCGACCGGTCGCGTTGCCTCCTGGAAGGGGGCCATGCACGAGATTCTGACCGGCAAAAGCGTTCTGCTGTTGGTGGGCGGCGTGACGGTCGGCATGATTGCAGGGCATCACGGTTACGAACAGGTGGCCCCGTTCTTTCAGAAGCCGTTCAAGGGAATCCTCTGTTTGTTCCTGCTCGAAATGGGCATGGTGGCGGCTCGTCGGCTGAGCGATCTTAAGACCGCCGGCGTCTTTCTGATTGCCTTTGCCCTGATTGCTCCGGTGATCAACGGAATGATCGGCGTCGTTGCCGGCCATTACGCGGGACTGTCCGTCGGTGGAACGACCGTTTTCGGCGTCCTGTGTGCCAGCGCGAGCTACATCGCGGCGACGGCTGCCGTGAGAGTCTCACTCCCCGAAGCCAACCCGAGTTACTACCTGACCACTGCATTGGCGGTGACGTTCCCGTTCAATCTCACCATCGGGATTCCGCTGTTCCTGGCGACGGCGCAATCCCTTTAACCCGACAGCCTCGATCTCTTGAATTTGGAAGCAGGCACCATGCAAGACACTCTTCATCTTATTCGTGACAATATGGTGTCACCGATCGTCCTGGCCTTCGTGCTGGGAATCGTGGCAACGTTGATTAAAAGCGATTTGAAGATCCCCGAGAGCATCTTCACGGCCCTGTCGATCTATTTCCTGTTTGGACTGGGGCTACAAGGGGGAGCACAATTGGTTTCGCTTCCCTTCGCGGATTTGGCGGTCCCGATCTTCGTGGCGGTGCTCGTGGGGGCGGCCATTCCAGTGGTTTGTTCCATGACGCTGACGAAGAAAGGAGAGTACAGCGCGACGTATGCCGCCGCCATCGCGGCTCATTACGGCTTCGTCTCGACCGTGACGCTTTATGCCGCCATGAGTTGGCTTTCGACCGAACAGATTCCTTTCGAAGGGTATCTCCCCGCACTTGCGGCGGCGATGGAGCTTGCTTCCTTAATCGCCGTCGTCTTTACCGTTCGAACGAGGGCCTCCATGGGGCAATTCTGGGGACAGATCGCGCGCGATATTCTCTTCGGAAAGACGATCCTTCTGGTCGTCGGTGGAACCATCATCGGGATCTGGTCCGGCAAAGATGGCTACAACATGGTCGCCCCCTGCTTCCTTGAACCGTTTCAAGGAATCGCATGCCTGTTCATGATGGAACTCGGGATCGTGGCAGCAAAGCGACTCGGGGATTTGCGGGATTTCGGCGTCCTACGGACCATCGCGACGGGAATCTTTGTCCCGATGGCGTGCGGTGTGATCGGGGTGATTCTGGGAGACTTCGCGAATCTTTCGCTGGGCGGGAGAATGGCGCTCGGTGTGATCTGTGCCAGTTCGTCCTATTTGGCGGCAGCCATCGCCGTCCGGGTCTCGATGCCCAAACTCAATCCCGATTATTATTTCACGACCGCGCTGGCCGTCTCGTTGCCGTTCAACCTGGTGGCGGGTTTTCCCATTTATCTCTACTTGGCACAGGTGATCTGAACGACGGCGATGCCTCGTTGAGTTCCAGAAACCGATCGCGCCAGTGATAGTGTGCTAATAGTCCATCCACCGGTCGATTTAGAATTCGATAGGCCAAGTAGAGCGCCTCGACCGTTGCCAATCCTTGCATCGGATCGGGACTCACCTTCGATTGCCTGGGATAAGCGGTCTTCCAAGCGGGCAGCGTTCTTTGCTCGACATTCTGAAATGTTTGGTCCATCTTCGCCGCCAATCGCCAAGTGGCATCGAGAAGCAAGAGTCCGCGCGGGGCATCGTCCATGGAAAGAGGAATCCCATCCAGTGCCAACTTGATGTAGCCGGTCGTTTCGATCGACTCGCGAATCGGATAGCGATGAAAAGTAATATCGGGTCTACCTCGCAGAGGCTCGACGGAACATTTTTCACGACGCTCTCGGTCATGGACGATGATGATCGTCGGTGGGTAAGTAGTGGTCATGGTGGACGGGAAACCTTTTCATGGATGAGTTCAGGCCTGGTCGCCGGCCGTGCCTCGCTTTTGTTCTCGGCTATAGATGAACTCACGCAGGGCGTTATCTTTCATACCGAGCAGCTTGGCCGCCTTGGCGGGGTTGCCGGTCTCGAAGACGACAAAGTATCGTAACAACTCGTCGAAGAGTTTGATGTCGCCCCCCTGTCCCGTGGCCGACTGATCCAGAACCAAAATGACTTCCTTCCAAACGCGAGGTAACTCTTTCTGAAAGAGTCCCTCTGCTTTTCGCCAAGCTTCCTCGGCCGGCAGTCCGATCTCATCGACCAATGCGGCGGCGGCCAGTCGCGCAATCCGCCCCTTCCATCCCGAATCATCATCGAGACTCTTCCAACTGTCTGCCGATGCGACAGGCGCATCTTGAGGTGGAGAGACAGGACCAGAGCGAGAGGAGCCCCCGGTTGGGGGAGGCATCGAAAGACGAATCTCCTGAGCGTACTCTTCCATCTCAGGCAGGTCGATGAAATCGGTGACTCGGGCGAAATGGCCGACGAGCCCCTTCACGAAATCACGAAGCTTGCGACTGTTCCCGCCAGGAAAACCCCGATCAACCAGCCAGGCGATGGCTTCTTCGGAGAGGTCCATCTCTTGGCCGACGGCTTTGGCGAAGTACTGGCTGTACGTGCGAGCTTGCAGTTCGATGTCGTCGGGCCGGGCGGCCAGAGGAGGAATCCTGATGACCAGTTGCTCGGCTCGGTTGATGAAACTCTCGGAGAGTTTCTGCTTCGTCTTGATCTCCTCCCAGCGGGGCGTCTCCACCGTCGCCACGATGGCGCACGCAGCGCTGCGGCGGGTCTCGTCTTGCCCCAAATGAGAATACTCGCCGTCGTCGAGAAACGAGTGCAAGATCACACTGCCGCCATCGGTCAGTTTGTGCAGATCATCAAGAAGCAGAATGCCGCGCCCTGCCGTCTCGACCAATCCCGCGCGGTCCGCAGTCGCTCCAGAGAACGAACCACGGACATGCCCAAAGAGAACGCTTCGCAGAAACTGTTCGTCGGTCAACTGATTGCAGGTTGCCGAGACAAAAGGCTGCTGGCGACGATTGCTCATGGCATGGATCAGGCCCGCCAACTCGGTCTTGCCCGTTCCTGTTTCACCGTCAATCAGTAGCATCGGTCGGGGACGGCGGCGTCCATCGGGAGATGGTTCATCCAGTCCGAGGTAAAGCTGGGTCAAATCGTATGCTCGGCGAAGCATGCTGCCGAACTCGTCGGACTGATAGACCAAGCCGCGTCGGCTCAACTCGCGAGCCAACTGAGAAATGTCGGGCGAGTTCAAGTATCGCGCGATGCCGGCAATGATCTTGGCGAGGAGCTCCTCTCCTCCCAAGTTGGTCGGCGAGCCTTTGCGAACGAATCGCTCCGGAGGAAAGTCGTCGGGGCGATGATAGGCCGAGTAGAGAACCCCCGTCGTCTCGGGATGTCGACGAATGACATCATCGACGAAAAAACGACCCGCGCGCGAGCCGATCGAATCTTCCGAGAATCGCATATCCGACACAACGACGGCAAAGAACTGTTCTCGAAGTAGTCGCAGCGCGTGGCGAAACGAACCTCCCTTTTCGCAGCAAAGATGAACGTGAATGTGGGCAGGAGAATGGTACTTGTATTTTGCCAGGCGAGAACTCTCATAGCCGATGGCCGAGACCTTAACGTTCAGCGGTCGATCGGCTGGAAACGGCGACCCCGCCTTCAAATTGGCCGACTGAAAGTCTCGGCTCTTCGCCAAGCCTTCAGAAAGGTCTCGGAGAAATCCAGGGACGGGGGACTCGAGCACATCCTCTTCGTCGTCGACGATCAAGACATGCAGAATCACGCGAAGAACCTTTCTTATCGGCAGGAGGTTTTGGCTGGGTTACCGGCCCGCCTCTGTCTTTGTGGGGGGCTGAATGATCCGAAAGTAACGAGCCATCCAATAGGGGAGCAAGTATTCCGAGCCACTCTCGGCCGAGCCTCCGCTGCCACCGCCGTCGAGGGTCATCTCGTTGCTATTCCATTTGTGAACATGCCGTTCATCCGGAGGCAAGACCGGCGAGGCTTCTGGGGGAACGAATGGTCTCTTCTCGATCGTGACATCTTGGCGATGCGAGTTGCGGGCTTTCCAATCGCGACTGTCCATCGGAAATTGGCGAAGCCAAAAAGCGATCCCGTCCAGGTCCGCCGGCTTGCCCGATCGGCCGGAGTAGATGGTGGTCCAAAGTGGGTTGCGCTTGCGGGCGTTGGCGACATACTGCGCGTCGGCACTCTCCCGGAACCTTGCCGAAAGATCCTCGCGAATCGGGTACGAGAGCAAAACGTAATAACTCAGCCAATAGAGTTCATCATCCGAATGATTCCACGGCCCCATGGGATCGGGAAGATAACGAACCGTGTTGTTGGCGTATCCGTGCTTGTCGACCAGATCGTCGTAGGTCTTTTTGAATTTGTCGTCTTTGGTCAGATCGTAGGCCAACTGAAGGAAGGCAAGAATCTCGATCGAGTTCAAACGACGATCATGCAGCGCGATCGGCGTATTGATGTTGGCCGGATTCCAGTATCCCCACCGGGTCGGCTTACCGTCGACATCGACGTAAAAGAGGTTGTGATCGACGATATGCGAGACGATCGATCCCACCAGGTCGGCAATTCTCGTTCGTAGCTTTTCATTCTCTTTGCCGAGCACATCGTAAACGACGCTGTAGAAGAAGATAGTCCCAACTAGTTCGTCGCTTGATGTTGTCCCTTTCCATTCGAAGTCTCTCTCGGTGCGTGTCCGCCAGGCGTCTTTGTCATGGACATGAAAGCCGTGCAGTTCAAAGGACCGAGCTTGGAAACCGGGGATACCGGTGATGGTGACGAGACGTTCGATCGCATCAAAGCCATCCTGCAGATTAAGAGAAGCATCCTCGGCCCCGGTGACCGCCAGTCGATATGCTTCGCTCGCCAAATACATGCTCGACCAGAGTCCGTCGTTATCGGAGTCGTGCATTTGGGCCTGCGCGTAGTCCCCATGGGGGACGACCAGATCGGAAACCAAGCCAAAGCGAATGTGATGATGACGCAGGTTCGAAAGGATCTTGTCCGCCTTGTTCTCGAGCGTCGTTTTTTCGAAGTGAATCTGCGATACGCCCCCTTTGGTGAGAACAAAAACATCACCCGCCTTGTCGAAAGTGAAGTCAAGGACATGGTTGTCAGGAAGCCAACGGCGACCCTCGTAATAGTCGGTCTTGCCGTCGGCCGTCTGACGAAAAAGGCCGTCGGTGGTGCCGGCCCAGATCCAGCCGCGATTTGGATCCTTGGCAACACACGTGATCGATGGGACCGGTATCTTTCTCGGGTAGGGTGTGGCGGCGGTTTGATTCACTTCGAAGAGTCCGGTCGTCGTGCCGACCAGTAGAGTGTCGGCCGACATCACGGCAGCGTCGGTGATCGTCGCAGAGGGACTCGGTAGTTCGTTCAGCTTGCCATTCCCTAAATAATCAAAGAGGGCTTTCGAAGACCAAGCTATCGTCCGCCCGGTACTGGGATCGAACTCTATCTCCGCAATCAGTTTTTCGGGATTGATGTAGTTCACCATTTGCCGTTTGTTGCCCTCGTATTTTGGCACAACAAACATCGAGCCTGCACGGTCGCTGCCAAGTGGCTCGAAGAGGGTGAACGACGTCGGGCCAGTCATGACAAATCGGCGGTAGCCAGACTGGGGCGGCGTCGGGACGAACTCTTTCCCTCCGCCCGTCAGAGGGAGAAAGAACTTATCCGTCAGGAGAACAAACTTGCCGCCGAAGACTTCTAAATCGTAAACGTTCGCACCTTCCAGACCGCGATAGGAACGATCCAGCACCAGCCGACCGTCGATTGCTTTCAGCAAGCCCTTAGAAGTGTTGACGCAGACATTGCCGTCGCGGTCGGCACGGATGGTCCGGAGCTCGTATTCGTCGAGCTTGACCTCGTTGCGATAGTGAATGGCCGAATCTTGCCAGAATGGTTGATCGTCGAGAGAAACAAGCTCGGCCCCATGGACGAACGTTCCGCCGATCAGTTCCGCCAGCAACAGCAACACAAGTAGAGGCAATCGCATCATTTTTCGTCCTCGGGGCTCTCTTTGCTCCGGGGGCTATTGCTATGGAGTTACGCTAGGCCGACTCAGCAGGACAGCGTATGCGATAAAGACTTCCCCGAAGTAACAAGGATGGGTCCGGGGGCAATCAGCGAGAGGACTACTGCCGGTTGACGCTGGGGGATCGCGATGAGATCGACATCGTTCCCAAGCGAAGAGCCTCGATCGACCGGGCGGGCCCCAGGCATACCGTCGAGGGTCGAACCAGCGGATGCGTCGCCAGGAGCTCGGCGATATCCTCCATGGTTACCTGTTCTAGCCCGAGAACATCTTCGTCGAGGGTCTGATACTCTTGACGATAGATCCAGCTCGTGGTGAGGGGGAATATCCGATTGACCGGCCGTTCCCCGGAGATCACCAACCGGGCGATCAGTTTCGACTTCGCACGGGCCAGTTCGTCGACCGTGATCCCTTCTTTCGCGGTCATCTCGAGAATACGGTGAATCTCGGCTAGGTTCTCGCTGGCCGATTCAGGTTCGCAGGCGGCCCCGACCACGAAGGCACCCGCTTCCTCGTATTCGTGGTAGCTCATTTCAATGCTCTCTGCCCGGCCGGTATCGACCAGCGACCAATAGAACCGCGAGCCAGACTCATCCCCGATCACCGTGGCCAAGATGTCTGCCGCGAACCGAAGTCGGCTCCGCGATGAAGGGGCATCCATCATGAGATAGATCGCCTCCTGCAGAAACTCAGGCCGATGGACTAATTCGTCTGGCCCCTGTGCGGCCGAGGCGGACCGAAGCTCTCGGCGAACGGGACGATTCTCCCATTGGCCGCACTTTGCTTCGACTTGCCGAACCAGGGCGGGAAAGTCGACCTGCCCCACCACGGCCAAAACGATGTTCGACGGAGAGTAGCGCTCGCGATGGTATTGCTGCATCGCTTCGAGAGAGAGCTGAGCGATCGACTCACTGGTGCCGAGAATGCAGTTTCCCAGGGGGTGATCTTCGAAGTGATTCCGGATGACGCGGTCGTAGGCCGACCAAAGAGGAGAGTCGGCATACATCCGAATCTCCTCCATGATGACGTCTCGCTCCGTTTCGAAATCAGCCCGACGAAGTGACGGTCGGATCAAATCCGCCAAAAGATCGATGCACGAAGGAAGGTACTCCGGGAGGACAGCCGCATGATAAACGGTTTGTTCCTCGGAAGTGTACGCGTTGTATTGCGCTCCGATATCGTCGAAGAGGCGATTGATATCGTCGGCCGATCGGGTTTCGGTCCCCTTGAAGGCCATGTGTTCGAGAAAGTGGCTGACGCCGGCCAGCTCGGGGGATTCATCGCGCGCCCCGGCTTGCACAAAGAAGCCGGCCGCGGTGCTGACAGCGTTCGGATCAATCTCCGCTAAGATGTGCAGGCCGTTGGCGAGCTTGGTTTGTTCGAACTTCATGTCACCACCTCCAGGGGCTCGGGACCAAGTGTGACGATGCCGATCTCTTCGAGCGGATGTCGCTCGAGGTAGCGGGCAATGGATTCTGGGGTGAGTCGATCGATGGCGGCGGCAACCTCGTCCACGGGCCGAACTCGGCCCAGGTTGTACCAGTGCCTAGCCAGCAACTGGGCTCGTGCCGACGTCGATTCCTGCTGCATCACCAACGAAGCCTTCAAGCCCGCCCGAACCCGGGCGACTTCGTCCTCGAAAATCCCTTCCCGAAGATTCCAAACCTCTCGCAACATCAAGTCGAGCGTCTCGGCGGCCCGGTCGGGACTAGTGGTGGCAGCGTAAAGAAGGAGCCGACCGAGTTCCTTAAACGGTGCAAACGACGCGCTGACGGTGTAACAGAGTCCTCGTTTCTCTCGAATCTCCGTCCAAAGCCGAGAACTCATCCCGCCCGAAAGAACGTACGCCGCCGCGTGGGCCTCGAAATAGTCCGGGTCGGCATAGGGGATGCTTTTCATCGCCACGCCCAGATGCGTTTGCACCTTTTCGGAAGCGACATGGTCTCGAATGTTGCGAGGCTCGGACGTATTCGTCACGACACGCGGCATTGGGGTCGACTTCCACGATCCGAAGTAACGCTCCACCAGCGATTCCACCTTCGCCAAGTCGACGGCCCCCGCGATTCCCAGAATCGCCTGCGTCGGTTGGTAATAGTCCCGATGGAAACGGCGAACGTCATCGATCGTCAAGTTTTCCACACTCTCGCTTGTCCCTAAGAGTGGTCGACCGAGCTTTCCCGGTAACGATGCTTCACGCAGATGGACAAATAACTTCTGCCCTGGATCGTCTTCAATGGCATCAATCTCTTGAAGAATGCCCGCCTGACAGAGCTCTAACTCGTCCGCCGGCAGATGAGGCGCCTGAACGATGTCGGCCATTAACTCAAGCGACGATTCCAAACGATCGGAGACCGATGCACACGAAAACGACGCGTGGGCCGTCTCCGCTCCCTCCATTCGCTGTAACCCAAGCGAATCCTGCCAATCGACCAGCGCGCGATTCGGACGATCCCCAGCACCGCGCGTCACCATCGCCACCGTCAGGTTCGCGAGCCCCGATTGATCATCGGGCTCATGAATCAAACCACCGGAGGTCAACAGCGTGACGGAAACGCTGCGCACGCCATGAACCGGCTCGATGAGAAGCTTCAAGCCGTTAGACAATTCGTACTCTTGATGTTTCGACATCGTCACGTTCGTACCTCTGCCCATCGTGAACTTCGAACCGGGCCGGCAATGTTGTGGTGGAATCGAGGTCAGGCAGGACGCCCGACCCCCACTAAGATCGTTGCACCCCTACCCCCGGCGTTCAAGCAAAACCCGTCTCTTGGATTGGGAGAGGGAAATAGGTATCGGAGATACCACTGACTTAGAATGAGGAATGGTGCCGTAAATTATTTTCAATTAAGGACTTATGGATTCGGTGGTAAGTCCGTCTGGGAGGCGGTCGTGATGAGAAGATAGTTCGTACCCCGGTACTCCGTCACCCGGCCACTCAGTCGCCAGGGGGTCTCGGTCGTCGGTCGGCCGGCCCCATCCTGGAATGATTCGATTCGTTCGAGGAGCTGATTCGCCAGGATGTTCATCGGAGGGGTGTTGTCCTTGGGGGTGAAGACAACATGGAGTCCCTGCTTGGAGATCGTTCCGACAAGATCCCGCACGATCGAACCTTCGCGTCTTAAGATCGTCGTTTTTCGCGGCCCGTTCTCGCTCGACTCAGCCGCCTCGCCCACGGCGCCGGCTCCAAGCTTGCTTACTTCGGGTTCGCTCAATGTTGTCGGCATGCGAACGACAACCTCGTTCGTCGACGGGCTCGGCGTACTTCGCGGTGTGAGTTCATCGATCGTGGGAAGGGCGAGCGTTTGCGGCGGACGCTCGTTCCCAGTGGAATCACTCGTTTTTTGACCCTCTGCCGCCACTGGTGTCGCGATGTCGGAATCGAGCGGTTCCGCATCGCGAGAGCGGGGTTGCATCAGCGTCATCTGTAACAATGATGCCAGCACCACCACCGGAGCCATCACCGCCATCATCATGGCCAGGGTTCGCCACCAAGATCGCATCGCGTTTGGCATCCTTGCGGAAATGAGTCGCCTATGTACCTGTCGAGATGTGCGAGCACTGAAATGTAACGCGCCGGTGGGGTAAAAAGCGAGACGGGCCGGCAGAACGCTGGGGACTGCCGGCCCGTGTCTCGGAGTAGTCTCATCGTTTGCCGTGATCCATCACGGCTCGCGAACTAGATCTGGGGAGGAGACGGGGCCGGGGCTTCCGGAGCCGCGGGGGCGGCCGGAGCTTCCGGCGCGGCCGGGGCGGGGGCGGGCTTCAGATCGGAGGAAGCTGCCGGGGCTGCTTCGCCGGCCGGGGCCGCACATGAAGGCTCACAAGCCGGGGCCGCTTCGCAGCAAGCAGGGGCGGGTTCGCAGCAAGCCGACGCATGGCACTTGTGCTTCTTCTTGAAAAGGTGCAATCCGCACTTCTTCTTCGCCTTGCCACAGCACGTTGCTTCGCAGACCGGAGCTGCTTCGCAAACAGGTGCCGCTTCGCAAACCGGAGCTGCTTCGCAAACCGGAGCTGCTTCGCAGCAGGTCGCCTTGGCCGGCTTGCAATGCTTCACCTTCCCACACTTGCCAAAACCCCCGATACCTCCTGTCAGGGCCAAAATTAGAATGACGGAATTCGTCACGACAACACTCCCTAAAGACACCACTTGTCCAGAGGCCGTCAAACCAAGTCTGACCGGCCGACTGCCCAAGTTCTATGGCAAAATGGGAACGAGTCTACCCTCTGAGTAGTCTGGGAGTTATGGATAATTTCTAATGCCGAACTCCTTGGTTGGGTCGACTTTGACGAAGCTGCTGAGCCCATTGGCGTTTCGTCCAGAGGTTCGGAATCTCCCCTAACAAAGAAGCCTTGCCAGCAAACCAGGGCCCGAACTCTCCCCGAAGACCCTTGTACGTGAGAAGTGCAAGAATGTAAGCCATTCTGGGAAAAGCCTTTAAGGCGAGTTCTTTGCTGGGAACGTTTGTCCAGAAGAATCGTTCGCTGTTGCGCGCAACTTGGTGCTGGGTCGATCGGCGGGCGTGGTAATGGCTTCGGCCAACCCAGTGCAGTACCTGCGATTCGGGAGCAAGAACGGAGCTCCACCCTGCCAAACGGAGCCGATAGCCCAAATCCACATCATCGAAATACGAGACATACTCTTCTGGAAATCCTCCAACCTCCTGTAAGGCGGATCGCCTGTAGAAAGCGGACGACGCACTTGCCGAGAAAACCTCCTGCCGACAGAGTTCGACCGAGAGCCACGATCGTCCTTCAAATCGCTTGCGGGCCACCCCGATCAAATCCAACACGTCCCCCGCGCTGTCAATTCGACTCCGAAAAGGGAGTCGACGAACCAAAGGCGCCACCGAGCCAACGCGATTGTCGGCAAATTCTTGAAGAGCAGGAACTGCCCAACCCGAGGTCACCTCAGCATCATTGTTGAGCAGCTCCACGATCGGCGATCGAGCCGATCGCCAGCCAGCATTGGCGGCGGTGCAGAAACCCCGGTTGTTCGACAGTTCAATCAGGCGGACACTGGGAAACTCCGCGCGAACCATGGCCGGCGAACCATCCGCGGAGCCGTCATCGACGACAATGATCTCGGTTCCGTGCGGGGCATGTCGTTCGATACTCGCCAGGCACCGGCGCAGCAGGTCGGCCTGGTTGAAGTTTGGGATAACAATCGAAAGGGAAGGTAAAACGCCAGCGTTTGGCACCAATGCTCCTCCCTGAGGCCGGCCTTCGTTGATCCAATTCTACCGATCGGCCGCCGTCTTCGCGCCTCGTTTCCTCACCCCTTTCGCATCAGCAATATCGATCAGAGCTGTTTACCCTACCTAGTAAGCGATCCGGTGTTCTTCGTCGACGAAAGAGAGGGGCTCCTGGGGAATGAGAGAAGTTTGTGCCGGAGGTTCCACGCTTTGGCACGCTCTCTGCAAATAGACGGACGGTTCCCCTTCACCCCCCTCCCTAAATACTCCCGACCCAAGAAAGGTAACCCGCAGCCAGGGAGGGGGGCCCCCCCTTTTTCAACGAGTTCCCGTTGCGATTGCTCGTTTTGCTTGTTCCCACCAATTGCTCTTTGCAACACGCCGACCCCAAAAAATCATCCGAGAGAAAAGGTCGGCCCCGTTCAGACTCGATGCCAAGGTCATCTGCCGACTCTTTGCGCGTGGATGCAACATTGCTGCGCGGAAGCCGGGTCGGCTGCGGAAGCTGGAGTATGCCCCGAGACACGGGTTTGTCGATCGTCGGCCAAAGAGTCTGGTCCCCGTTTGCGCAGAACCGAAGACAAACGCTCAAGCGAATTGACCCTCATGACCGATCCACTTAGCATAACCGTTCACAAAGTTGGTAGACCAGGCTGACTTTGACGGCGCCGTAGCCAAGCGGTAAGGCAGCGGATTGCAAATCCGCTATTCCCCGGTTCGAATCCGGGCGGCGCCTCTCCATTCCCTCGCCCAACAACGGCGGCCGTTCGCGGGCTTGCCTTCGTGATGGCTCTTTCCTTTTCCGACGATCGAAATCGGACTCAATGAGCCGCAAGCAACGCACAAAGAAACTCTTACTGATCCCGACGTCCCGTTTTGACCGGAGTAGTATCCGTTTCTACGTGCACATATCGAGAGAAGGAGTCCGAGAGCAAGTAGGAGAGATTGATGATTCCTCTGGACGGTGTTTCGCCCGAGAAATCCCAATCGTCGAACATTCAGAATGCCGTCAGCAACACTTCGGACCAGCAAGGTTCCACTGCACCTCAAAGGGTCAGACCTGTCGGCGTCACCCTCTTCGCTTTCTTGTTTGGCACCTCGGGCGTCGGTTGGTTGTTTGTGATGACTTTGTTTGTGTCGAAAGTCGACAAGTTCGAGGCGGCGGGAGAGCAAATAGGCATTCCCGCCTGGGCGGTGTTCGTAGGCATTCTATTTGTCGCGTTCCTGTACATTTCAGCAGCGATCGGAGCGTGGAAAGGGACGCTGTGGGGCTGGTGGATCACCGTCTTCGCCCTTGTGTACTCGATCGTTCGTGACCTATCGAGGATCATCACTCTGCAATACTTGTCAGCCCAATTGGATGGGGATAACGATCGATTCAGTAAAGGCGTGGTCACAATCACGGTCCGAATTCTGTTGACGATCTTGATCATCGCTTACTTCCAGCGGCGCCATGTGCTTCAATACTTTGGGCTGCAAAACCGGAGCATGTTCTGGGCGATCCCGCGCCTTGCCTCTGTCGCTCTTGGAGTCGCGATTGTGTTGGCCCTACAGATTGCGTTCTTCGGTTAGGGTTCTGGCCGGAACTGTTAATGCTCGCGCAGGAAAAGACGCTGACCAGGAGATCAACGGGGCCGATTCCCAAGAGGCCCTGGGCGGCCGCAGGCCGGCGGCGTCGTGACGAACAGGGCAGAGAATGGAGCGAGCGGATGCGGTGCTGAGGACGATCCGTTGCGAGTAGGGCGGTTATCTGAGGGGAAACCGATGTTCTTCTCATTCGCTTGAGATAGGCTCGCGTAACAACTAAAATTGCCCCTTACCGATCGATGCAGATCGTAAAGGGGGGGGCTGTTCGATGACGGCGTGCCCACCCACGGGTTAGGAAGAAGGTGGGGCTATGTCGAACGATCAGAAGATCACCAGCGTCCTCAAAGAAAGCCGACTCTTCGATCCGCCGGCCGAGTTCGCTTCACAAGCACACATCGCCAATATTCAGACTTACGAAGAGACTTGGCGGCGAGCACAAGAGGACCCGGTCGGCTTCTGGGGCGAGCAGGCCCGGAATCATCTGGAATGGTTCGAACCCTTTCAGCAAGTCCTTACCGGCCAAGCTCCCCATTATCAATGGTTCGACGGTGGGAAGATCAACGCCAGTTACAATTGCCTTGATCGCCATGTACGAACATGGCGAAAGAACAAGGCCGCCATTCTGTGGGAAGGGGAGCCAGGCGATACGCGCGTGTTGACCTACGGCGATCTCTTTCGCGAAGTCGGCAAGTTTGCTAATGCTCTGAAAAAGCTTGGGATCCAAAAGGGTGATCGGATCACGATCTACATGCCGATGGTTCCGGAATTGGTGATCGCAGTGTTGGCTTGTGCTCGGATCGGCGCGATGCACAGTGTGGTCTTCGGCGGCTTTTCTGCCGAGGCGGTGGCCGACCGAAACAACGACGCGCAGGCGAAACTCGTCATCACGGCCGATGGGGGCTGGCGACGGGGAAAGATCGTCCCCCTGAAAGAAAACGTTGACGCCGCTCTCGCGAAATCCCTTACCGTGAAACAGACGGTGGTCCTACGTCGCACCGGGCAAAAGATCTCGATGGTCCCTGGCCGAGATCATTGGTGGCATGAACTGGTTCCATTTCTCCCGGCGGATTGTCCGGCCGAGCCCATGGAGAGTGAAGACCCTCTGTTTCTGCTTTACACGTCCGGCAGCACGGGCAAGCCCAAAGGGATATTGCACACCACCGCGGGCTATCTGCTGGGGGCAACCTACTCGGCCAAGTATGTCTTTGACATGAAGGAAGAAGATACGTTCTGGTGCACGGCCGACGTGGGTTGGGTGACTGGTCACAGCTATGTCGTGTACGGACCTCTCTCGAACGGCATGACGCAGGTGATGTACGAGGGGGCTCCGAATTGGCCCGACGAAGGTCGCTTCTGGCAGATCATCGAAAAGTACAAAGTCAGCACCCTTTACACGGCACCGACCGCCATCCGAGCATTCATGAAATGGGGAGAACAATGGCCTAGGCGATACGATCTCTCGTCCCTTCGTCTCTTGGGGACCGTGGGAGAGCCCATCAATCCCGAAGCGTGGATGTGGTATCGCGAAGTGATCGGCGGCGGTCGATGCCCCATCGTCGACACTTGGTGGCAAACAGAAACGGGGAGCATCATGATCTCTCCCCTGCCCGGTGTCACCCCCACGATCCCCGGGACGGCAACTCGCCCTTTCTTCGGAGTTGTCCCCGAGATCGTCGATTCCGCTGGCCAGCCGGTCCCGACCAACGAGGGCGGTTTGCTCGTCATTAGTCAACCCTGGCCTAGCATGCTTCGAACCATTTGGGGCGATGACGATCGTTACGTGAAACAGTACTGGAGCCAAGTCCCAGGTAAGTACTTTACCGGCGACGGTGCTCGGCAAGACGAGCACGGCAACTTCTGGATTCTGGGCCGAGTAGATGACGTCATCAACGTCTCGGGACATCGCCTTTCGACGATGGAAGTCGAGAGCGCTCTGGTCAGCTACGAGGGTGTTGCCGAGGCGGCCGTTGTCGGTCGGCCGGACGATTTGAAGGGAGAAGCGATCACCTGTTTTGTGACACTGGAATCGGGCAAACATCCCAGCGAGCAACTTCGCAAAGCGCTCGCGCTCCATGTGGTCGAACAGATCGGTGCACTTGCTCGCCCCGACGAAATTCGCTTTACCGATGCCCTTCCCAAAACGCGATCGGGAAAAATCATGCGTCGGCTGCTTCGCGATGTGGCGGCGGGCAGGCAATCGACGGGCGACACCACCACTCTCGAAGACCTGACGGTCCTCGCAAAACTTCATGATGGTAAAGAAGAGTAAGGGATACGTTCTTTTCTCTCGCATTGAGAGACAACTCTGCGCGCTCGCTGCTTGAACCTGCCGAAGTTTTTTGGCATGATGTCGCACCTTGGCGCCGGTGAATCTCGCATGGACGCGATCGACGCTCTGTTTGGTCCAGATGGACAATTGAGAGTGCTTCGCAACCTTCTCCCCAGGCACGCCGAGGGTCGGCCCCCGCTTCCGTTGCCACCTTGCTCGATGAAATTCGTCAACATCAGGGAACAAGATCCATGACACGTAAGCGCCTTGTCGAGTCGACCCCAGTCCAAATCGTTCGCAAGGACCAAGCGAACTCTTCGCGTCGGGGTTTGCGGTCGCGCAGGCCGTTGGGCCTGGAGATGCTCGAGCAGCGAACGGTTCTGGCCAACGACCTTTTCATTGTCCCGGGGGTAGCAGGCGAAACCTATCGTCTCCTATTCGATTGGGTGTCGCGCGAAGCGGCCTTCAAGAATGAGATTGGTGTTTATCAGATAGACGATGCCCTTGGTCGTGTGGACGGGCTTGATCCTGGGGCGGCCGGCTACAGCGAGGCAGTCGCTCGAAGATCGCTTAACATTTTTAAGGATTGCGAAAAGCCGGGCGACAAGAGCGAAATCACCGTCAACGCGGGCCAAAGGCTCGGCTTGATTTTGATCCAGAACGGCAAGATGGGGGCTTGGCAGCAACAGAATCCCAGCAACCGCGTTGGGGCCGGCCCGGTGGCGTTCTTCTCGTTCGATGCCGCCAATCCGGACCGGTTCGATCACGTTCGCGCGTCGGCGCTTACCAACAACACGCAGACGTTTTCGTTCGAGGATCAGCTCAACGGCGGTGATCAAGACTACAACGATGCGGTGATCCGAGTCAGCCTGGGAAGGAAAGATCCGCTTCGCACGCCGGGAACAACATCGCAAACGGTACCGACAACTTTTCTACTGGAATCGCGAAACGACCAACCGCGCGGCGAGGTCGGTGTGATCGTCGCGGACGATGCCGGCGGTCGAATCGGATCGCTTCTTCCTGGACAAGATGGCTACGTCGGGGCCGCCCTCGCGAGGAGGCAGACACTTTTTACGCCGACTCAAAACGGGCCAGCGACACAGTCGGTCAATCTGCCCGCAGCAAGTCACCTGCTCTATTACATCATCGATCAAGGGACCGCGGCAAACTTCCTTCAGCAGAACCCCGCCAATAGGTTGGGAGCGGGCCCGCTTGCTCTGTTCTCGTCCTTTGCCGCCAGTCCCGATGGAATCGACCACGTCCGATTCCTGTCCGACAACCGCATCGGCTTCGAGAACAGCACCGACTGCGAAGATAAGGACTTTAACGATGTCGTCGTGACGTTCACGTTCGGCACGCCGATTTCCAATGATGCACCGCCGACCGTTACCGCTCGCTTAATCAACGACTCGGCGGGCGCCTCGGGGAACAATGCCGACCGGATCACCAACGATCCTTCCACCGAATTGACGGTCATCGATACCAATGCCCTATCGAGCATTCTCGTGGGGATCGACAATCTCCCCGAAGCATCTTTCGTTAATGTCACCTCTCGCCGAGGAACCGACGGAAAGATCTTGCTTGATCGGGCATTCATCAATTCGTTGCCGGGCGGAAGCTCGCTGATCAATCAATTGAGCGAGGGCCCGCACACGATTCGTGTCATTGCGACCGATGCCACTAATTTGACGACTCGTTTCAACTTCGATTTCAACTTTGACAGTCTGACGGCCACGCCAACGGCGGCGCTCGACCCGGCATCGGACACGGGTACGCCAGGAGACTCGGTGACGAACTTGGCCCAGGTCATCATTCGGGGGACGGCCGAGGCAAACGCACTGGTGAGTATTGTGGGTGGCAACATACAGGCGACCGCCAACAGTTCCGGAAATTACGTCCTCAATAACGTCCCATTGAATCCAGGGCTGAACGCGCTTGTGATTCGTTCCACAGACATCGCGGGCAACGTCGCCAATGTCAACTTGAACGTGACACGAGATTCAGACTTACCCAGCCTGGCCGCCCAGCTCGCCAACGATACCACCGGTCCGGGTGGTACGAATAGCGACCGCATCTCCCGTGATCCGACGATCAATGCGACCGCGACCGACAATCGGACGATCACGAGTCTTCGTGCGGCTCTTGACCCCACCACGAACACGACGTTGACCGATGTGCTCGCCCAGCTTCAACCGAATGGTTCGCTTGTCTTCACGACGACGCTGCTGAATCAACTCGCGGGAGGAACTCTTTCGCAAGGAGCCCACACGCTTCGTCTTGTCGCAGGGGATGCAGCGGGCAATTCTCGCACCCTCGATTTCACCTTCACGTTTGACAGCGAGATTGCCAACCCAACGGTAAGCCTCGACCCGGCATCAGATACCGGGACGCCAGACGATCGAATCACCACTCTTCCGCTGGTCGTCCTTCGAGGGACCGCATCGCCTGGGTCACTGGTGGAAGTGGTTGGCCAGTTGATTCAGGCGACAGCCAACGACTCGGGGAACTACATCCTTACCAATGTCGCGCTGACGGCCGGCTCCAATACACTCGACGTTCGTTCCACTGACCGAGCCGGTAACACTGCGTCCACGAGTCTGGTGGTGACGTTGGATAATGCCCTTCCCGCGATCTCCGCGCAACTCGCCAACGATACCGGAGACTCAACGGAGACACGTGCCGATCGAATCACCAGTGACCCGACGATCAACGCGATCGTGACGGATGTCCCTGCGGTTACCAGTCTGAGGATTGCTCTAGACCCGGTGGGCAATGGCACGCTGATCGATGTATTCAACCTGCTTCAGCCTGACGGAACGATCGTTTTTACGCAGGCCCAGCTCAATCAACTTGCGGGGGGGACGCTTTCGCAGGGGTCTCACACGCTTCGCATCGTGGCGGGCGATCTGGCGGGGAACACTCGTTCAGTCGATTTCACTTTCACGTTCGATAGCCAGATCGTCAAGCCAACCGGCTCGCTGGATCCATCGTTCGATTCGGGCACGATCGGTGACGGCATCACGAACTTCTCCCCGGTCACCATTCGGGGAACCGCAGAGCCAGGGAGCCTAGTCTTCATCACCGGCCTGACGAATCCGGTGCTGACCGATGGTTTGGGTAATTATGTCGCCAATGGTGTGCCGCTTGCTAGTGGCCTTAATACTCTTGTGATTCGTTCGACCGACGGGGCCGGCAACACCGATTCGATCAATCTCGAGATCATCCGCGATTCGGTTCGCCCGTCGATCTTGGCCGCCCTGGCTAACGATACCTTCGGAGCCAACGGCACCAACGCCGATCGCATCACCAGCGACCCGACCATCAATGCTACCATCACCGACAATCGCGCCGTAACGGACCTGCGAGCCGCCATCGATCCGGATAACAACACAACGCTCACGAGTCTCCTGTCACAGCTTCAACCCGACGGCACCATTGTCTTCACGACGTCGCTCTTGAATCAATTGGCGGGCGGTACTCTGTTGCAGGGGCCTCATACGCTGACGATTTTCGCACGCGATGCCGCCAACAATTTCGATCGCGTCGACTTCACCTTCACCTTCGACTCCGTCACCACGACACCGACGATCGGGATCGATCCGAACTTCGATACTGGCCAAAAGGGCGACCTGCAAACAGCGATCACGCCGATCATTCTCATCGGCTCGGCAGAACCCTTGTCACTGGTCAGTTTGGTGGGAATGTCGCGCACCACGAGCGCCTCGGCCAATGGTGAATTCTCGTTTGACAACATCACCTTGACCGTGGGGAACAATCCGTTCATCGTCCGCTCGACCGACCTCGCGGGGAACGTCGCCCAGCAAGCCGTCAACGTCGTCGGGCTGCCGGCCCTTGGGGATATCGAGCTTCCAACGGTGTCGGCACAGCTCGTCAATGACACGGCCGGCCCGAGCGGAAGCAGCACCGACAAGATAACCAGCGACCCGCGGATTCTCGTACAAGCGGCCGACAACACGGGCATCGTCAGCCTGTTGGTCGGTCTCGACAATCAAACACTTAATCAGTACCAGCAAATCGCATCTCAACTCTCCAGCGGCTCGGTGACTCTGTCGGCCGAGTTCCTGAATCAATTGGCGGGAGGAACACTTTCGCAGGGCCCGCATGTGCTGCGATTGATTGCCGCAGACGGTGCCGACAACAGCCGATCGCTGAACTTCAGCTTTACTTTCGATTCCGTCCCCCCATCTTTGGTGGCAGGCTTGGCCCAGGACACCGCGGGTCCTGGCGGCACCACCAGCGACAGTATCACCAGCAACCCAACGATCAACGCCAGCTTTACCGACGACGTTGGAATCAGCGCGGCGCTGGCATCGCTTGATGGCGGGTTGGCAATCGACGTCAAGAATCTGCTGCAACCGGATGGGACGATCGTCTTCACTCGCGCCCTGCTCGATCAACTCGCCGGTGGAACACTTTCGCAAGGATCGCACACGCTTCAATTGGTAGGAACAGATCAAGCATCGAATAGCAATTCCGTTTCGCTAACGTTCACCTTCGATTCTGTGACGCTGACGCCCACGGCAGAATTGCCCGCAGCGTTCGACAGCGGAACGCAGGGCGATCTCATTACGAATCAATTGACAGTCTCGATCACTGGTAACGCCGAACCGGGTGCGACCGTCAGTATTGTTGGGACCGGCCTCTCGGCCGTTGCCAATGGCACCGGCAATTACACATTGACCAACATCGCGCTCATTGAAGGGAACAACCTGCTCACCGTTCGTTCCACCGATTCAGCAGGGAACTCGGCTCAGACAGATATCACCATCGTCCGCGACTCACAAGGTCCGTCGGCGGTGGTTGGTCTTTCGAATGACACGGCCGGTCCTGGCGGAACAAACATCGATGGATTGAGCAGCGACCCTACCATCACCGGTACGTTTACCGATAGCACGTCGATTTCGAGTATTCGTGTCGGCCTCGATACCATGGCCGTCGATCAGTATCTCGAACTTATTGGACAGTTGACCTCAGGCGGTGCTCTCACCGTCACGCCAGCGATCCTTAATCAACTGGCCGGTGGAACGCTGGCCCAGGGACCCCATCTGACAAAATTCATCGTTCGTGATGTCGCTGGGAATCAGACCAACCGAGATCTAGCTTTCGCGTTCGATTCCGTCCTGGCCAACCCAAATCTGTCGCTGGACCGAGCGTCAGATGGTGGCGTGGTCGGCGACAACGTCACGAACTCGGCGACCATCACGATCAACGGAACGGCCGACCCCAATACGCAAGTGAGACTGATTCAAACGGGTGAGACGAGGGATGTCGGCAATGACGGAATCTTTTCGTTTACCAATGTCCCCTTGAGCCTCGACAATGATGGGAAGAATCCCCTGATCGTTGAAGTCCGCGATCGTGCCGGCAATCTTTCGAGCCGGGGAATCGAGATCATTCGTCAAAATACCGCCCCCACCCTGGTGGCGCCGATTGCCAATATCAACCGAGGGCCGGGGTCAGGCTCCACGCCGACGCAGATTGCCGTCGACCTGGCGGACAACTTCTTTGACAACGACATCAACAATAGCCTCGTCCGCTTCAACACGAACGAGGGGAGTTTCGACATGGAACTCTTCGACGCCCAGGCAGGCCGAACCGTGGCGAACTTCCTCAACTATGTCGAGCGAGGCGCCTACACCAACTCGTTCTTCCATCGCCGACCGAACCCGATCTTTGTGCTGCAAGGGGGCGGCTTCCGCCTCGATGGCACCGCGCCGTCGGCCAGTGTCGCCCCCGTGGCAGCTGACCCGCCGGTTCGAAATCAGTTTGGTCCGTCGAATCTTGCGGGGACCGTGGCGATGGCCAAGCTCGGCACCGATCCCAATAGCGCGACCAATCAGTTCTTTGTGAACCTGGTCGACAACGTATCGCTGGACACCAATAACGGTGGCTTCTCTGTCTTCGGAAGGATCGTTCCAGAGACGCAGCCCACGATCAACAACCTTGTGGCCATCCCGATTTCGAACCGAGGAACCCCGTTCAACGAGATTCCGCTCCGTAATTTCCCGTCCAACGGAACAGGGAGTCAGTTGACGCCCGCCAATCTGGCATTCGTCAACTCCGTCGACGTTGTTCGGCAAGTTGAGAAGCTGACCTACACCGCGAGTGTGGAGTCGACCACCAACGCGAATCTATTCACGCTGACAACGAACAATCGACTGATTATCGCTCTCAACCCAGGGCAAACTGGGACCGCCACGATTCGCGTGACGGCGACCGACAGAGCGGGAGCTTCGGTCTCCAATACGTTTACGGTGACGATCGCTTAAGTTAGGGCGATTCGGCCATCAAAGGAAGTCCGTACGCCGATGATCGGAGTACAGGATCTTCGCTCGGTATTGCCTAGCCGAACTCGTCGCACAGACGGGTTAGTTATGCTTCTGTTCGGCGGATGAAATCGACGAAGAGTCTTGCCTGTTCCGCAAGGCGATCCTTCAGGTCGTCTTGTTTGAGTTGGCCTGTTTCATCAAAGACATGATGAACTCCTTTGATGAAAACGCGGTACGGACAGATGAAGGCATTTCTGTAGCCGAAGACTTGTTGCAATTGTTCGACAGGACGAAGCCCACCCCACTCCCCTGCCCCGATGCCGATGAAACAAACGGGTCGATTCTGAAATGACTGGGGGAAGGGCAACATGTCGATGAAATACTTGAGCGCCCCAGGGAAGCCGCCGTTGTATTCGGGGACAACCACGGCAATCCCGGCCGATTGCAAAATACGGTTGGTCCAAGTCTCAAGCGACGCGGGCTTCTTCGCATAAACGTCGGGGTGAAAAATCTCCATCGGCAAATCAGCAATGTCGAGAACTTGGGCCGAGACGCCCTGATCGCGGTAGATCGATTCGACCGCTGTCGCGACTTTTCGACTATTGCTGCCGGCACGATTCGTGCCTGAAATGATTTCGATCATACCGGTCACGCTTTGCGTCTCCCTCACGCGGATGTTGGAATCTCCGCGTTATGGTAGAGAGCCGATCAGCTCCTGCGACTTGTCAAACCGCTTGAATTATCGATGCCGCCTTCTTGACGACCTGCAGACACTCTTTCACGTCGGCGGTCGGTTCTTCCGGCTTGGCTTCGTACTCGACGGAGATCATCCCCGTGAACTTCACCTCGCGCAGCGCCTTCAAAATCCCCGGCACGTCGAGGACACCCTCTCCAAAAATGACGTCCTCGCGCTTTTCGTTGTCATGGTCCTTCATGTGAAGGCCGAAATTCCGAGACCCCATCACCCGAATCTGCTCGGCCGGGTCCAGCTTCTTTCCAAAAGGCGGCTGCGCGCTGCGGATCAGATGACCCGTATCCAAGCAGGAGCCTATCAACGGATGATGATCCTTGACAGCTTCCATGATGACCTCGGCCGAGTACCAGTGATGAAGCTTGGTGCCGATCGGTCCATGCGGGTGGATCGCGATCGCGATTTTGTACTCGTCACACAGTTTGTCGAGCGAATCAAAAGCATTCACCGCGGGGTCTGCCGACAACACTTTCAAGCCCAGCTTACGTGCGAACTCGAAATAGACCCGGTTCTTATCTGTATCTTTGCTGAAGGGATAGACTCCCGAGGCGAAAGGGGTCACGTTGTATTCTTTGCAGAGTTTTGCGACGGCTTGAAGTTGAGCATCGGTGCTTTCGACGGGAACGTGGCCGGGGTAGCACTCGAGGTATCGCAGATCCAGTTTCTTCATCCGCTCGAGAGCTTGCTCGAAGGAGAATTGCCGCCAGGTGTAGCTCTGGGCGCCAACCTTCCAGCCCCCCCAGGGGTCTGCCCCCTCGGCCCCGATCGCCCGGATCGAGGAACCCAACAGTAATGCAGCCGATCCCGCTAAGAACTCTCGCCGTGATCCTTCCGGTGCCATCGGATTCCCCTCTCCCCCGAGTTCTGATGAAATGATTCTGCTTGACGGTAACCGAGCGGCCTCGCTAGGTCAATCAATCCGCCGAAAGTGGAAGTCGCGGCAAAGTCACGCCAATGTCACCCGTACAAGCGCGGGGTGCAGTCGGCATGATCGACGCGATACCCAGGTGCCCCGGCCAACAGTCCCGCGCGGAGCGATTCGGGGATCGCTCGCTTGCTCGTGTGGTCTGTATCCATCAGGACGTAGACGGTTTCAGCCCGACAGAGCCGACTCTCTTCACCCACGCGATAGATCGCGCACTCGACTTGAAACGACGTGTTCCCGACCGAAAGGGTCCGGACGCGCACATCCAGGACATCATCGAACCGAGCCGGCCGTTTCCATTCGACCATCTGCTTGACCAATTGATAGTCGAAGGGATCGGCCAGTTCAGGGTGGAGAACGCCGATCGTCCGGACATACTCACCGACCGCCAAGTCGATGAAATCGCCGTAGCGAGAATTGAAGACGACGCGCTGGCCGTCGCACTCCTGAAAACGGACCCGAAGACAGTACGAGAAAGGATTCCCGTGCAATTCCTCCACCAGATTCTCCTTCTCTCGCGACCGAGGCGCTGCACCAAAGTTTCGGAGGGACGAGATTCTCATGAAGTAATCGAGAACCTTGGCCCTGTCTTATAGATACAACGCCTCGATCGAGAGGTCCCCCGCGGGCGATCGACCGTCGAATCTGTACGATGTTACCAACCGATCAGCTTGCCGTGGCCGATCGATGCCCCCCATAAGACCAAGCGATTTTCGGAGATCTTCTTTCATGCATGCCTGGCACGACGTCTACATCGACGACGAACAGATTACTCGCAGCATTCCCGTTGTCATCGAAGTCCCCAAGGGAAGCAAAAACAAGTACGAACTCGACAAAGAGACTGGCCTACTGAAACTCGACCGCGTGCTGTACAGCGCTGTCTATTATCCCGCCAACTATGGCTTTATCCCGCGAAGTTTTTGTGATGACGGCGATCCACTGGACGCGCTTGTCATTGGCAGCGAACCGGTCGACCCGCTCACGATCGTCGAGGCACGAGCCATCGGCGTGATGCGGATGCGCGACGAGAAAGGGATCGATGATAAGATCCTGTGCGTCTGTGTCGGCGACCCTGCCTGCAACCAGTACACCAGTCACCTCGAACTCCCCGAGCACAATCTGCGAATGATTCGTCGCTTTTTCGAGGACTACAAATCTCTGGAACAAAAAGAGGTTGTCGTCGATGATTTTCTCGGTGTTGATGATGCCGTCAAGATCATCCGCGAAGCTCTCGACTTATATCGCCGACTTCGCCGAGGCGAGCTCAAAAGGATCTAACGACAAGATGTCGACGGCCTGTTAAGGAGACGTTTGATGAGTGGTTTTTTCAACTCACTGGGTCTTTTGATTCTGCGTGTTGGCTTCGGCGGGATGATGCTCGTCGGACACGGGCTACCCAAGCTCATGGCCTATAACGAACTCAAAGATAAGATTGCCGATCCGCTGGGGTACATACCGGCTCCGTACGCGTTGATGCTTCTCATCGGGGCAGAGTTTACTTGCTCGGCTCTCGTGATCTTGGGGATCGCGACTCGTCTGTCGGCGATTCCTCTTGTCTATGCACTGTCACTGGCCGCCTTTGTCGTGCATAAGGCAGATCCATTGTTTCTCGGGCAAGGTGTTACCGCCGCCAAGGAGCCTGCTCTCGTTTACGTCATCGCCTTTGCCGCTCTGATCTTCACCGGAGCCGGCATGTTTTCGGTCGATGGTCTTCTCTTCGGAAAGAGATCCAGCCCCTCGGCCTAGCCGAGTCATGGGCAGAGTGAGAGACCCTCACTCGCGAGATTCTTCTGAGTCTAATGCCGAGTAGGCATCTTTCACACGGTCGATCAGCACGTTCTCTTGCTCGGCACGAACGCAGGAAAGGTTCAACGCCAAATGCGTGCGTGCCTCGTTGCAACGTGCATAGACCGCTGGTCGACCCGCCCGAAGCGACCGGACAATCGTTGCCGCCTGCGAGGGAGAATCGACCGGAATCAGAATCGGGCCCGGCTCGTCTCCATCATCAGAACCGACGGTCGCCGATAGCGATTTTCGTCGGAGGAGATCGACCATGCGCGCCCGTCGCTGATCGAGCGTCTGTCGCGTGGCAGGATCAATTCCTTGGGCAAAAAGCTCGGCCGCGACTAGGAGACCGACCATCTGCTCCTTGGCGACTTTCAGGCTCCGACCGATTCCGTGCCTCGGGATCGCCGGCCAGCGATCTGGATCAATCAAGTCCGTAGGAGGACTCCAATCGCGGCGATCGAGATCGAGATCGAGCATCTGCATCGCCGCAGACTCGATGAGATCTCTTTTGCCGCACAGAATCCCGGTCGATTGCGGTCCTCGAATCGCTTTACCTCCGCTGAAGGCAATCAGATCGGCGCCGGTTGAGGGAATCTCATGAAGATGGGCTCGTCGGGATAGCTCGGCGGCGGCATCCACCATCACCGGCAGACGGTGTTCATGAGCCCATGCAACCACCTCACGCAGCGTCGGGCTCGCGCCATCGCGATAGACATAGAGAACACCGGCGGTTCGCTCCGATAGCCCCATCGCATAGTCGGCCCGTTCGACTCCTCGCACGCCCGAGCCTGCAACCTTCTCGTTCATGCCGATATTCACCAATCGTGCTCCCGCCGCCCGGACCGCGTGGTCGTAGCCGTTCCGCTGGTCGATCGCGATAAGAAATTCGTTGGCGAAGCCTTCGGTCTCGGGGAGACGATTGATCCTTTCGACATTGTTGCCGGCGAGGATCGCCGCGGCGCCGAGTGTCAAACCCGCCGACGCGCCGGCCGTGATCAAGCCGGCCTCGGTCTGAGTGAGTCGAGCCAGAACGCGCGAGCCAGCCGCCTGCAGTTCCTCGATCAGGACCGTTGATTGGGCAGCCAGCTTCATCGCTTCGATCACCGCGTCTGGCATCACCGCGCCCCCCAATCGGGTCAGCGTGCCGGCGGCGTTGATGATCGGTTCAATTCCGAATTGACGGTAGATGCTCATCACTTTTCCGACTTCAGAAACCGGCCAACAGCAACGCCCGGGTCGCGTCTGGATCGATGGCCAACCTCGGCCATGTTTCTACACCACATCCTAAGAGTCTGGCGAAGAATGAGGACTCACGCGGGGCGATCGTTTGAGCTTCTCTTTGAGAAAAGAGGGGGACGAAGAGCCCGTGATGGGATCCTGCCCCCGAGACATCTCGACCCATAGAAAAGGTTCGGACCACCTTGGACGATCCGTCGGATGACCCTTCGACTTCGCATGCCGACATGTGGCGAGATTCTCGGCAAGACTCGCAACAAGATCGTCGCGAGCTGGCCAAGTTCGGCTATCTCGAACAGTTGCAACGTTCGATGGGATGGTTCTCGAGTTTTGCCATCTCGTTCTCTCTGATCTCGATCACGACCGGCATCCTGGCAAACTTCGGCCACGGCCTACGAGCGTTCGGCCCCGCGGTCATCTTTTCATGGATTCTCGCGGTCTTCGGACAATTCCTAGTGGCGCTGATTGTTGCCGAGCTCGTCACGCGATTCCCGATCTCGGGCTACGGCTATCAATGGTCGAGTCGGATTCTGAGCCCGCATGTCGGCTTCTTTGTCGGTTGGTTTCTGCTACTGCAATTCTTGATCGGGTTTCCGGCCGTGTGCGGAGCGCTGGCGACGTACCTTCGGGATGATGTTGGTCTCCCGGCCGAGTACCAAACGCTGACGACACTAGGCGTGGTGACGGCGATTACGCTGATCCATTTGGTCGGGATCCGCGTTGTCTCTTTCATCAATGATGCAGGGGTCATGGCCGAGATCTTGGGATGCATTGCCATCGCGATCGGGTTTCTGATTATTTGGTTCCTCCATGGAAGTACGTCGGCTTCGATCCTTCTCGATCGAACCAGCTACCCTTCGGGTGAACCCGCCACGCTGATGGGATTTGCCTCAAGCTTACTCCTGGGGGCATGGTGTATCACTGGTTTCGAAGGAGCTGCCGACCTCGCGGAGGAAACCAAACAGCCCCGCGCGACGATTCCCTGGGCGGTCATCCATTCAGAGTTATCCTCGGGCATCGGCGGCCTGGTGATGTTGATCGCGTTTATGTTGTCGATTGATAATCTGGCGAGTGCTCAAGCCGAAGAGAATCCGCTCTTCTCGATGTTTCAAAGCAAGCTGAGTCCCGGCATCATGAGAATCGTGATGCTGGTGATTTACATTTCGATCTTAGCTTGCGGCGTGGCGAGCATGGCGGCCGCGACCCGTCTGTTATTCGCGATGGCACGCGACAACATGCTTCCTGCCTCGACGTTTCTCGCAAGGATCGATCCCAAGACGCATTCGCCTCGTGAGTCGATTCTTCTTGTTTGGCTGGCAGCGTGTGTGGTGGTTCCCTGGCTCGAGAAAGTTTCCACGTTGGCGGAAGTCGCCACCGTGGCGGCGTATCTCGGTTATGCCGGGATCGTTGTCTCGGGGCTGGTCGCCTCTCGGCCGAGCCTCGCCACATCGCCCGGTAGATCTGGCTCATCAGTGCCGAGCAAAGCTGGTTCATCATCGCCGGGCAGATCCGGCTTGGAACCCAGCTTTTCGCTGGGCCGATGGCGATGGATTGTCGGCTCGGCCGCGTTGACTTGGCTGGCCTTTGCGATGTTCGCGCTCACGTTGTCAGGGCAAGCGAATGGCTTTCTGACCGCCAAGGCAACGGGTATCTGTGTAGGCATAGGACTCATCCTATATCTGGTTTGGATTCGTCCCCGGTTGGTGTCGGGCCAAGCCGGGCCGCCGATTCGCTCACTCGAGGAGTAACTTCATGAAGCCGACGATCGAAGGGGAAACAAACGTTCTTTCATGCCGATTTGGCCGAGGGGCTGCCGACGGGCTCGGCAAAGAGATAGGCCGATTCATCGTCACGACCATGGAGATCCCCTGGAATCTCTCGAAAGACCGCATCGGCGGGACAGCAGAGAAAGTCGTCCATTGTCAGACGATGGAAATCGATTGGGTCGATCGCGAACTTGCTTCGCTTCCGAGCTTTGACACGGTGCTGGCCGTTGGCGGCGGGCAGGCGATCGATCTGGGTAAATACTTTGCTTGGAAGACCGGCAAACGACTGGTGTCGGTACCGACGATTTTGAGTGTCGATGCCTTCGTCACGCCCGCGTCGGCGATTCGAAAGAATCATCAGGTGGAGTATGTCGGCGTGGCATCGCCTGATCCTTTGGTGATCGATTACGACCTATTGCGGCTAGCTCCGAATGAACTGAACATCGCTGGCGTCGGCGATCTCCTCTCGAATCATACCGCGTGTAAAGATTGGGAGATCGCTCATGCGGTAGGAAAAAGCGAGTTTCCCTTCAAACCGGAATCGATCGACATCGGTCGCGACATCCTGAAAAAAATCATGGATCACACCGACGATATCAGGCAATGCACCGATGAAGGATTGCAGGCCATCGTCGATGGCTACATGCGTCTGAACACGGTTTGTTTACCCAACGGGCACTATCGGATCGAAGAGGGATCTGAACACTATCTCTTCTACGAATTGGAAGAACGGCTTGGCCGACCCTTTATTCATGGTTGGATTGTCGGGCTGGGGGTCTATTGCATGAGTCGGCTCCAAGACAACCACGGCGACGAAGTGACCGACTTCATGAAGCGAGTCGGCCTTAAGTACGATCCGCAGGTGATGGAGATCAAGCGCGACGATCTGCGAGCGGCGTTGCTGAACCTGAAGGCGTTCGTCGAGAGTCGGCCAAAACTCTGGTACACGGTGATCAACGAAAAGCCGATCGAGCCGACATGGGTCGACACGATCCTCGCCGGCCTGGTCTTCTGATCCTCCGCCAGGGGCCGAACGGGGATCGTTTCGAGTCCCCGGCGTGACGGAGTCGGTCACGGAGTCGGTCACGGAGTCGGTCACGGAGTCGGTCACGGAGTCGGTCACGGAGTCGGTCACGGAGTCGCTTTCCGGTCAGGAATAATCCGGGATATTTTTGGGAACTTGGGGGACTCTCAAATGGACAGTTCCCCTTTGCCGGGGGAAAGTTTGCTGATCCTTTCCCGATTTTCGGACGATCTTCGCTCTACCCTGAGAGTTGGGGCGGGCCAAGCCCGGTCAAGTGATTGACAGGGGGGGGCTCGACCCTAAGATTGGGAGATATCTGGTCCGAACGAATTCCTTTCTCGGACAGAATCACTCAAGGGTTCGAGGTTGTGCTGGTCTTCCTCCGTCGATGGAGACCCTGTCGATGCGTCCCCTGGTTGCCATTCCGGTCTTCAATGAAGAACATTACCTCGGCGAGGTTCTCGAGCAAACGCTTGGGTACCCGGTCGATGTCTTGGCTGTCGATGACGGTTCCACCGATGCGACACCCCGCGTGCTTGCGAGTTTTCCGCAAGTTCGGGTTATTCGGCATGCGCAGAATCGGGGATACGGGGCTGCCCTGCGGACGGCGTTCGATTTCGCGATCGAACAGGGTTATGACGTCGTCATCACGATGGATAGCGATCGCCAGCACCTGCCGAATCTGATCCCGACCTTTCTCGATCAGATTGCTGATGCCGACATCGTCTCGGGTTCACGATATCTGCAGAACTTCAAAGAGGACACTGCTGCGCCCGCGGGCCGAATGAGAATCAATGGCCTAGTGACCGATGAGTTGAATGCCTCTCTTCGATTGAACATTACCGATGCGTTTTGTGGCTTCAAGGCGTATCGGACATCGGCACTGGCGAAGCTGGAAATCTTCGAAGATGGTTACGGCATGCCGCTCGAGATCTGGGTAGAGGCGGCGTGCAAACGGATGCGCGTCAAAGAGATTGCCGTCCCGCGTGTGTATGTCGACATGAACCGATCGTTCGGCGTCAAACTCGATGACGAGCGAGCCCGGTTGACTTACTATCAAGAGGTGATCGATCGAGCCTTCGCTCGGGCCCGAGCACGGGTCGGCTGTGGCATGACAGGTCGACGGAATCCTCGTTTTCAAGAAACGTCGCCGTAACAATGTCTCGATTTCAGGCCCCGCGTGAAGACCGAAAGACGCTGGCCTATCCCGATTGGGCCCTTTGGCCTGAGATGATTCGAGAGTCGTCGAGGCGTCCGCCCTCCTCTGCAATCATGCTCGCCGGCGAATCGATCGCGAACGTTCGGCAGTCGGCTCGGCAAGATCTCTTTGATCTCGCAAAAGCGTACGCCAAGCAAACGGGCGAACCTGTCGCGCCCTTTTCGAACGGCCCCCTGATCGTCACCGGCCATCAGCCAGAACTCTTTCATCCAGGTGTCTGGATCAAATCGTTCGCGGCCGACTCATTGGCGAAGAGAGTGGAAGGGTCTGCCGTCCATGTCGTGATTGATAACGACATCATGAAGACATCGGCGATCCGCGTCCCAGCAGGCGGGCCCCAAAAGTTCGTCGTCGGACACGTTCCCTTTGATCAATGGGCTGGGGAGATCCCGTACGAAGAACGAAACGTTGTCGACGAATCGATCTTTCGGGAATTCGTCGACCGCGTCCAAGTGACGATGTCGAAGTTGCCGTTCCTGCCGATCGCGGAAACGTTCTGGAAAGAAGCCCTTCGCCAGGCATCGCGAACGGCCAACATCGGCGAACGGTTCTCCGCGGCCCGGCGACGTTTGGAACGCGATTGGGGACTGCACCAAGCAGAAGTGCCGCTCAGTTGGCTTTGTCAAACTGATTCGTTTCTTCGTCTTTTCATAGAGATTGCTCGGCAAGGGGATGTTTTTCGCGACCTCTATAACAGCGCGCTGCGGCAATATCGCGAGAAGTATAAAGTTCGTAGCCGACATCATCCCGCTAGCGATCTCGGTGCGGCATCGAGCGCGATTGAATTGCCGTTCTGGGTTTGGCGATCCGATCGACCGGAACGACAACCTCTTTGGGTTCGTCCATCGGAGAGTCAGCTCTCGTTTTTCGGCGGACGCCCCGGTGAGTCGGGTCCATCAAACCATCACGTTGCCGACATCTCTTCGAGCGCTGCTCCAGAGGAAATCCTCTCGTCCTTGAATGGATGGAAGATTCGCCCGCGGGCGCTTGTGACGACGCTTTATCTTCGCGGCATCGTGGGGGATGGTTTCATTCATGGCATCGGCGGAGGGAAGTACGACGAGGTGACGGATCGGCTTCTCACGGACTTTCTTGGTTGGCCCCAACCGCCGGCCATGGGAGTTGTTTCGGGAACGCTTTATCTCCCCTTCCATGAACAGGTCGATTGGCTTTCGCAGATCGGCCAGGCACGTCGACGAAGTCGCGATGCCTTTTGGAATCCGGATCGCTACCTCAGCGACGCCCTTCGCGAGCGCGAGCCGATCGCTGGCTGGATCGAAGAGAAACAGCATCTTCAATCGTCGCCTGCCGCCCGTCTGCAAGCATGGACTCGTGAAGACTGGATCCATTTTCGCACCATCAATGATCGATTGCGTCCCTATGTGCAAGCGGCACGGCAAGAGGCCGATCGTCAGGTCGATTTGCTCATGGATGAGGAACGCTCGCTTCGCGCGGTGAGAAGTCGCGACTACTCTTTCTGCTTGCACCCGGCTGATTCGCTCGAGTCGTTTCTCCATTTGCTTGATTAGATGGTCATCCTTTCCCTTTGGAGTGCGCTGCCCGAACATCTCCTTTCCATCGTTCGCCTGGGTCCGTATCGAAAGTTGGTAACAACCTTCAGAAGTCGCGATCGGTTATGAGTCGAGGAAACAGTTTTGGAAACGATTAAGTCTCGCCTAGCTGCCGGCCAAGAGGTCAACATCTTTGCTATCGGCGCCATTCCCTCGCCGAAGTTGATCGAGATCGCCGCCATGACCGGGGGCTATCATGGCGTCTGGATCGACGAAGAACATGCCGCCCTTCCGCTGGCCCATATTGAAATGCTTGCGTTGGCTTGCCGAAGCGTTGGGCTCGATTCATACGTACGCTTGGCCCCGGTGAACTATGCCGCGGTGATGCGGCCGATGGAGGCCGGGATCGGTGGGATCATGGCCGCCCAAGTTCGAAGCGTGGAGGAAGTGACGCAAATTGTCCGATGGGCCAAGTTCCCTCCCCTGGGAGATCGCGGGATGAATGTTTCCAATTACGAGGGGGAGTACACGACGCGACCGCTGCCCAAACATATCGAGATCACCAACCGCGACCGCTGGCTTAGCGTGCAGATCGAAACGATCGAGGCTCTCCAGCTCGTCGAGCCGATTGCGGCGGTGGAAGGGATCGATCATCTCTTCGTGGGGCCGGCGGACTTGAGTGTGGCACTAGGCGTTCCCGGTGATTATCTCCATCCGAAATGCGTTGCTGCCCTGGAGAGAGTTGGCAACGCGGTCAAGCAGGCGGGCAAATCGTGGGGAATTTTGGCCCGTGGGGCCGAGCATGCCGAGCGGTGTCGATCGCTGGGATGTCAGCTTTTCGCCTTCGGGACCGATCTGGGTGTTGCCGTTCAGGGCTTTAGGGCATTTCGGTCGATGTATCCGACATTCTTCGGGTAAGATAATCCGAAGAAGTTCATTGGTGCGTACTTGATGTTGGAAACTCTCGACGCTACTATCCCCGGCTTCTCCATGCGGGGCTTCCGTGCGAGGCCGACCCGCGGAAACGACCTGCGGGACCGATGGAAGACTCTGACTCTTCGTCTGGTGTGTTGGCAGAAAAGAGTTTCAAATGACGAAGCATCAGACGTCGCCCGAATTATGGAGTGAGGGATCGCCCGTTGAACTCGACCCGCACGGTACGCGTCCTTCACGTCATCCCCACTCTCGACCAAAGCGGCGCGGAAAAGCAGCTCTCCCTTCTTGCTCTCCATCTGCCGAAGGATGCTTTTGACGTTCATGTCTGCACGCTGACGCGAGGCGGTCCCTTCGAGAAAACGCTTCGGGATGCCGGTATCCCCGTTCATTCCATCAGCAAAAGGTTGAAATGGGATCCGATGGCGCTGTATCGCCTGTACCGATACATGGCCGATTTGAAGCCCGACATTGTTCAAACCTGGATTTTCGCCGCCAACTGTTATGGCCGGGTCGCCGCTCGCTGGGCGGGTGTCCCCCATATCCTCGCTTCCGAGCGGTGCATCGACGAATGGAAGGGGAGCTATCATTTCGCCATCGATCGTCGTCTGGCACGGCAATCGAGCCGAATCATTGTCAACGCGGACGCCATTGGCGAATTCTTGGTCCGTAATGGCATCGAGCGTGAAAAGATCGTCACGATCAAAAATGCCGTCGTCGCAGAGGATTTGATCCCTCAAAATTCTTACAAGACACGTGCGGGATTAGGAGTTCCGAACGACGGTCCCTTGATCGGATGTATAGGTCGGCTTTGGCCGCAAAAACGGGTGCAGGATCTGATCTGGGCTGCCGACATCCTTCGATTGTCCGGTTGGAAGGTTTCGATTTTGGTGATCGGTGACGGCCCTCGGCGGGCGTCGCTTGAGCGCTTTGCAGAATCGCTCGAAATCACCGACCTCGTCCGCTTCCTGGGGCATCGGTCCGACGTGAGCGAGATCCTACCCCTGTTGGATCTGGTCGTCTTGCCGAGTTCGTACGAAGGTTTGCCGAACGTTCTTCTCGAGGCGATGGCCGCGGGCAAGCCCGTGGTCGCGTGTCGAATCCCTGGGGTGAACGAGGTGGTGATCGAGGGTCAGACCGGCCTGCTCGTCCCGCCGAAGAATCCCTTGGAATTGGCCAGAGCGATCCGCACACTCTTGGATGATCCGGTCCGTCGGGTCAGCCTGGGGGCGGCCGGCCGTCGACGCGTCGCCGACGAGTTCTCGCTCGCTCGCATGATCGACCAGTACCAGGGCTTGTACTTTTCGTTGATGGGAAGGACCCTCGACGAAGTTCAAGTCGACAAGGCGGGAGTTTGCCCCGTGCCCAGCACGAGTTAGTTTCGAGTCGGGCGGATCGGAGTATCCATCGGTGTGCGGAATATGTGGTGTCGTCTGGAATGATGCGTCGCGACCGGTAGACCCGGCGTTGATCGAATCCATGACGACGGCCATCGCGCATCGTGGGCCTGACGGGTACGGCTATCATTCCGAACCAGGCATGGCGTTCGGCCATCGCCGACTGAGCATCATTGATCTCGAGGGGGGAAAACAACCCCTTTCCAACGAAGATGGGACCGTCTGGGTCACCTTCAACGGCGAGATCTACAACTTCCAACTTCTCTACAAGGAGCTTCGCGAACGGGGCCATCGTTTCAAAACACGCAGCGATACCGAAGTCCTCGTGCATCTCTGGGAGGACGAAGGCCCTGCCATGGTCCGCGTGCTTCGGGGGATGTTCGCCTTCGCCATCTGGGATTCGCGAACCCGAACGCTCTTCATCGCGCGGGATCGGCCCGGAAAAAAGCCCCTCGTCTATCGGCATACCGAGAAAGGTCTTTGGTTCGCCAGTGAACTGAAGTCGCTGCTCAAGGATCCGACGTTCGAGCGAGAAGTCGATCCCGAAGCGATCGATGCCTACCTCGAATACCAATATGTCCCTCACCCGAAGACGATCTTTAAAGGGGCACAGAAACTTCCGCCGGCACACTGGATGATGTATCGGGACGGCAAAGTCACCGTCGAACGTTACTGGACCCCCGCTTATCACAAGGAATCGAAGAGAAGCTGGGAAGAGGATAAGGAACTGGTTCGTTCGACGCTGACCGAGGCGACTCGACTTCGCATGATCAGCGAGGTGCCGATCGGCGCGTTTCTTTCTGGTGGCGTCGATTCGACGATTATCGTCGGCATCATGCAGAGCCTATCGAGTCGGCCGATCAAGTCGTTTTCGATCGGCTTTCCCATGAAGGAATACGACGAAACCAGTTATGCCCGGATGGCCGCCAAGCATATCGGCACCGAGCATCACGAGTACATCGTCAGTCCCGATGCTGTCAACATTGTGGACGACCTTGCGTACTACTACGACGAACCCTTTGCCGACAGCTCGGCAATTCCAACGTACTACGTTTCGAAGTGGACTCGGGAGAAGGTAACGGTTGCCCTCACCGGCGATGCCGGCGACGAGTTGTTTCTGGGTTACGGACGGTACTATGCCGCTCGGCTGTATCAACAACTGGACCAGTTGCCCAAGCCGATTCGCCAGATGCTTGCCTCGAAGCTGTGGCACAAGATTCCCGGCGGCGGTCGGCCTCAGTCGTACATGCGACGAATCAAACGAATCCTAGAAGCGATCGGTTACAGTGCCGAGGGACGCTATCGAAACCTTGTCGAAATCTTTTCTCGCGAAAGGCGCCATGCGATCTATGCCGACGATTTCCGCGCGTCGCTGGATGGGGCAAACCCCGAGTCCTTCGTCGAGGATCTTTACAAGGTTTTTCCCAACCGCGACTTTTTGACACAGACCAGCTACGTCGACTTCAGCAGCTATCTGGTGGGAGACATCCTGACCAAGGTCGACATCGCCAGCATGGCGGTCGCGCTCGAATGCCGAAGCCCCATGCTCGACCACGAGTTTGTCGACCTGGTGGCAGCCATGCCGAGCGATCGAAAAATGCAAGGACGCCGAAGCAAAATCCTTCTCAAGGAAGCATTTGCGGAACACCTTCCCCCTGCCATCAAACGCCGAGGCAAAATGGGTTTCAGCGTCCCTCTGCCCTATTGGTTTCGCAACGAACTCAAGCCACTCTTAAACGAAGTGCTGTTCTCTCCTCGTGCTCGACAGCGAGGTTGGTTCGATTCTTCGAAGCTCGAAAACATGGTTCAAGAGCACTGGAGCGGGATGTACGAGCACAGCAGCCGGCTGTGGGCCCTCGTCATGCTCGAACTGTGGGCTAGAAAGTACCTAGACGAGCGATGAAGCTCTCCGCCGGGCGGGAACCCGTCGAAGGGCACGCTGCCGATGAAGGCGGTCCTTCAAGCTCGTGACACTAGGAATCGGAAGCCATGCACCAGGTCAACTTGAACCCGCTTGGAATCAAAGTTTCCACGATCATCCACAACGCATCGCCGCCGGTCCTCTACGAACGAGCGGTCTCTCTGGAAAAGGCGGCTATCACCTCGAGTGGTGCACTCGCCACTCGATCAGGGACCAAGACCGGCCGAAGTCCCAAAGATAAACGAATCGTCGTTCATCCCGACACCAAAGACGACATTTGGTGGGGTGCGGTCAATATCGGTCTAGACGAGAAATCGTTCCTCATCAACCGCCAGCGAGCAATCGATTACCTCAACACGCGAGATTACCTTTACGTCTTCGACGGCTTTGCCGGTTGGGAACCAACCCATCGATTGAAAGTCCGCGTCATCGCGACGCAGGCGTACCATGCTCTCTTCATGCACAACATGCTGATTCGCCCCACCGATGAGGAGATCCGCTCGTTCGGCGAGCCTGATATCACCATCTTCAATGGCGGCGCGTTCCCCGCGAACCCGCTCACCGGCGGTATGACCTCTTCGACGAGCGTCGATCTCTCCTTCGAACGACGCGAGTTCGTCATCCTCGGCACGCAGTATGCCGGCGAGATGAAAAAGGGGGTCTTCACGGTCATGAATTACTTGATGCCCAAACGGGGCGTCCTGTCGATGCATTGCAGCGCCAACGAAGGAGCGGCCGGCGATGTCTCATTGTTCTTTGGCCTATCGGGAACGGGTAAGACGACACTGTCGGCAGACTCTCATCGTCGATTGATCGGCGACGATGAACACTGCTGGTCGGATGCAGGCATCTTCAACATCGAAGGGGGATGCTATGCCAAGTGCATCGACCTTTCCCCGCAGAAAGAACCGGAGATCTTCAACGCGATCCGTTTTGGTTCGGTTCTCGAAAACGTCGTCTACAGCGAAGACGAGCGAGTCGTCGACTATTCCAAACACGATATCACCGAAAACACCCGTGCGTCGTACCCGATCGAATTCATTCCCAATGCGAAGATTCCATGCGTGGGGAATCATCCGTCAAACATCATCTTCTTGACGTGCGATGCCTTTGGCGTGCTGCCGCCCGTGAGTCGGCTTTCGCCCGAACAGGCGATGTATCACTTCATTAGCGGGTACACCGCGAAGGTGGCCGGCACCGAAGTCGGCATCACCGAGCCGCAGACCACCTTCTCGGCTTGTTTTGGTTCTCCTTTCCTTGTTTGGCACCCCGCCAAGTACGCCCACATGCTGGCCGAGCGAATGCAGAAACATCGTTCGGACTGTTGGATGGTCAACACCGGCTGGTCGGGTGGCGCGTATGGAAAAGGTCGTCGCATGAGTTTGCCGATCACTCGCGCCATCATCGACGCGATCCATGATGGGACCCTTGCCAAGGCGAACTTCGTGAAAGATCCGGTGTTCGGGATCAGCGTGCCACAAAGTTGTCCGGGCGTTCCCAGCGAGGTTTTGATGCCACGAAATACTTGGAGCGACGCTTCGCAATTCGACGCGACGGCGCGAAAACTCGCGGGGCAGTTTGCGGATAGCTTCAAGAAGTATGAGTCGGTCGCGAGCCCCAGCGTTGTCGCCGCCGGCCCGAAGATTTAAGCAACCAAATGGAACGAGCATCGGTCCCTTTGGCCCATATCTACCGGGGCGAATCGCTCGAGTCGGTCCATTTCGGCCAAGCGGTCGTCGTCGACTCGCTTGGCAGAATCCTCCATGCGTGGGGAGACGCGAGCGCTCCGACGTTTCTTCGATCCTCCGCCAAACCATTTCAAGCAATGACCACCATTTCGCTGGGCGCCGACGAGCAATTCTCTTGGACCTGTCCGGAACGCGCGGTGATCATTTCGTCTCATGATGCCTCAGCCGAGCATTTGGCCATCGTTGAACATCTTCTTCGAAAGGGATTGCTTGAAGAAGATTCCCTCCGTTGCGGTCCGCATCCTCCCATCAATGGGTCAACTCGAGATGCATTGATTCGCGCGGGGGTTTCCCCCCGACCGATTCACAATAACTGTTCGGGAAAACATGCGGGAATGTTGATGGCGGCGCGAACGATGGGTTGGTCCATCGAAGAATATGAGAAACCTGATCATCCTCTTCAGCAAGCCAACGCGCAAACGATTGGCCGACTGGCACAGATCGATCCAAAGAACATTCCACTCGCGATCGATGGCTGCGCGGTGCCGACGTTTTGTCTTCCGCTTGAAAAGATTGCGCAGATGTACGCTCGGCTTGTCGATGATGCGGGCCTTGATTCTCGCGATCAGCGATCGGCCCATCTTGTTCGCGAAGCGATGCAGCTCCATCCAGAACTGGTCTCTTGGTCGGGGCATCTTACCGATAAGCTCGGCCAGCATCTCGGCTCGCGGGTGATCAGTAAGGGGGGTGCCGAAGGAGTTTTTGGTATCGGCCTGCCCGAAAAAGGATTGGGGATCGCCATCAAGATCATCGACGGCAACCCACGAGCGCTGCCCGCGGTTGTCTGTCAGATTCTATCCCTGCTTCTCCACGGTGTTGATTGGGCCACAATGACCAGCATCTTGAACCCACCAATCCTCAACACCCGTCGCGACCCTGTCGGCCGAATAGAAGCCTGTTTCGTTCGCGCGTGACACCATTCACCGACAGTAGAAGAGATCCTCATCGTCGGCATATCCACCTCCCGCTTGAAGTCATACACCAGCGACAGACACATGGCGTTGGCGAGGAAAGGTTCACCGATGAGCGTTCGCATTGCAGTCCACGGAGCCTGTGGCCGAATGGGCCAACGCGTGGTGCACAACGTTGTGACCGATCCTAGTACAACGCTCGCCTCGGCACTCGATGCCGCGGACCATCCGCTTCTGGGCCAGGATATCGGCACGATTTGTGGCTTGGGCGAAAAGAACGTCCCCGTGCGGGCCACGCTTGCCGACAACGTCGACGCCATCATTGATTTTTCGATCCCCGAGCCGAGCATGGCCATCGTTCGAGAAGCACTCGCCCGAAAGATCCCGATCGTTGTCGCGACAACCGGGCACGAGAAGCATCAAAAGGAGGAGATCCTTTCAGCATCCAAAACGATTCCCGTCCTGATGTCGGCCAACCTCAGCCTCGTGGTCAATCTTCTCTTCAAGCTGACGGCCGAGGCGGGTAAAGCGCTCGCCGGCAAAGATTTTGATGTCGAGATCATCGAACATCATCATCGCTTTAAGGCGGATAGCCCCTCTGGGACGGCCCTCCGCTTCGCAGAGATCGTCGAAAACAACATGCAACAAAATCATCGCCAGCATGGGAGAGAAGGAATCGTCGGCGAGCGGCCACGCAATGAGATCGGTATCCATGCGATTCGCGCGGGGGACAACGTCGGCCAACACACCATTCTTTTCAGCACGCTGGGTGAGTCGCTTGAATTGGTCCACCGAAGTTCAAGCAGAGACTCCTACGCCAAAGGGGCCGTCGCCGCAGCAAAGTTTCTCGTGGGCAAGCCAGCGGGTTTGTACTCGATGGGAGACGTCCTGGGAATCTAACCCAGCCGAGAAAGAATCATTCCCCCCATCAGCTCGCACCAATCATCAGGCGAACTCGCCTCGCTTGATTCTTTGCCCGAGTTCTTGGAAGCGAAGGGTCATCGCCTCGCGATGCTGACCGAACCCATTCACCGTAGGGACCGGCGAGCGAAGATAATCGAGGAGTTCTTGCTCTGCCTCGATCAGTTCCGCACACGCGCGAGCAACCCCGCGGGCGATTTCTAGAGGAATCGTGGTGACGCCGTTGCAATCCCCATGAAGCAAATCCCCCGGATAAATCGTGATTCCACCCACATGCACCGGCACATGCGTCTCGGGGATGTGACAGTAGCCATGCGAACAAATGGTCGACGAAGTGAAGCAAGGAAAAGAAATTGATTTGACCTGTTGAAGGTCCCGCCCTGCTCCGCTCGTGATCAGGCCGACGGCCCCGAACGCGCGGTATGCCGTGCACATGACCTCGCCGAATGTAGCCGAGACCGGCGGATCATCCAGATCTTGAAAGACCACCACCGGCGGGCCAGGAATCTCCTGGAATCTCCCGACTTGCGCATCAAGCGACGCGTAGACATCACTCGAACGCGGCGGTGCATTCGATCGAAATGTCGCCGTCGACGCGTAACCGACCATCGGTGGAAGATCAGGAAAGCATGCCTGAATTCGACGATCCATGTACCCGGCGTTGCGCGGCCGAACATCGAACAACTCAATGACATTGCAAACCGTGGGCGTGTCAACACCCACCAGCAAATGTCGTTCATCCTCCGTCAGCAAACGGCCTGTCGTCATTTTGAATCTCCCCTTCGTCGGCCTCCTTCGAGCGTACGGCTCTCGATGGACGACGTCCAAGAGGAATCCCTCGTGCCAAGATCTGGAATCGGGTATCGTGGATCAAGGAACCGAAGCATCAGGAACGTACCCGTTCCACATCAGCGAAGGATCTGGCGATGGATCGCGTCGAAAAGGCAACGCTTGTTCTCTTTGGCGGCACCGGGGATTTGGCTGCCCGAAAGTTGATCCCGGCCCTCTTTTCCCTCTGGAAACATCGGCAGATTGTCGATTGCTTGATCGTGGCCGTCGGTCGGCGAGTCGAGTCAACCGAACAATTTCGCGAGATGCTGACCCAGCGAGTCAGTGTCGCGAAGAAGGACTTGCCGACCTGGAACGAGTTCGCTCGATGTATCGAATTTCATCGGGGAGATATTCAAACCCGCGCCGATTTCGAATCGCTTCGCGACCACTTAAACGAGATGGAGAATGCCCGGCAACTTCCCGGCCATCGCCTCTTCTACTATGCCGTCACGCCGTCGCTGTTCGGTCCGATCACTCAACAACTCTCTGAAGTCGGATTGCTTCGTCGAGGCTTGGAACCGGCGCAGCCCTGGCAGCGAATCATCGTCGAGAAGCCCTTCGGTCATGATGCTGAGTCCGCCGCGACCCTCGATGAATCGCTTCATGTCTACGCCAGCGAAAGACAGATCTATCGCATCGATCATTACCTTGGCAAAGAGACGGTTCAAAACCTATTGGCGTTTCGTTTCGCCAACGGACTCTTCGAGCCGTTGTGGAATAACAATTACATCGAACATGTGCAGATCTCGGTCGCCGAGGCCGTGGGAGTCGAAGGACGAGCGGAGTATTATGAAAAGGCGGGCGCTCTTCGCGACATGATGCAGAACCACATGATGCAGCTTCTGGCCGTGACGGCGATGGAACCCCCCATCGGCCTGGATGCCGACGCCATCCGCGATGAGAAGGTCAAGATTCTCCGATCGATTCGACTCCCCGCGAACCCGGCCGAGGTCGACATACTGACCGTTCGTGGACAGTACGGCCCCGGCGAAGTCGACGGCCAAGGAGTGATCGGCTACCGAGACGAGCCGGACGTGGCAGCGGAATCAACCACCCCGACGTATGTAGCTGCCCGTCTTTTTCTCGACACCTGGCGATGGGCGGGCGTCCCCTTTCTCATGAGGCACGGCAAACGCCTAGCCAAGCGTGGCACCGAGGTCGCGATCAAGTTTCGAACGCCTGCATTGGCTCTCTTTCGAGGGACGCAAGTTTTTGGCAATTGCACTAATTTGCTGGTGATTCGCATTCAACCCAATGAGGGAATTAGTCTTCATTTCGGCGCGAAAAGACCTGGCGCGGGGATGAGGATCTCCACCGTGCAAATGGATTTTGAATATCAGAAGAGCTTCGACAAAGAGATCCCCGAAGCCTATGAACGCCTGTTGCTGGACGCTCTTTTAGGGGATCCGACGCTGTTTACGCGATCGGATGAAGTGGCGGCGACTTGGCGTTGGGCCGACGTTGTCATCGACGCGTGGAACGTTCTGCCGCCACCGACCTTTCCGAATTATTCCGCAGGGAGCTGGGGCCCATCCGCCGCCGAGGCCTTGTTCCCAGCAGGCGATCAAGTCTCGGCCGGCTCGTGTCCGTTGGGTTGGCGACGATGGTAGAATGCATTAGTCCATCTCTCTGAGGGCAAGCCAGCGTAAAGATCGCGATCGAGGAGTTCCGAGGAAGGCGTGATGTCCAGCGATCTTTCTGACCGCGAGTGGTTTCTTTCGATCGCGGACAAATGCGATTACTTCACGCTGTTATCCGTCGGACGCGACGTGGTGGACCAACAAACACTTCGCTTGGCCGCTCGATCTCAGGCGGATCGGCTCGCCCCTTTTCAAATTGGCCCCGATGCCGAGCATGCCGCCCGCATCCTTAAGCGGATTGGCCGAGCTTACCGAACCCTATCCGACCCAGGTCGCCGAGAGGCCTATCTCGCGAAGGCAAAGGGAGGAAAGCGATCGACCCAGCCCGCGGGAACAAACAGCCTTTTCGAGGACGAACGGCTTCCGACCCTTGCATCTCCCGAAGACTTGTTCCCCCCCTCCCAGGCCATCGACACTCAAAGCGGAATTGATCTCGGCCCCTCGGTCAGCAGTCCGATCCAACGCGCAAACCGATCCTCTACCGGTTGGGTCACCGTGACATCAGTGCTATTCATCCTGCTCAATCTCGGAATCCTCGCGTACTGGTGGGAATTCGTTCGTCAGGATGATCGTGCCGAGCTTCGTCAGGCTCGCCAGGAAGCGATCGATCGTCGAGCGCCCGATCCCCCACCCCCCGTTGCCAAGCCAAGCAAGCGAGCCACTTTGACCGAAGACCCTCGTCTTCAGCCAGACGCCTTCAAATAGTGCATGACTCCAGTCGATAGAGGAGGAACCCAGCGGGATTCGTGCTGCTGATACGAATGATGAAAATAATCATCGGCAAAAGGATTTCAACGGCAGTTGATCAGCGATAATAGGACTATCGACGTCGCGATGTGAAAGCGAATTCAAAGGAACACCTTCAGCGATCTACTCGCCGGGCGGCCACGGGCCACCATCGCGATCCATTTATTGAGAACTCTCCTCTAGCACGCCGTTAAAAAGAACGGACTGGCTCCGCCAGCCCCAGCCAACGCGACAACTCCATCACCTTCTCCACCGAAGAAGGAGCCGAGTACTCTCAATTCCACTCCACCGCGGAGGCCGGGCCAAGGAGAGTGGAGGGAAGAGGATGGCACCCTCTACTGGCATTCAACCGACCCTGACGTCAAAAACATCATTGGAAATGAGCCAATTCCTTTCACCAAAGAAGGATGGCCCGATTTCTCTCGATGGCGTGTGGGAGAACCACTAGAATTCAAACCCGGAGAATTGACGGGAGACCACGGGATTGACCGAGAACTTGGACTTGCAAAACTCCTCGAAACGGGGCGATTTCCATCCAAAGCGGCTGCTACGAGGTGGCTGGAACTTGAAAAGCTTGCAATTCACCATGCGACGACGACGAAGCTGGAGGTCGTACCCAACGTGTTGAACAAAAGCGTGAGTCATGTCGGACCAGCTTCTGTACTGAGGAGAGGAAATGAAGCTAGATGACCTCGTGGCTGCGATCCGAGAGCCAGGTCCACCGATCACAGCCGATGAGCTTGAGAGGAAAATAAAGCGAGCAGAGATGATGCTCGATGCTCGCCTGCCAAGATCGTACGTCCGTTTCCTTTCCAGATATGGTCGTCCTTTCACAACTGAGCTGACTGCTATTTGTCGCGATATGGATAGACCCAATTGCATCTTCAGTATGAGTTGGTATACCGGTTTTTCAGAGGTGGATCCCGATTCAGTCTCTGCCTTGCATCTCCTTCCTGCAGATGATCTCTTTCATGAATTGAACCAAATACCCGTCAGGTACCCACCAGGATGCATCCCATTCGCCGATTGCCTGATGAGTAATACGGTCTTGATCGATGTTTCGAAAGGAGGCGAAACGGTCTATCAGTGGTGGAAAGACGAATTCATTTATGAAGAGAATGAGCCTAGATCCTATTACTATAACATGAGTCGCTTGGCGAATTCCTTTGACGAGTTCATCGAGAAGCTCGAATTCGAAAAGGATGATTGACATATCGATTATGAAGACTGCCCAGAATCCGTGAGCCACATGCATCAATTGGAATAACGGGGCCGATCAGTGGAGAAGCGATCCGTTGGTAAAACGTGATCCGGGTGTTTAATGTTCCCCATTCAAAAACGATCATCCCGCTCTGATCTATCCACGAGAGCCGTCCATTGACAAGGGTGCATGAGGACGCGGACTGCTTGGTGGATGGACCGATCGACTGCCGGGCCGCTCGCATTTCGAGATGTTCGGCGGGAATGGGTGGAATTTAGCCGGTGGAAGGCCTTGTTTGTCCCGTGTCTGGCCCCCCTGGCCTATTGACGAGCGATGATGGGGGGACTAGACTTGATAAAGAATGTGACAGATGCCGCCGGTGGACGGCGGTTGGCCTAGATGCTGAGAACATTGCCGATGGCTTGGACATTGCTACTTCTAACGCTGCTACGTGGGGAGGCTTAGCTCCAAGGCCGTTCGTTGGAACTTGATCGCAAGAGACCAAACGACCCTGGGGTAATCGCCTCGGGGTTTTTTTGTTTTTCAGCATCCGCCAAGCGAGAGGGAAAAGGAACTAGCCTCTCGCGCGGAGACCAATCGACACTATCGGGTACGCCTGCGGGCGGCTCGTTCGTCTGTTTCCATGATTGGGCCTACCACGGGAGATCGAACTGATGCAAAGCAATAGAGTCATCATCTTTGACACGACCTTACGGGACGGTGAACAGTCCCCTGGCGCTAGCATGAACACGGCAGAGAAACTCGAGGTCGCCCAGGCATTGGCGGATCTTCGTGTCGATGTGATCGAAGCCGGCTTTCCGATTGCTAGCCCCGGGGATTTCGAAGCAGTGCGGGCGATCGCCCAACAGATTGTCGGACCGACAATTGCTGGCTTGGCCCGTTGCAATAAGGCCGACATCGAGAGGGCAGGCGACGCGATCCGACCGGCCGAGCGTGGCCGAATCCACGTCTTCTTAGCGACCAGCGCCATCCACCGCGAATTCAAACTCAACATGGCCAAGGAAGAGATCCTTCGCCGGAGCGTCGAGGGGGTTAAGCTCGCTCGGACTTTTACCGACGACATCGAGTTCTCTCCCGAGGACGCCTCTCGCACCGAGCCTGAGTTCCTCGCGCAGGTGATTGAAGCGGTCATTGGTGCGGGGGCAACCACAGTCAACATCCCCGACACCGTCGGCTACGCGACCCCGGACGAGTTCGGCGATCTGTTCCGCTACCTTTTCAACCAAGTGCCGAACATCGATCGGGCGGTGATCAGCGTACATTGTCATAACGATCTCGGCTTGGCCGTCGCCAATTCTTTGGCGGCCGTCAAGGCGGGGGCTCGGCAGGTGGAATGCACGATCAATGGCATCGGCGAGCGGGCAGGGAACTGTTCACTCGAAGAAGTGGTGATGGCGCTGCGAACGCGGCATGATCATTGGGGACTTGAAACGAATGTCCAGACGAAACGGCTTCACCCAACCAGCCGACTGGTCGCCAACACGACCGGACTTCATGTACAGCGAAACAAGGCGATTGTGGGGCAAAACGCCTTCGCGCACGAGGCCGGCATCCACCAGGACGGCATGCTCAAGAATCGGATCACTTACGAAATCATGCACCCAGAGGATGTCGGCTTGACCCGGACCGAGTTAGTGCTTGGCAAGCATTCGGGTCGACATGCCTTGAGGCAGCGGGTTATCGACATGGGCTATTCGATCAACGAAGCCGAGCTCGATATGGTCTTCGAAGAATTCAAAAGATTGTGCGACAAGAAAAAGGAGATCTTTGATGCGGACATTGAAGCTCTGATCGAGAAGAAACTGCACGTAGGGACCAACGCTTGGGAGTTAGCGACGCTGCACACGGCCGCGGGCTCTTCGTGTGTCCCGTCAGCCACCGTGACTCTGAAGCGGTCCGATGGAGAGTCCTTCATGAAGGCGGAGTTCGGCGACGGGCCAGTCGATGCGATCTTTCGTGCGATGGAATCGATCACAGGCTATCGCGGCGTCCGCCTGACGGATTATCAGGTTCGAAGCGTGACCGGCGGGCAAGATGCTCAAGGTGAGGTGTACGTCGAAGTCAAGCACGAGGGAAAAGTGTACCGGGCCCGGAGCGTGTCGACCGACATTGTCGAAGCGAGCGCGACGGCATTTTTGAATGTCCTCAACCGGATCGCCGCTGGTCAAAGCCAACGGCCTCCTGCTGAGTCAACGAATCAGATGGCTCAAAAAGAGGATGCATGAAACCAAGCCTAGATCGGTCGAACGGCGCTTGCCGAGATTTCGGCGTCCGTGGAAGTCGATGCGACTTCAGCTTCCCGAGCCGAGCGCCGTCGTCAGTCTCCCGCCGGGATCCATCAGCTCGCGCGTATTCATGCCGACCACACCGACCGAGCCGACACAAACCAGGATAATCAAAGCGAGCATGACGGCGTACTCAACGGCCGTCACTCCCTCTTCATCACGCAGAAAGTTTCGTATCCAAGCCATGGCGAGTCTCTCCTATTGCTCGCGACGCGGGGGACAATTTGGTGTCAAAGGCATTACTGCCTTTGCGACAAGAGTGGCGGCTTACGTCTCGCGAGAATCCTTCCCGTCGAGAAAACAGCCGCCGAGGAGAGTAGTCCACCCGAGCGCCACGTCGAAATGGGTTCAAACATGCTGGCGCTTCGGCAGACCTAATGAAAGTTAGGACATACTTCGGCAGTGTCAAAAAAGCAGGCTCCGACTCGCCGAATTGCGCAAGTCGAGAAGGAGATTACTCCCCCTGCCCCAGCGAGTAGGCCGGCTTGCCATCAAAGTGACAGAGGTGTTCTGTCTTGATGAAGTCGATCCCCGCGTCAGCGAACCGCTTGATGAGAGAAGCGACTTGCTGATGATTGATCGTTCCGGTCGGCGTGTCGGCTATGAATCGGCAACGCCAATGATCGGTGCAGAAAGTCTCGGGGAAACCATCGGGCCAAACCTTGACGCCGCGATTGGTGACCATCTTGATCTTGACCCCTTCGCCGGACAGCTTTTTCATCTTTGCGCCCAACTCGTCGGGTTTCGCTTGAAACGCGTGAACGAAGACATCGATGCCGACCAAGTCTTTCTTGGCTGGAATGGTGGGAGAAATCTGAATCTGCTTCATGGCATCGGCCGAAGTAGCGTACTTGACGGGTTTGAGTTTCTCGGGAAGCTTGCCCAATCGTTGACAAACCGCCTTGGCAAACTCTTTGGTGCCGACCTTTTCTTTGCTGTAAGGCTCATTGTAAACGTCGTACGTATGGATCCCATCTTCGATGGTCCGCAGCCAGGCGTTGTGAATCCGCTCGGCAATGTCCCCTTGGTTGATATGGACGAGCATCATGATGGCCCCGTGGAGCAAGCCGGAGGGGTTAGCGAGGTTTTGTCCTGCTCGCCGTGGGGCGGACCCGTGGATCGCTTCGAACATGGCAAAGTCGATGCCGATATTTGCCGAGCCTGCCAACCCAACCGAGCCGGCAATCTGTGCCGCGACATCCGATAAGATGTCACCGTACAAGTTGGGCATCACGATCACATCAAAGACTTCTGGCGTGTCGGCTAATTTGGCGGCGCCGATATCGACAATCCAATGTTCGTTTTCGATATCGGGGTATTCTTTGGCAATCTGATCAAAGACCCTGTGGAACAGGCCGTCGGTGATTTTCATGATGTTATCTTTGGTGAAACAAGTCACCTTTTTGCGATGATGCGCTCGTGCGAATTCGAACCCATAACGGGCAATCCTCTCGGAGCCTGGCCGAGAGATCAGCTTCAGACACTGTGTCACTTCGTCGGTCTGTTGGTGCTCGATGCCGGCGTAAGTATCTTCCTCGTTTTCTCGAACGATGGTGACATCCATGGTGGGATGCTTGGTTTCGATGAAGGGATGGTAGGCGACGCAGGGTCTGATGTTGGCGTACAAGCCGAGCGTCTTTCGGACGGTGACGTTCAGGCTCTTGTAGCCTCCTCCTTGTGGCGTGGTGATAGGGGCCTTCAAAAAGACACGGGTTCGACGAAGTGATTCCCAAGATGAATCGGAGATGCCCGCGGTGTTGCCGCTGAGATAGACGCGTTCGCCGATCTCGATCGTTTCGACATCGATCCGCGCCCCTGCCTCCTTGAGGATCTCAAGCGATGCCGCCATGATCTCGGGACCAATACCGTCACCGTGCGCCACCGTAATCGGAACGTTCTTCATCGACAGCCCTTTAGTTCGCCACCCTCGAACCGCACACTGGGCGGATGGCCGACCGCGATCGGCCTGCCTCCCCCCTTTGCTTCGTATGTCTTCAAAATTCGCGGGACAATAGGCTATTTCGGCAGAAGCTGCTCTCGGGGGCTTCTCCCGCCTAAGAGTAAAACCGCTGCAAGAAAGAGACAACGCCAACTAGAGGCACTCTCTTGAGCCCCTTGAATCGGCAACGAAGCGGGGTTTTCGTCCCATTGGATCGCTCGAACCGATTCCGGCACTTGACCCTTTTTTCAGGACTAAACCGGCGTGAAATCGTCCCCTGATTGCAGGGATAGAATGAACTGTGCGAGAAGCTCGGCGGCGGACTCGAGATCGTCCAAGGAGATCAGCTCCACCGGACTGTGCATGTACCGAAGCGGAATTCCCAAACAGGCAGTCGCCACGCCCGACCGGATAAGCTGCAACACATTGGCATCATTGGAGGTGCCACGATTGGCTCCCTTGATCTGGATCGGCAAGGAGTGCTGCTGTGCCGTCTCTTGCAGTCGGCGGAACATCACGGGGTTGATGTTCGGGCCGCGGAAAAGAACCGGGCCCTTCCCGATGCCGACCACCGCGTTCGAGCGTTTATCAATCGTGGGGCAATCCGTCGCATGCGTGACATCGACGGCGATGGCCAAGTGCGGATCGATGCCGAACGCTGCTGTCTGCGCCCCACGAAGACCGATCTCTTCCTGAACGGCGCTCACGACATGGACGGCCGGCGCAAACTTCTTTCCCTTCAATCGCCGAAGTGCTTCGAAGACGACGAACAGACCCGCGGAATCGTCCATTTTGGGACCGGAAACAATACTTCCTGCGATCGGACGAAGGCCAAGCTCGACCGTCACGGGGTCGGCGATCTGCACCCGCCGGCGAACTTCGACAGCATCCTGAATCCCCAGGTCGATCCAGAGCTCGTGAAACTCCGGGATCTTTTTTCGTTCGTCGTCTGTGAGAAGATGGGTCGCCTTGCGCGCGATCACGCCGGGGAGCGGTCCCTCTGCTGACCAAACCACCACGCGCTGCCCGAGAAGAATCTGGACGTCCCAGCCTCCGATCGGCAAGCAGTAAATGAAACCCTGATCGTCGATGTGCTGAACAATCATGCCGATCTGGTCGACGTGACCATCAAGCAATACTCGGCACGATCCGCCAGCATTGACGGTGGCGATCACATTGCCATGCACATCGGTTCGGATTTCGTCAGCAAAAGAACGGGCGTAATCGCGAACGATCCGCTGGATTTTCTGTTCGTAACCCGAAGGGCTGGGGGTTTCGACCAGTTGCCGAAAAAACTCTTGAGCCGTTGCATCCACGACGATCTTCCTTGACGAGAACCTCGAACGAAACCTTTTCACGAAGCGCGAGCCGGACGAACCGGTCTCGCTTCTCTACGAGGGCATTCAATGGAGATTCCCACGTCGCACAAAGCCCCTGCTCGTCCGGCGCCTCTTGTTCCTGACTCGTTGTGCCACCCTGCTGACACTTCCCATCTTCACAAGAAAAGGGGGCGAAATCGTTCATTTCTAACTTCTCTTCACGATTTTTTCTTTGCGCGGTTGACACGATGAGTCAGCCCTTTTAGCTTTCGGCCCGTCACGACGCCGAGCGGGATGCGAAGCAAGTGACACATCGGTCGGGGGACCGGTGAATGCTTGTGGGTCGGAAACAAACCCTCTCGGGTGATGACCGGTCGATGAGCGGTGCGGCGTCGATGGAAAGGGTTGGCTCGTTGACCGAGCCGATCGGCTTTCGATCGGCGGGAAACGGGATGGAACAAGTCTAGCTCGGTGCGAGGGCCGCTCCGGCCAATTTGCGAAACGATGAATGCAAGGAAGCAATCTCGCACGAGGCTCAACCAGGATGACACGAGGATCGATCCTTCTGCGCGTCGACGGCTCTGCCGACGACGGTATGGGCAAAGTGGCTCGCTGTTTGGCATTGGCCAACGCGCTGCAACGACGCCGATATCAAATGACGTTCATGTCTCGCATCGACAATCATGCGTGGCCCGATCGAATTCGAAGGCACCGCCACACCGTGTTGCGGGCAAGCCATCCGGCTGGAACCAGTTCGGACCGGGCCGACCTGATGAAGGAAGTCGAGTCGCGCCAGCCCCAGGTTGTCATCACCGACTCGATTGAGTTCGATGAAGAATACCTGGCCATGCTCTCTTACCGCGTGCCGCTCGTCATCACGATCGACGCCATCGCAGGGATTCGCTTTCCCAGCGACATCGTTCTGAGCCCCACGCTGGTTTGCGACTCGAGAGATTTTCATGTTTATCCCGGCACGCAGATCCTCGCCGGCGAACGTTATGCGATGGTCCGAAGCGAGTTTCGACGCGCTCGAAACGTCCGCGCGACCGAACCGGGTGGTGCTGTCCGAGTTCTCCTTTCGCTCGGCGGCGGTGAGGTCGGCCACGATACCGCTCGCTTGGCGGCCGCGATGTTGGAAGAAAAGAGCATCGACAAGATCGATGCCGTCATCGGCGCCTCGACCGAAGGACGTGATGAACTCAAGATGTTGGCCGAACGCTTTCCCGGCCGGCTAAGCATCATCGCCGACTGTCGCGATCTGGCGGCTCGCATCACGAAATCACACTTGCTGGTCTGTGCCGGCGGCAACACGCCGATCGAAGCCGCCTGTGTCGGGATCCCAACGGTGGTCGTGGTTCGTCGACCCGACCAGACTGCCCATGCCGAAAAGCTCGAAGAGGTCGGCGTCGCGCAGAGTGTCGGCGAGTTTGATAGCTCGGCACCCGAGCGAGTCGCGCGGGCCGTCGTCGAGATTCTCGGCGACAACTTCGAACGTAAAGCCATGAGCCGATCAGGGCGAATGCTGATCGACGGGCGCGGAGGGGATCGGTTGGTCACGGCGACCGAGATTCTGCTTCGCCGAGCACGTGTTGCCAAGTCGATGCCCGCAGCAGCGTAACGAGCGCTCGCACAGACGAGAACAACACGCAGGCACGGGGCCGATCTTGGTCTCCGTGCCTTTTTTCTTCGCAGCACTTTCGACTTTCAACGTGTTGAAAGAGGACGAACTGCCGCTGATGCCCGGTATCAAGGATTTGACAGACCATGTTGCCGTGGTGACCGGTGCCGGCTCGGGCATCGGCAAGACAACGGCCATCGGACTGGCCCAGGCGGGGGCAAACATCGTTCTTGCCGACATTCGCGATGATCGACTGGATCAAGTCACGGAGAGGATTCGGTCCCTTGGGCGAAAGGCTTGGCCGCACGTCGTCGATGTCGCCCAGCGCGAACAAGTCGCTGAGTTGGCCAGGCAGGTTGAAAAAGAGGCTGGATTTGCGTCTATCCTGTTCAACAATGCGGGCGTGGCCATGGCCGGTGAAGTCGTTGATACGTCCCTCGATGATTTCGCCTGGATCATGGGGATTAATTTCTGGGGACCGATGCACGGCATCAAAGAATTCTTGCCGTCAATGATCGCGCAAGGTCGAGGACACATCGTCACGACTGCGAGTTTCATGGGTCTTTGCCCAACACCCGGGACGGCCGGCTACAGCGTGACAAAGGCAGCGGTCATCGCCTTGAGCGAAGCCCTTCGCCTGGAGGCTCGTCGCCATGGGGTCGGCGTCAGCGTCGTCTGTCCCGGCATCATCAACACCGGCATCGTCGCCGACTCGCGTTATCACGAAGTTCCCGGAGGCGCGAGCAAGAAATCAACCGTCGAATTCTACCGCAAGCGGGGCTGGCCCCCCGAGCGCGTGGCGCAGGCCGTCTTAAGGGCGATTCGCAAAGATCTCGCGGTAGTCCCAGTTGGCCCCGAGGCATGGGGGCCTTGGTATCTGAAGCGGCTGTCACCTGGACTCTTCGAGTGGGTTTCGCATCTGGCTTGGCGACGACTTCGCGGCAAGTCGTGACATCATCATGTCACTGTTGTCAAGGTGGCATGGGACGCACAAAGATTTTTCCGTTCTCATGACCACTCACGATCTGTTTCCCGTCCGGGGAGATCGCCAGCGAGTAGGCACCGAACGCCTTCTTGTCCGTGGCGATCGGCGTTGCATCGGCAGGGTTCCAAACGGTAACACTTCCCGAATAGCCGCCACTGACCCATCGACCAGAATCTTTCGCCACCACCAGTGTGAAGACCGGGTCGGGCGTGGGAACCTCGCGAAGGACCTTCCCCTCGGCCACGCTCCAAAGACGAATCTTTCGGTCCATTCCCCCCGAGAATAGCGTTTGCCCGTCCGCGGAAAAGGCAACCGCGAGCACGGCCTCTTCGCTTCCACCGAGCTCCTTCATCGCGGTGCCGGCCGCTACATCCCAAAGCCTGATGACCTTGTCCTGGCTGGCGGTGGCGGCGACTTTGCCGTCCGCGGTGATCGCGAACGAGTAAATCGTCCCTTGATGCCCCTCCAGCTTTTTTGCCTCTGCATGATTGGCGGTCGTCCACAGGCGAACCGTTTTGTCCTGACCGGCGGAGATGATTTGTGATGCGTCCGGCAAATAGGCGACGGAACTGACGATTCCTTGGTGACCGGTGAGCTCAGCAATCTTGCTACCGTCGGCCAGATTCCAAATCCGAATCAGCCCGTCGAGCCCTGCGGTCGCGATCGCCTGGCCATCCGGCCGAAACGCGAATCCGTAGATCGGCTTGTCATGGGCGACCACCTCTCGAACAAGACTTCCATCCGCCCATTTCCAGAGCTTCCATTTGCCGTCGTAGCCGACACTGGCCAACATCGAACCATCCGGGCTGAAGGCCAATCCCGAAACGATCGCCCCGTGTGCCGGCCATTCTGTGGGCACATCCGACCGGGTCGGCTCGGCCAGTAAACAGCACGCCCACCATGCCACAAGGAGTCGATACGTCGCCACGCGATGGTCCCCCCTTCGCCATTTTGTCCTTTGATGAACCATTCTAACGGATGTACCAACTTTGCCGACCTGGGTTTGGTTCCAATGGCAAGAGTAAGCCTCGGTCGATTTGCGATTCATGCCGAAAGCGGGAATGTTCTCTTGGTTGGCTTTCCGATCGAACCGTTCCTCGTTTCTCACCCCGGAAACATCTGTGGGTGAAGGGAAAGCCAAAAAGGGGGTCTTGCGTGGCTCGGCCAAAGCGGCGGCCGGCAACGCGGTTGCGGGATATGTCGGCAACCAGACCGAATCGGTGACACCTGGTAGACACTGGAAGCAGCCGGGGAGATATTGATGCGCCGAGTCGTCGTGACCGGTATCGGGGTGGTCGCCCCCAACGGCAACAATACCAAAGATTTTTGGAACGCCTGCGTCGAAGGCCGCACCGGCATCGCTCCTATTACCAGCTTTGATGCCAGCACGTATCCATCCCAGATCGCCGGCGAAATTCGCCAACTCGAAGTCAAGCACCTAGTCCCCGACCGCAAATCGATGAAGGTCATGGGACGCAATATTCAGTTTGCCGTCGTCGCCGCCCATGAGGCCATGACGAGCGCGGGGATCGACCCTGGCACTCTCGACCCCGAACGATTCGGCGTCTGCATGGGTTCGGGCGTCGTCCCCATGGGACTATCGGATCTTGCTAAGCCGATCATGGAATCGCTGGACGAAACAGGGACATTCGAGCCGGCCAAGTTCGGCGAAGTCGGCCCTCGATCGCTTGAGCCCCTTTGGCTGTTGAAGCTTTTGCCCAACATGCTCAGTTCGCATCTGGCGATTCTTCACCATGCCGAAGGCCCGTGCAATACCATCACGACGGCGTGTGCCGCCGGCACCCAGGCGATCGGCGAAGCGTTTCGGTTGATCGCGCGAGGCGATGCAGAGGTCATGCTCGCCGGCGGGTCCGATAGTCGAATCGAACCCCTCATGATGGTTGCCTACGGCTCGCTGGGAGCGCTCAGTCGATCGCGACGACCTTCCGCCGAGGTCAGCAGACCCTTCGATCGCGAGCGCGATGGCTTCGTCTTAGGGGAGGGGGCCGCGGTCCTTTTCCTCGAAGAGTTCGAACGAGCCCGACAACGGGGCGCTCATATCTATGCCGAGATCGCGGGATACGGTTCGTCATGCGATGCGTTCGGCATCACTCGGCCCGAGCCGACAGGCAAGGGTGCCCGCCGAGCCATCGAGATGGCGCTGCGTGAAGCACAACTTAATCGCGACCAGATCGACTACATCAACGCCCACGGGACCAGCACGCCTCTCAACGATGAAATGGAAACGAACGCAGTCAAGGGCTCACTGGGCTCGGATGCACATCGAACGCCCCTCAGTTCCATTAAGAGCATGACAGGCCATCTGATCGGAGCCGCCGGCGCCGTCGAGGCGGCCGCCACCGCCCTGACGATCGATACCGGCCTGCTCCCTCCGACGATCAATCTCACGAGCCCCGATCCGAAGTGCGATCTCGATTATGTTCCCAATGCGGCTCGGCGACAGGATGTGCAAGTCGCCCTGACAAACTCGTTCGGGTTTGGCGGGCAAAACGCGAGCTTAATCCTGACCCGAGTCTAAATCCGCCTTAATTTGATGTAAGATATTTCTGCTAATATACTTAACATGCATTGGTCCCTGGCTTGTTTAGGCCAGGGGGAATTTCAAGCGTCCATCCTCTCCCTTGACCAACCACCCCTCTCGGAATAGGCATAACTCTTTATCTATCTTGGCGGTTACGTGAACGACTGGCGGGCTGATCCCGCGGGCGTTCCGCAGCGCGAAAGAGCACCATGCCGGCAACTGGCCTGCGATTGGCGATGATCGGTCTCGGGACCGTCGGCACGGGAGTGGCGAAGCTATTGACCCAGCGGCCCGAACATCTTCGCTCGCTGGGGGTTGGTCCGCTCGAACTCAAGACCGTCGTCGTCCGCGACCCTGCCAAATCCCGCGGAATCGATCTCGGGGGCGCTCGTTTGACGACCGACTTCGACAGCCTGCTCGCGGATCGCGACATCGATGCGGTGATCGAGGTCATGGGGGGCATCGAGCCTGCCCGGCATCGAATCGCGGCTCTGCTTCGTGCGGGTAAGCATGTCGTGACCGCCAACAAAGCGGTCCTGGCCGAGCACGGGCGTGAACTCTTCGAGATTGCCCATCAGTCTGACCGATCGATTCTTTTCGAAGCCAGCGTCGCGGGCGGGATCCCGATTCTGGCGGCACTGGCAGAGACCCTCTGTGTCAACCGAATCGAGCGGATTTCCGGCATTGTGAATGGAACCTGCAACTACATCCTGACGGCCATGCACGAGCGAGGCCTTGCCTACGGCGACGCTCTTCGGCAGGCTCAACAGCTCGGCTTTGCCGAGGCCGATCCCACGCTCGATGTCAACGGCAGTGACGCTGCCCAGAAACTCGCGATTCTGGCTCGCCTGGCCTTTCAAAGCAAAGTCGATTGGCGTTCGATTTCTCGGGCCGGCATCGACAAACTCGATTCGATGGATCTTCGATTTGCCAGGGAACTCGGCTACGTCATCAAACTCCTCGCAGAAGGAGAAGTTGTCGGCGGGAAGCTCTCGCTGCAAGTCACGCCGAAACTCGTCCATCAAAATCATCCGCTGGCCCAGATTCGCGGAGAGTACAACGCGATTCAAGTACATGGGGACGCGGTCGGGGATCTCCTGTTTTCTGGTAAAGGGGCAGGGGAGATGCCAACCGCCTCGAGCGTGGTCGCCGGGGTTATCGATCTGGCCACGGGTCGGGGTCAGCAAACCTTTCGAGCGCTTCGGCTATGGGAAACCGAGCCGGCAGGACCCCATTTCGACCCGACAAGTCAGGCGAAAAGCCGATTCTATTTGCGATTTACGATCAGCGATCGGCCCGGCACGCTGGCGCGGATCGCCAGCATTCTCGGCGAGCACGGCATCAGCATTGCCAGTGTCATTCAACACGAAACGCCAGAAAACAAGCCGGAACAGCCGGTCCCGCTCATTATCATGACTCACGAGGCATCCGATGGTCCGGTCCGCTTGTCGCTGGCCGAGGCCGATCGACTGGAGATTGCCCGGGCGCCGAGCGTTTGTCTGCCGGTGGCGGCGCACGCTTGATGAAATCGAACATGGGTTCAAGGCGAGGTCTTTTTTGGGGATGGTAGACAAGAGATGGGGACGCTAACGGTCATGTCGACGACGATCCGTCTGCCCCGGGGCTATAAGCGGCTTAAAGCGGCTTGTCGTGTACCGGCCACCACCGCGAATCTAGGTCCGGGCTTCGACTCGATGGGTCTGGCGCTGACTCTGCATAACGAATTGGCGGCCGAGGTAGGCCGAACCAACAAAACGGTTGTCGAGATCGTCGGCGAAGGAGAGAACACCCTCGCCCGGGATGAATCCAATCTCGTGGTTCGATCGATGATCGAAACCTTCAAGCACCTCGATCGCAAACCCGTTCCGGTTTGGGTTCGTTGCACCAATCGCATTCCACTATCGCGCGGGTTGGGCAGCAGCTCGGCAGCGGTCGCGGGAGGAGTCTTTCTGGCCAATGAGATTTGCGGCCGGCCGCTCGATCGCGAAGACCTCTTCAAGATTGCCGCCAAAATCGAAGGGCATCCCGACAATGTCGCGCCGGCTCTTTTGGGTGGGCTCGCTGTTTCCGTCGGCGATCAAGCGACAGGCTTTCACGCCCTTTCGGTCGATCTGGACGCATTGACGAAGTGGAAGTACGTGGTGGCGATTCCCGACTTCACCATCGATACCGCGGCCGCTCGCAAAGTTCTCCCGAAGAAGATCGCGTTTGAAGACGCCGTCTTCAACGTAGGACGAGCATCGCTGGTGATCGCGGCGCTTTTAAAAGGGCCGGGCAAAGCTGCCAACTCGGTGCTGAAGGAAGCGATGAACGATCGGCTGCATCAGCCGTCGCGAGAGAAACTCATCGTCGGTCGACAAGCGGTGATGGACGCCGCCTATAAAGCCGGCGCCTTAGGAGTTTGCGTTTCGGGGTCGGGCCCCAGCATTTTCGCCGTCGGTAGCAAATGGGCCAACCGAATCGGTGAAGCGATGGTGGAAACCTTCAACAAGCAAGAGATCGCCGCTCGCTACGAAGTGCTCAACGTCGAGCCGGCCGGCACCATCTCGCTGGGCGTCCACAACTTCTAATCGTCTTTTCGCGTCCCATTTGCCTGGTCCTCTACCGGGCCGTGGGTGCCGAGTGACAATGGTATGTCATTCCCCCGGGGGAACTCGGGGACATTGACTCGGCCAAGCCAGCGCGGGGGCCTTGCCTATCCATCATCCGGGATGGGTCGTTCTCGGCAAAGCAACGAGGGGAAAGTCTTTGCCCTCTCGTTGCATTCGTGCACCCGAGGCTTGGCGGACTTTACAAGTCGTTTCGACTACGGAAGGGAGTCGCTTTCCTTGGGAATCGTCGTCCAAAAGTTTGGCGGAACGAGTGTAGCCAATGCGGAGAAGATCCGCGCTGCTGCTCGACGAGCGATCTCCACCAAAGAAGCCGGGCATCACGTCGTCGTCGTTGTCAGTGCACGCGGGCATCGAACGGATGAACTGATCGAGTTGGCCGAGGAGATTCATCCCCAGCCTCCCGCGCGCGAGCTCGACATGTTGATGGCAACCGGCGAGCAAGAATCGATCGCGCTTCTGGCCATGGCGATTCAGGTCCAGGGGCACGAAGCGGTCAGTCTGACCGGCGGGCAAATGGGAATCGTCACCGATTCCATTCACGGCAAAGCCCGCATCCGCGAGATTTCGACTTCCCGCATTCTGCAAATCTTGCACGAGGGGAAGATCGCGATTGTTGCAGGCTTCCAAGGGGTTGATGACGATCAGAACATCACCACGCTGGGCCGAGGTGGCTCCGACACGACCGCCGTCGCGATTGCCGCCGCACTCGCGGCCGATGTCTGTGAAATCTACACCGATGTCGACGGCGTTTATACCACAGACCCGCGCGTCGTCGCCGATGCCCGCAAGGTCGATCAAATCAGTTACGACGAAATGCTTGAACTGGCCAGCGTCGGGGCCGGGGTGATGCACTCGCGAAGCATCGAGTTCGCGAAGAAGTTCGGCACCATCATCCACGTTCGTCATTCGGGCAAAGAGACTCAGGGGACACTGATCCGACCCGAGCACTCCTCAATGGAGCACATCGTCGTTCGCGGCGCAGCACTGCAAAAGGCAGAGTCGCGAATCACACTGGAAGGCGTTCCCGATGTGCCGGGCGTCGTTTACAAGATCTTCTCGCGAATCGCTGCCGACCACATTGTCGTCGACATGATCGTGCAAAACGCATCGATCGACGGAAAGACGGAACTCTCGTTCACGGTCGCCCAAAGCGATCTGACCGCCACACTCGAAGTGGTTCGAAAGGTCGCCGACGAAATCGGGGCGGCGGGCGTTCACCACAGTTCGGGCGTCTCTAAAGTGTCGATCGTCGGGCTCGGCATGCGCGTCCACTCGGGCGTCGCCCAGCGGATGTTCCAATCGCTGGCCTCTCGCAGCATCAACGTCAAGATGATCACCACCAGCGATATCAAGATCTCGACCCTGGTCGCGGAGCAAGATGCGCTCGAAGCATTGCGGGCAGTGCATGAGGAGTTTCACCTCGATCAACCCCTTGTCGAGGATCAACAAGGAATCGCGTATCAGCCCAAGCACGAATTACTGCAGCCGAAAGCTGTTTCCACCGACCGCTTGCAACAGATCGCGCGGAGTTTGCCGACGATGGAAGACATCCTTGTCGGAGGCGTCGATTTCGACGACAACCAGGCCCGCATCACTCTCGACGGCGTTCCCGATCATCCAGGCGTCGCGTCGCGAATTTTTGCGGCGATCGCCCAGGCAGGAATCGCGGTTGACATCATCGTTCAGAACATCGGCATGGACGGTCGAACCGTTCTTAGCTTCACCGTCTTAAAAAGCGACCTGACGTCGGCCGCCGCCACCGCCCAGCGGATCATGGATGATTTGCGAGGAGGACAGGTCTTTACCGATGATTCGATGACGAAGATTTCCGTTCGCGGTGTCGGCATGCGAAGCCATACCGGCGTGGCAACAAAACTGTTCGAAGCTCTCGCGGGACAGAACGTCAACATCGAGATCATCACCACCAGCGAGCTGCACATCACGTTGGTGGTGGATCGGGCGGATCGCGATCGAGCGCTCTCGGCAATCCGGTCGACGTTTCATCTTCGTGACGATGAATGATGAGAATGGTTCATGCCGCTGCCGACGACTTGTCTGCTAGAGTAGGGGTTGGAGTCGGCTTTCTCCACCAAAGAACAATGACGGCAACGACACAACAGCCGGCGACGGCGTGAAAGAGGGCAGGGTAACCACCCTTGTAAATCACAAAGCGAAGGACTTGTGCCCCGAAAAACGTCCCTGAATCGATCCCCATCAATGCGAGCGTCGAGCCCGAGCCACGGTGCTCGGGCGGAAACGGTTCAAGGACCAGCGTCACCATCGAATGAAATGTCAAGCCATGCGCTGCTCCACAAACGGCGCCGGCGACCATCAACCAATAAGGTTGCTCTCGCGTCGCGAGCAGAAATAGCCACATGCCCGCAGCAAACATGGCCATGCCGACCATCAAGATCCTTTTCGCGCCGAACTGATCGGGCCAACTCCGCAGGCCAAGCCGAAGCGCGAGCCCCACGGTTGCGTACACCACGAAGAAAGGTCCGACGCGCGACTGTGTCTCTTGATCGACGAAGATCGAGAGGAAAACAAAAGGGACCGTCATGCAAACACCAAACGCGAAGGTCGAAAACATGATCCAGCCGGGCCAATACTTCACGGCCGTGCGGAGAAAATCGATCGGGTGCCAGCCGCGCGCGGGTTCATGATGCATCGGCGCGGGTTTGCCGAAAAGTACTAGCACGACGCTGAAACCGACTCCGAGTGCAGCCGTCAAAAAGAAGAGCTGAAAATCATGCTCGGTCCGCTGAGCCCGATGGAGAAAGAAATCTCCTAATGCAGGTCCGATGAGAAGGCCCACAAAACCACCCGCGCCGAGGACGCCGATCGCCTCCGCTCGGCGATCGACGGGAGTGACATGGGCGATGTAGGTCAATCCACTGGCAAAGACGATGGCGATACCCACCGCCATCATGCTGCGAATGATGTAAAGCCAGATTCCCAGATCGGTCAGCAGGATATTCGCGAGCGAACCGGCCACGACGATGATGCTGGCAACCACCCAACAGAATCGGGGTCCCAAACGATCGATCCACGGGGCAAGCAACGGTCGAAACACCAAGCCGACAAAGGCCGACACACTGCTGACATTGCCGACGTCGAGTTCATTGCCACCGAGAAACTCGACCCATCGACCGTAATGCGCCAGCAGCGAATTGGTGATCGTGAACGCCGTCTGCGCGAGAAAGGCGAGCAGAAAGTTCCATGTGTAAAGTCGGTTCACTCAGCCATGCTCCGCTTGCTCCAGGATAAAGTGATGGAGCGATGGAACGGTATGGCGATGGTCGCCGCACACATAAAAACTTTCCCCTCCGTCGGCGACCGTGCGAACCAGAATCGTCTTGTAGGGCCGATAGTAATACTGCGGATCCGACTTGGGGGCCTGTTGCCGAAAATCCCCCTGAATCGGAATTAAATCGCACGCCAGCGTGGTGAAGTGGCAGATACTCTCGCCCCGCCGATGGGCGACATTTCGCGCCATCGCCAACGCTTTCAAGTAAACTTCCGGTCCCATCACCGCACTGCCGAAACTGAGATAGACACCCTCTTCAAGGTTCGTCACCGCGTGGGCAAAAATCAGAAAATCTCGGTAGGATGTCTCCCCCCAAGCCGCCCCATCACAGTTGGCATGTTCATAGATGATGTCGTAGCCGATCCCGACATGTACCGTGACCGGTACGCCTAGCCGATACGCCTGCGCGAAGAGACTGTACTTCTTGTGGGGATAGTCCCCTTCGAGAATCTCTTTGCCGACCGCCTCGCCCAAGCCGAGCCCGTCGCGGGCGGCACGGGTGATAATTTCGTTGAGCCGACTCGTCTCTTTCCAGAGTCCGAATTCGCCAGAAGAGATGTATCGCGGGACGCTTTCGCACGTTTGACCGATAAGAGCGAGCTCGAAATCATGAATGGCCCCCGCACCGTTGCAGGCGATATGCGTGAGGTAGCCCCGCTCCATCAGATCGACCAAGTGCGGTGTCGTTCCGGCCCGGATGACGTGCGCACCCATCGCGAGAATGATCGACCTTTTCTGCTGCCGAGCGGTGATCATCCGCCGAGCGGTCAGACGCAAACCCTCTTCGTGGGGCAGGGGGTTGGGCTGATCCAAGGGCAGCATGATATCAAGAGTTAGATCATGATTTCGCTCGGCCAGGGGCCGAATGTGAAGCGAATCTCGATCGAACTGCGGGTATCGGCTCATCGCGCATTATCCTCGAATCTACGCCCGAGAGAAAAGTATCACGCCATCGCATCGTTGAATAGGAAGGCCAACAGCGGGCGATGATCGACAAAGTTCGGAATAAGCAGATCGGCGCCGGCTTGTTTAAGCCGTTCCTTCTTCCAGTCGTCCCATCGCACGGGGTCAGCCTCGAATGTTGGCATACCGACGGCAATCCCACCGACCCCCTTGGCGTTTTCGATCTCGACATAGCCATCACCAAAGGCGACCAGTTCCGGCCCGCTTAAAGCGTTCTCTTTGATGATGCGATCGATGACCATCTTCTTCGAGAAGTTCTGATAGTTGTCCAGAGCACCAAAGATTCCGCCGTCGAAGTAATGATCGACCCCCAACAGCTTGGCCTCGCGCAGGACGAAAGGTTCGTCGGTGCCACTGGCCAGATACATTCGCACCCCTCGTGCCGACAATCCTTCGAGAAGTTCCATCGAGCCTGGCACCAAAAGCGACTCGGCATCAATCGATTTACTTTCTAATCCGCTCACGCGATTGGCGATCCGGACTTCTAATCGGCGAAGATACTCGTGCTTGTAATCGAGCGGATCAAGCGGCGTCGCGCCCCGCTTTTTGATTTGCTCGGCCAATTCGATCATCTGATAGATCGTCTGCTTGCCGGTGAGTCGCGTGACGAAATCTCGGACAGTGTGGCTGACCGAAGCGGAGTCTTCGTCCGGGTCGGCCGCCGACAGATATTCGAGCATCATCGGAACCATGACATCTTGCCAACCCTCTCGCACCAGCGAGATAGTCCCGTCGAAATCGAAGATCGCGTGTCGAATCTGTCCACGGACGATCGAAGGATTCAAAATCTCGACCGATGTCCCGGGCAAGGCGATAGGAGGGGCCATACATGATCCTTGGAAGCAATAGCTGGTGTTGCTGGCGAGGCTCTCATCGAGCAGGGTTATCGTACGATTTCCTTGATGCCGTCCCAAGGAAGGCTATACCAGCGGCCAATGGCGGCGCGATCCATTTTCATCTTCCCCCACGGGGCCTTCATCACAAGGAAACGAAACGATGCAAAGTCGAGCAACGCCCGGCACGACGAAGGTGGGCTGGATCGGCACCGGTGTGATGGGAAAGTCGATGGCGGGCCATCTTCTCGCGGCGGGCTACGAGTTGACCCTCTTTAGTCGGACAAAAGAGAAGAGTCGCGATCTGCTCGACCGAGGAGCCCGCTGGGCCGGCACGCCGAAAGAGGTCGCGATTGCTTCCGACATCATCTTCACGATGGTTGGCTACCCAAGCGATCTGCGCGAGGTGACGCTCGGCCCGCAAGGAACGCTCGCATCGGCAAAGCCAGGCAGCATCCTTGTCGACATGACCACCAGCGAGCCTAGCCTGGCCGTCGAGATCGCCCAAGAGGCGGCGAAGAAGGGCGTTGGAAGTATTGATGCCCCTGTCTCGGGAGGTGACATCGGCGCTCGCAATGCCGCTCTGTCGATCATGATCGGCGGAAACGTCGACGTTGTCGAGGCTGTCATGCCTTGCTTCGAGGTGATGGGCAAAACCATCAAGCATCAAGGCCCCGCGGGAGCCGGCCAACACACGAAGATGGTCAATCAACTTCTCATCGGGCCGATGATGATCGCGGTTTGCGAAGCTCTTTTGTACGCCCAGAAAGCGGGGCTCGATCCATTAAAAGTGATCGAAAGTGTCGGCAGCGGCGCGGCGGGAAGCTGGTCCATCAATAATCTCGGGCCACGCATCATCAAACGAGACTTCGAGCCCGGCTTCTACGTCGAACACTTCATCAAGGATATGGGGATCGCGCTGGCCGAAGCCAAACGAATGGGTTTGGCGCTGCCCGGCCTGGGGATGGCCGAGCAGCTCTATCTCGCCGTCCAAGCACAAGGGTTCGGTCGAAAAGGAACACAAGCGTTGATGCTAGCCCTTGAACAGCTTTCGGGCATTCACTCTCACAGCCCGTCATCCTGACCGCAACCGTTCGAGCAGTTTTTCCATCATCCCCTCGGGCGTGTGGGTGGTCGCCTCGATCGCCACTTCGAACCCCGCCGAACGGACGGTCTGGCTGGTGATGGGACTGATGCTGATGAGTTTGATGACCGAACCCACGCGCGCCCGGGTCTCTTCATCAAGCCAACGGAAGAAATTCGTTGCGACGTTACTGCTCGTGAGAAAGATCCAGTCGATCCGACCTGCTTGCAATTGCGATCGAGTCAATGCCGAGGGTTCGATGACATCAACTTGTTGATAGGCGGGAACAGAACGAACAAACCCGCCCGCCGATCGCAGGGACTGCTCGAGCAGATCTCGGCCTCGGTTGGCTCGAATGACGAGGAACCTCTTTCCCTGGGCTGAGGGTGACAGCGCGTCGGCAAGGCCCTCGGCTCGGTGATCCTCGGGAACGAGATCCGCATGCAAGTTGAATAGCGCCATCTCCTCGGCCGTGCCGGGCCCCACCGCCACCAACTGTAAGCCGGCCAGCGAGCGAGCATCTTGACCACGCTTCCATGCTCGCTCACAGAAATGCCGAACCCCGGGCCGACTCACGAAGACGATAGCATCGAATTCGCTGATTGCATCGATCGCATCATCGAGATTGCTGGGGGGCTCGATTTCTTCCACGCGCATCGTCGGCTCGACAATCACCACCGCTCCGGCATCCTCCAATTGCTGGGCAAGCCGAGCGTTCTGTTCAGCGGGGCGAAGAAGAAGGACCGTCTGCCCGAAGAGAGGTCGGCTCTCAAACCACGCTAGCTCTTGCCGATGGGCAACGACCCGTCCGACAATCGCGAGCATCGGCGTCCCAACATGATCGGGAACCCCTTTGGTCGCATCGAAGAGCGTGGTGACATGCGATACTTGCCGATTCGAGCCGGCCCACTGCACGAAGGCGACAGGAGTCTTTGGATCTCGGCCACCTTCTAGAAGCTCTGCCGCAATCGAACCAAGCTTGGTCCGAGCCATGTAGATCGCCAAGGTCCCGGGGAGGGTTGCGAGCTGGTGCCAATCGACGCTGGCCTCTTTGTCGGGGTCTTCATGGCCTGTGACGAGGATCAACGTCGACGATTCATGCCGATGCGTGAGCGGGATCGCCGCCGTCGCCGCCGCCGCCAGAGCGGCCGTCACGCCGGGAATGATCTCAAAATCGATCCCGGCCCCGGCAAGGGCTTCTAATTCCTCGGCGCCTCGAGCGAAAACTAACGGATCGCCCCCTTTCAATCGAACAACCCGCTTCCCCTGGCGAGCCTTATCAAGGAGAAGTTCGTTGATCTCTGGTTGCGGCGTGTACTTGCCACCCCCTTGCTTGCCGACGAAGATCCGCTCAGCATGCGCGGGGGCATCGTCGAGCAACGAGGGATTGACGAGCAGATCGTAGATGATGACGTCGGCCCGTTCGATCGCCCGGAGGCCCGCAAGCGTGATGAGTCGCGGATCCCCGGGCCCGGCCCCCACCAACGAGACGAATCCCTGGGGCCGATTCATGCCTTTTCCTTTTCCATCATGTCGATCCCCTTCGATTGGAATCGTTGCGTCAAGGCCTTCGGGTCGACACCCTGAATTAGAATCAGCTTTTTCGAGGACGTTTGCCCGCGAATGATCTGCACCTTCGACGGAGCAAGATCGAGCTCGCAAGCCAACAGTCGGCTGATGGCATCGTTCGCTTCCCCTTTTTCCGGCGGCGCGGTGACCTCGACCTTCAGCATGCCGGCATGAATGCCGCGGAGACGATTCTCTTTTCCGCCCGGGCGCGCCTTCACGGCCAACAGGATTCCATCCCCTTGAACCTTCCATTCAAGCATCGACGACTCCCTCGAACAGTGTCGAGCCGACCCGGACATGCGTCGCTCCCTCTTCAATCGCGACGGCAAAGTCCTGGCTCATTCCCATCGACAGCATCGGCAAGGGCACCCCAAGCGAGACTTGTTGCTGATTCCGGTACTCGCAAAGCTTCCGAAAGACAGGACGGGCCGACTCGGCATCGTCCCCCTGCGAAGCCATGGTCATGAACCCGTTGATCTGGATGCCGGGCAACTCTCGAATCGTGGCGAGGGCCGACATCAGATCGTCCGGAAGGAAACCATGCTTAGCTTCATCGGCGACGATCTTGACTTCGATCAGTACAGGAGTCACTTTCCCCAGTCTCTGACTTTCGCGAGAGAGTTCCTCGGCCAAGGAGATCCGATCGAGCGAATGGACCAGCGAAATGTAGGGAAGCGTTCGTCGAACTTTGTTTGTCTGCCAATGGCCGATCAAGTGCCAACGAATGTCGGCGGGGAGGGCAGGGGCTTTCTCCCAGAGAACCTGCGGTCGACTTTCACCGAAATCTCGCACGCCCATTTCGTGCAGCGACAGGACCACCTCCCCGGGGACATACTTCGTGACCGCGACGAGAGTGATCGAGTTTGGATCGCGATCGGCTCGGCGGGCGGCTTGCTGGATCGAATCCCGCACAAGGGCAAGGTTGTCGGCCAGCCTGGATTGATGAAGCACCTTCGAGACTCCTGGGCTCGATGAGGGTTGCAGACTTGGCAAACGAGGCAAACTCTGCGGAATGTTCGAGCGAACAATTGTAACAAGAACCTCTCTTGCCGCTTTTTCGCCAAGCACGATATTCTAGAACAATTGTGTGATAAATCGCGAACCGGGCGATATTTGCGCCGACGCGTGGCAACCTCGCCCCGACCGATAGAACCGACGATCTCGGCCATGGACCAAGAAGACTAGGCGGCAAGAGGACCGTATGCGACTATTCCTGCTCATCCTCTTATCGATTATCGGCGTGATTGTTGGCGGAAGCTATTTGCTTCAAGCCGGTCCCGCGAAGGTCGCCTACTTCACGAGTCCCGCCGAGACCAGAAACATCATCGAATCGGTCAGCGCGACCGGCAGTGCCGAGCCTCTGGACGTCTTCTACGTGCAGTGCGAAACGATGGGGCTCGTGGATGAAGTGATGGTGACTTACAATGACGCGGTTCAAGCGGGGCAACCGCTCGCCAAAGTCTCTTCTGAAATGCAGCGGGTTCGTCTTGAGAGCGCGCTTGCCGACTTGGGCACCTCGGAGACTGGCTTGCTCGCGGCCGAGGCCGGCATCGAAACCGCGCGGACGGCTGTCCGACAAGCGGAGCTTCAATTGGCCGCCGCCCGTCGAGGATACAGCGATGCCGAGAGCCAAGCGCAGAAGGACCTGATCCCAAAGGCACAGCTTGATATGCGATCGGATCTCGTCAAGGCGGCAGAGACCGGCGTCGAGCATGCTCAATCGCAAGTGAAGCAGGCCGAGGCGGGCTACGAGTCGGCCAAAAGCAAAAAAGAGTCCGCCACCGTGGGAATCAAGGCGGCCAACCTCGAACTCAAAAAGACGGAGCTGCGTGCCCCCGCCGACGGCATCATCCTCAATATGAACTGCAAAGTCGGTGATACGGTCGGTCGGCCGAGATTGGCCCTGACCGAACCATCCCCGGCGATCTTTGAGGTCGCTCGTCCTCTCGACAAAATGCGAGCCGTCGTCCGTGTCAACGAAGTCGACTACAGCCGGGTTCGAGTCGGTTTGCCGGTCCAGTTCACGGTTGACGCTTATCCGCAGACTCGCTTCGAAGCTCGCGTGGTGCAGATTCGAAACTCTGCTACCAATGACCGTTCCAGTGTCAGTTACGACACCGTGATCGAGTTCGATAACAAGCGAGACCCGCAATCGAACGAGTGGATGGTTCGCCCCCGCGCCACCTGCCGAGCCGACATCTTGGTTAGAAGCGTGCAGAACGTGCTCGCCGTCCCCAATGATGCTCTGCTGTTCAGCCCGCCCCAAGGGCAAGTCGAAATTCCCGCGGTCGAAACCGGCCAGCAACTCGTTTGGGTCGAGTCGAAAGATAGCTCGATTAGCCCTCGCAAGATCAAGACGGGCATCACAGATGGTTTCTTCACCGAGATTGTCTCGGGGGACTTGGAAGCCGGCGAAAACATCGTCATAGGGGCACCGGCCAGCAGCGAGGGCATCAAGCTCCCGACGTTCGGCCCTTGAAACCCGGTTGAGGTAAACGCTCGATGAGCAGTGACACGATCATCCAGCTCGATGCCGTCCGAAAAGTCTACCGTAGCGGCGAAATTGAAGTCGAAGCTCTTCGAGGCATCAACCTCGTGATTAAGCGAGGAGACTTCATCGCCATCATGGGGGCCAGCGGCTCGGGCAAAAGCACTCTCATGAATTTGCTCGGCTGTCTCGACCGACCGACGTCCGGAAAATACATGTTCGCCGGCGACGATGTGAGCACGCTCTCGCGCGATGCCCTTGCGAGCGTCCGTGGCGAGCGTATCGGTTTCATCTTTCAGGGCTTCAATCTTCTCTCGCGAACCTCGGCATTAGACAATGTCATGCTGCCATTGACGTATTCCAGGAAGTTCTCTTCGCGACAGCGGCGCGAAAAGGCAATGCAGCTTCTCACTAAGTTCGGCCTGGGTGAACGATATGACCATCATCCCAATCAGCTTTCAGGCGGCCAACAACAGCGCGTGGCGATCGCCCGGTCTCTCATCAATGACCCCGATGTCCTCCTGGCCGACGAGCCGACCGGTAATCTGGATACCCGAACCGGGTTGGAGATCTTGGCGGAGTTTCAGCGGCTGAACCGGGACGAAGGTCAAACAATCATCATGGTCACCCACGATCGTGAGATTGCCAATTGCTGTTCCCGACAGGTGGTGATTTCCGACGGCGAGGTTGTTGCCGACCGCCGAACGACGCAGCCACGCGACGCGGCCGAGGAGCTTGTCCGATACTTGGCCGGGAACCGACATATGGTGATGGAGGCGGCATCGTGAATTTCTCGGCCACCTACAGCACTGCTTTGAACGCCTTGAGCGCGAACAAGATTCGAACTTCGCTCACGAGTTTAGGGATCACGATCGGCATCGCGGCCGTCATCGCCATGGTCTCGGCAGGGCATGGCGCAAAATCGAAAATCGACGACGCCTTCGGGAGCTTGGGCCCGAATCTGGTGATCGGTTTTTCCGGCTCCACCAGCACGACGGGGCTCGGCATCGGTGCCGATGCCGGCGGTTCGTTCACTCGCGAGGACGCCCAGCTCGTGCGGACGCGTTTGGCGTCGATGATCAACGGTTGCACCGAACTGAGCCAATGGCCCACCGAAGCCTCTACGGTCTCGGGGTCGGCCAAGACCGTTTGCATCGGCGCCACGCCCGAGGTTTTCAAAGTTCGACGATGGAAGATTCGGCACTTTCCCAATGGTCCCAGAGGCCGATTCTACACCGATGCCGAGGTAAAGAGTGATGCGACCGTATGCCTGATCGGCAAGACGATTGCTGACAAGCTCTTCCCCAATCAGAACCCGGTCGGCCAAACCGTCCGTACCCGCGAAGGGAACCAGTTCCGCGTCATCGGTGCGCTCGAATCGAAAGGAAGTTCGCTCACGGGCGGCGATCAAGACGACTGCTTGATGATCCCCATCAGCACGCTGATGAAGCGAGTTTCTGGTAAAGAAAAGTGCATGCTCTTAATGGCCGAGGCTCGCTCGGCCGAGATGACCAACATCGTCAAATCGCGAATGACCGAGATCGTTCGCGCCGCCCATAATGTTCGAGCCGGCCAAGACGAAGATTTTTACGTTCGCACGATGAAGGAGTATTCGGGCCTGGCCGAGCTCTTCACGGCCACGCTTAGTGGTCTCATTTTCGCCATTGCCTGTATCTCGTTGATTGTGGGCGGGATCGGCGTCATGAACATCATGCTTGTCAGTGTGACCGAACGAACCCGCGAGATCGGCATCCGAATGGCCGTCGGTGCTCGATCGACCGATGTGCTCGGCCAGTTTCTCACCGAAGCGACGATTCTCGCCTTGATTGGTGGACTGATCGGTATCACTTTGGGATCGCTGCTGGCGTGGGTCATCGCATGGGTGGCCGACTGGGCGTTCGTCATCACCCCAGCAAGTGTGATTTTGGCAGCGGCAACCTCGGCGGCGGTCGGCATCTTCTTCGGCTACTACCCTGCGAGAAAGGCCTCGCTTTTGGATCCCATCGAGTGCCTTCGATACGAGTAACCGGCCCCGGCAGATCAAAGTTTGCCCATTTGTGAGACATACTTCCGATAGGATGCCGAGCCGGCCAGCTTGAATCTCATCACTTTGTCGCCTTTGGCCCCGAGTAAGAGGGTCGATCTCGTGCCCGATTCGATGTCACCATTCGAACTGCTCGGCTTGCCGATCTCGGCAACCAAACCAGACGATTTGGCCGTCGCGTATCGTGCTGCCCGAGAGAAGTGGTTCCTGAAGCAGTTCGAACCCTTGACCATGATCGAAGCGCATGAGAAGGTTCGCGCGATCGATGAGGCGTATCAAGCCCTTCGCGATCCCCGCCGACAGACGGCCCTCCTGCGCGAAGCGCACAAGCGTCCTCGTCGCGAAAATGACTGGGATACCCCTTCTCCCGATCACTCGTCCGCACCGTCAGCTCCGCCCGCACGCGTTGTCAATCGAAGCAAGATCGTGCGGGAATTGTTGCAGCAAGCCAGAGAGATCATCAGCCGAACCAAGCAGGTTCTTTCGGATGAGACAAAGAAGTCGATGACCCGACAGGCTTTCGATGAAGGGCTCGATTTCACCGATGCCGAGGAGATCGTCGAACGGATTGTCAAAGAGGTTGAGTTCGGCATTCGTCCCCGCACCACCCGCCGATCGCCCGCGTGATTCGATTGCCGTAGTCGTTTCCTATCCACTATGGGACCGATCTTCGTGAAGGCCGAGTCCTTGGTTGGTCCGTGTTGAAACCAGAATTGAATCAAGTCGCAACGAGCGGATCGCGAGGATCGCTCGCGGACGATGGCGGGGTGAGGTCTAGCTGATCTCGTGGGCGGGTTACCAGGCGACGTTGCCTAGCACGTCACACGCAGTTCCTGAATCTTGTTTCTCAACGTAGATCGCCCCGAGAGTCGGATCCTTGCGAATGTAGTCGCGCGCCCAATCCTGTCCCAGCACGTAAAATGCCGTCGAAAGTGCCTCGGCGCGCGCGGCGGTGTCGGCCAGCACGGTCACTTGCCGATCGGGCGGAGCCGGCCAACCGGTGCGAGGATCGATGATGTGACCGTATCTCTTTCCCCCATGTTCGAAGAACTGTTCGGTACAAGCGCTCGTCGAGAGAGCGCGGTCCTCGAGCGTAACGATGCCGAGCCGACCACCTGATAAGAATGGATCCGAGAGTTCGACGGGCCAGCCTCGATTCCCCGGCGCGTCGCCAACCGCGCGGATGCTGCTTTTGCCCGCGCTCAACAGTGCCGACTGCAAGCCACGAGGCTGCAGTTGTTCGATGGCTCGGTCGATCGCGTATCCTTTGCCGATCGCTCCCAGGTTGATTTCGATTCCCTCCCGCTCAAAGAGAATCGTCTCTGATCGCAGGTCGAACTTCAACCGCTGAGAGCCGACGCGCGAAAGCAAGGAGACAAGTTCTTCGTGCGGGGGCAACGTCCCTTCTCGGCGCAGAAAGCCCCACGCTCGAATCAACGGGCCGGCGGTGATGTCGAACGCCCCTCCCGTTTCTGCCCAGATCCGATGACAGTCGGCCAGCAGCTGGAAGAGCCGACTCTCCACTTTTTGTGGAGAGAGGTGACCCTTGCTATTGAGGAGCGACACTTCTGAGTCCGGGCGATAGACCGAAAGCTGTCTTTCGATGGCGTCGATCTCATCAAAAACCAGAAGCGCGATTCCACGGGGAATACCGACGTCGGGAAACTGCACTTCGAACAGTGTCGCCATGGCCTCGCGCGAGAGGCAGGTGACCGCTCCTGCCGGCGGGATGGGTCGCGATTCAGGGGCGCGCGGTCCGCCTGTCAGCCAATCGCTTCGGCGGCTCATGGGCTTTGATCCTCGGCAAGGTTTTCTCGCCGAGTGGCCAACTCGAGGAGCTGATGAACCGCTTCCAGATCGACCCCTTCAGGCTGCCGTTCCAAAAGCCAACGAGCATCGACTTCTGCCTGGTCTTTGTCACCCGTTTCCAGGGCGAGAATTCCTCGCTGCCAACGCTCTCGGACCCGGTCGGGTTCCATCGCGATCATGGCCGAGAGCGTTCGCTTCATCGCGGGGATATTCCGTTCCTCTTGAGTGGCCCTCAGAATGTTCGACAACATTCGGTTCAAAATCGCTTTCTTGTCGGCAAGATAACTCTCGACCGGGATCGGTTCCTCGGCCGTCTGCAGGATGACGTGATCGATCTCCTCTTTCGTCATTCGTCGGCCTCGATCGAATACGTCGATAAAAACGGATGCCCCTTCGGCCGGTTGCCAACGGACGATGAAATGACCTGGCAAGCCCACCCCTGTTACCTTCAGCCCGAGCTTCTCGGCCAGCGACATGTACAGCACGGCAAGCGTGATGGGGAGACCCTCGCGATCATCCATCACTTCGTTGAGGTAGCTATTCGAGCGGTGGTAGTATTCTGATCGACTTCCGTGAAAGCCTTTCTCTTCGAAGAAGTATCGATCGAGTGACGCGATATCGGGTCGGTTCGCAGCAGAGGTCCGAATAGTCTGGGCCATCTGAGCCAGTTCATCAATGTACGATGACACCTCTAAGTCACTGTTTTCAAGCCGGGCCAATAAGAGAGCCGACCGGACTAGATCGATGGACTCGTCGGGTTGAGACGCCTCCTTCGCCAATGCCGTCAGCGTCGCTTCCTCTTGCACTCGGCTCCGGAGTTGACGAGCCGACCGGACTTGTTCTTCGAGATCAGAGACCCGTCGATCCAATCGATCTGCCGCCAAGTCAGCATGTTCCACTAGATAGCGATCCATCGCGCCCGACTTCGAACGATCAAGTGCTTGATCGAGGAGAATCGTCTCTTCCTTCGACGGACCGGCGGGAAGCCCCTTCGCTGAGGCGAATCGCCGAAAGCGGGCATCCGTATCGCGAAACTTTACCAGACCGACCCGGCCGCGACGCAGCGACACATCGCGACTCTCGATCACTTTCTGTTGATTGACCAAGCAGATGATCCGGTCGTCTTCCACGCGAACCTTCAATTCGTTCCATTGGCCGGTCAAGTAGTGCTTGGAGCGGACTTGTTCCAGAATCTGCCAACTCGCGATATCCGGCCCCCGAAAACAAGTAAGCCTAAGGCTTCCACCGCTCGGATAGAAGCCGTAATGAATGTCGCCCGCGTCACTGGCAAAGGCCAGGCCGGCAGCCCCTTCTTCGCTTCCCAATCGAACCGACACCATCACTTCGTAAGGGACCGTGGGAGGATCCCCTTTCGTCAAACAAAGGGAGCGACCGCCGAACGAGTTGCCGGGCTCGGACACGACGATCTGCCCAGCACGCTGTCGCCAATCAGAACCGAAGACGCTCTCCCACTTTGTTGGATCAAGAGCGCCGATCGTTTGCCAGCGGTCGATCGGAATCGGGCTGGGATGCGAAAGCAATTCACGCAGACCATCCGATTCAATGGCGAAGCCGAGATTCTCCGTGACGGCTGACTTCATCGTGACGATACCAATAACTTCCCCACGCTTATTGATGACCGGCCCGCCACTATTGCCTGGTTCGATGGGGAGTGCCAATTGCAGCATGGGCATTCCATCGATCTCGCGCTTGGCCGAGATAATTCCAGCAACCACGCTGTGCCGAAGCCCCTGGGGATTTCCCACGGCGACGACCGGTTCACCCGGCACCACTTGAGCCGAGCTACCCAGTTCAAGCGAAGGGGGAAGTTGATCAGCCGAGAGTTGCAGGATCGCTAAATCTTGATTCTTGGAGACAGCATGGACCGCCTGAACGGAGAGGGGTCTTCCGTCGGCAGCCGTGACATAGAGTTGACGCGATTCGCCGATCACATGGCGATTGGTGGCGACGAGCCCCTCTTTCGAAATGACAAAGCCCGTTCCGACGCCCGTGGACTTGCCCGTGCGATCCCCCACCGAGATGACCACGACGCTGGGCTTTACCTTTTCGAACAATGCCGACGCGTCGATCGCCACTGGTGGAACAATTGCCGGGTCCTCGGCCCAAAGAGGGGGAACCATCAGGCTCGACGAAAACGACAGAAGGATGGTTTGACAGAGGACTGCCTGACGATGCATGGTCGGCCTTCCACGCTTCCTCGATTCGGGGGGCCGATCGGCACCTTACCCGTCCTGAGGGAGCCAAAAGTAATGCTTGATCGTGGACTCTCGTCCATGGTAGCCAGCTCGGAAGCAATTCGCCATCCATGGGAGCCCGACCCTTGGCGCTTTATGAATGTCTTTGTCTGGAGTGGCGGAGCGATGGGGTCGGTGTGAATTCCCGCCGACCACGAACCGAGAGGGGACTCACTCCGGTTTCGGTCGGTTTCAAGCGAGCAAGCCCCTCCGGCAACAATTCTTCACTGGGCCAAGATCAACCGATGGGACCGATCCTTGAGGTAAAAAACGTCTCGCGACGATTTCCGGGCGTCATCGCGCTCGAGCAGGTCTCGCTGTCGGTCGAGCCGGGTCAACTCCATGCGCTGGTCGGCGAGAATGGGGCCGGCAAAAGCACTCTCATCAATCTCATTGCCGGCGTGCTAAAGCCCGATGAAGGTCAGATTCTTCTCGAAGGAGTCCCCGCCTATCTCACCGACCCTGTTACCGCTCGGCAAAAGGGAATCGTCACGGTCCATCAAGAGGCAGAGCTTTTTCCCACGCTGAGCGTCGCAGAGAACATGGCCCTTAGCACCGGGCTTCCCGCGACCCGCTTGGGGCGCATTCGTTGGAGAGAAGTGCATGAAAGAGCCAAGCTCGCGGTAAAGCCTCTGGGCCAATCGATCGATGGTCGTGAACTTGCCTCGCACCTCAGCGTCGCGCAGCGCCACTTAACGCAGGTCGCCGCCGCTTTGGTTGACAAGGCAAGAGTCGTCATTCTCGATGAACCGACGAGTGTCCTGACGCTTAAAGAAACCGAATGGCTGTTCGAACAGATCAATCGACTGAAACAACAAGGTGTCGGCATCATCTACATCACCCATCGACAGGAAGAGATCTTTCGCCTGTCGGAGGCGATCACTGTCTTGCGCGATGGAAAGGTCGCCTGGAGTGGGGCGACCTCGTCCATCGATAGCAGCGGTCTGGTTCACGCGATGGTTGGCCGAGCCATCGACCTTACCTCGCGAAGAATTCGCAAGGGACAACTTCCCGCTCGCCACGGTCGGCTTCGAGTCCGGGGATTAAGCGATCAAACGGGTCGATACAACGACGTTGATCTCGATCTTGCGGCCGGCGAGATCTATGCTCTTTACGGGTTGGTCGGTTCGGGCCGAACAGAGTTTGCCCACGGGTTATTCGGTCTCGAGCCCACGCGGACGGGGAAAATCGAGATCGACGGACAAGCGGTCTCGATTCGTCGCCCCGCGGATGCTCGGAAGGCCGGCATCGCCTACGTTCCCGAAGATCGACTTCGGCAAGCGGTTTTCCGACGACGTTCGATTCTTGACAATACGGTGATCGCCTCACTTGCCCGTTGGTCGGTTGGCCCTTGGGTTTTTCGATCGCGCGAGTCAGCCGCGGCGAATGAACAAGTACGCCGATTTCGTGTGAAGAATAGATCGATTCATGATCCCATCGAAGAGCTTTCCGGCGGCAATCAGCAGAAGATCGTCCTCGCGAGATGGGTTTTGACTCAGCCGACAATCTTGATTCTAGACGAGCCCACCCGCGGTGTCGACGTCGCGGCAAAGAGTGACATTCACGCACTGATCCGTTCCCTGGCCGACGACGGGACTGCCGTGCTGATGATCAGTTCCGAAATTCCCGAGGTCCTTGCCCACGCGGATCGGGTCGGCATCTTTCGAGAAGGAAGACTCGTCGCGACGCTGGACGGCGACTCAGCCACCTCGATCGACATCGCTCAGTACTCGTTGCCGACATCCACTTCCGTCGCGAACTCGTCCGCATCCACGGTGACTCGTCGACCACCGGGACTGGCCTGGCTCTCGAACTTTGGCTGGCTGGCAGGGGTGATGCTTCTGGTGATCCTATTGGCGACCACGACCGAGGGACGATTCGGTTCGCCCGCGAATCTATCCAACCTTGCCAACAATCTTGCCCCGCGCGCGATCCTGGCTTTGGCGGCGGCGCTGGTCATCATGGCAGGAGGAATCGACATCTCCGTCGGTTCGTTGTTGGCGTTGTCGGCCGGTGTCGGGGGCATGACAATGAAAGCGCTCGGCGAGGGCCCCTCAAGCGTGGCGGCCGGGATCGCTGCCGGGGTCGCTGTCGGAATACTCGGCGGAGCCATCAACGGCGCGACCTCGATCCTCGGTCGGATTCATCCGATCGTCGTCACGCTGGGGACGCTGACCATCTATCGCGGGATTCTAATCCAGCTAACTGGTTCGGGTGTGATTTCAGGATTGCCCGAATCGTTCGGCAACTTGGCAACCGCGCCATGGCTTGGGATTTCCGGCAGCGTTTGGATTCTTCTTTTCACGCTCGGACTGGGGCACTACTTTCTCGCCCACACCGTTTGGGGCCGAGAAATTCTTGCTGTCGGCAGCAGTCCATCGGCGGCACGTTTGGCCGGGATATCAAGAACGCGGACTTGGCTTCTGGCCTTTTCGCTGGCGGGCATGCTGGTCGGTTTGGCGGGGATGCTAGATCTGGCCCAGAACCGAACGCTGCAGCCCACCATGGGGGTCGGTTATGAACTCCGCGCGATCGCCGCCGCCGTCATCGGGGGAGTCGCGATCGAAGGAGGTAGAGGATCGGTCATCGGCGTCGTGTTAGGTGGACTCCTCCTTGTATTGATGGAGAACGGTCTGGTCCTTTGGCAAGTCAAAGGAGCCCAATACGACCTCGTCATTGGCAGCCTGCTTTTGGTCGCCATCTTGGTCGATCGTTTCCTTCGGAGATCCCCATGATGATGACGCTGCTTCGCGGCTTGGCAGTTCCTTGGGGACTCTTCTTACTCGCGCTCACGCTGACATTGTCGAGTGTCGATCCCAGCCAACTTCCAGATCTTTGGCGGCTCCGCGCGGATATTGGGACGCTGGCCATCGCGCTCACGCCGATCATCTTGACCGGTGGGATTGATCTCTCGGTTGGGTCGATGGTCGCTCTTTCAGGCGTGGTGATGGGTTTGGTCCATCGCGATCTCGGATGGTCGATTCATGCCGCCGTCGTTTCGGGAATCGGGACGGGTTTGCTTGCGGGGGGATTGAACGGACTCCTGGTGTCGAGTGGCATCTCTCCGCTCGTGGCGACGCTCGCGACGATGGCCCTTTTTCGTGGACTCGCGATGGCGTTGGTCAATGGCGAAAGGATCGCGCCGCTTCCTTCGGAATTGACAGACTGGGGTTGGGCGTCGTGGTGGGGGTTGCCGACACAGATTTATCTTCTCGTCGCCACTGCTCTCTTCTTTTACGTATTCGTGCATCACACGATCTGGGGCCGATCGATCTTTGCCATGGGCGAGAATCGCCTGGCAGCGACGTTCGCGGCCGTCCCCGTTCGAAGGATCGAAGCCTGTCTTTATGTTCTTTCGGGGCTGGCGGCGGGACTCGTGGCGATGATGCAGACCGCCTATCAAGCGGCCGCCGTCCCCGATGCCGCCCGCGGTTTCGAACTACAAGCGATCGCCTGCGTTGTTCTGGGGGGGACGAGGGTAACGGGCGGTTTCGGTTCCATCGCGCGGACGATCTTAGGACTAGCAACACTCGCTCATCTTCAAATAGGATTGAGCCTGAATAGTCAGCGGGAATGGGCGATACCGGGCTGGTCCAAGCCGTTTCGGCTCGATGCCGAGGCCCAGCTCATCATCATCGGGCTGCTGGTGATTCTTGTCGCCGTCGTCAACGAGCGACTCTCCGCCAGTCGTCAGAAGACATAAATGCGAGGGGACAACTTCATGAGTCATGCCATACTTTTGTTCGATCGATCGACTCAACCTCAGCGCCTTTGGCGTGGCCTCTTTCTTCACCGCGCCCGGCCTGCCCTCGTATTCTCGGCAATCATGCCATTCCTGTTTTTAGCCGGTTGCACGCCCGCCAAGCCGACCGGCCCAAGCGACTCGAAAAACACCGGTTCTTCGCTTCGCATGGGAATGATGCCGAAACTGAAGGGGATAGCGTATTTTCAAGCGTGCGAACGGGGCGCGAAGTCGGCGGCGGCGGAGCTAGGGATCAGTCTTCTTTATGATGGACCGACCGATAACCGCGTCGAGGACCAGATCGAACTGGTCAATCAATGGATCGCGACGGGCATTCAAGCGATTTGTATCGCTCCCAATGATCCCGAGGCGATCGCCCCAGTCCTCAAGCGTGCCAAAAGCCAAGGGATCGTCGTTGTCACCTTCGACGCGGACGCGAATCCGAAGACTTCGGGCCGAGACGCCTTCTGTAACCAAACCCCGACCGATGCGTTGGCTCACACGATGGTCGACATCGTGGCCGAGAAAATGGGGGGCAAAGGAAAAGCGATTGTGGTCAGCACGACGCCGTCGGCTCCCAATCAGAACGCTTGGATGAGCTTCATGCTTCCGAGGCTGAAAGAGAAGTATCCCGAAATTGTTCTGCTCGAGACACTCTACCCGGCCGAGGATATTTCGCGTGCTCGGCAGATGACGGCCGATGTTTTAGGAGCCCACCCCGACTTGAAAGGGATCTGGGGGCTTTCTTCGGTGGCGCTCCCAGGGGCGGCTGAAGCGGTCAAACAGGCGAAGAAGTCCGGCGAGGTCGCTGTCACAGGGGTGACACTTCCCAAGGATATCAAAGAGTATGTCAAAGATTCGACAGTCGAAAAGTTCTGCCTCTGGAACCCTGAAGATCTCGGCTACCTGGCGGTGCAGGTCGCCCATCGGCTAAAAAATGGTCCTCTTGAAAATGGGACGATGGACATCGGACGAGTGAAGGGGGTCCGAGTGAAAGATGGCGAAGTGATTCTCGGCGACCCCATCATCTTCACCAAAGAGAACATCGATCAGTTCGATTTTTAAGTGATAACCACGTGATCAAGGGGGTCGTCGAACCGATCCCTGCCACCTGATGAATAGGGGCGATATCGTAGACGGAGACAGGCCTGTATCCTTACGATGCCCTTCTCGGCCGCGCCCATCGCGGATGGATTTGTGGCCGGCGAAATGCCCCCGATGATTCAAAAGAGAGCCCCATGATTGACTACGAGAAACTTGGCGTTTTCTATCTGGGTCGAGAACTCGATCCAAAGACGCGGGCTCGCACGGAGACGCCTTACCTTTACGACGCGAAAGATCTCACGACGCACGCGATCGTCATCGGTATGACCGGCAGCGGCAAAACGGGCCTCTGCGTCACCCTTTTAGAAGAGGCGGCGATCGATGGCATTCCCGCGATCGCGATCGATCCCAAGGGGGACATCGCCAACCTGATGCTCCTTTTTCCAAATCTAGCGCCGGCCGACTTTCAACCTTGGATTGACCCGGCCGAGGCCGGCCGACAGGGAAAGACTACCGAGCAGTACGCCACCGAAACCAGCGATCGCTGGAAGAAGGGGCTCGCGGATTGGGAGCAGCCGGTCGAGCGGATCAACAAAGTTCTTTCCGCGGCCGACATCGCCATCTACACGCCGGGCAGCAATGCCGGCCATCCGATCTCGGTCGTCCGTTCTTTCTCTGCCCCCTCGGCATCCGTCTTGAACGATGGCGATGCCTATCGCCAGCGGATCAACTCGGCGGTGGCCGGCTTGTTGGCACTCTTGGGAATTGCCGGCGACTCTTTGGAAAGCCGAGAGCATATCCTCATCTCGACGATCATCGACCTCGCGTGGAAGGCGGGACAGGATGTACAAATTGCCTCGCTTCTCCGACAGATTCAACAACCTCCCTTCGACAAGGTCGGCTTCCTCGATCTCGAATCCTTTTTCCCCTCGGCCGAGCGTTTCGCTTTGGTGACTCGGCTCAACAATCTCTTTGCCTCGCCGGCATTCGCGGGTTGGATGGAAGGAGAACCCCTCGACATCGGCAAGCTACTTTACACGGCCCAGGGGAAGCCGAGAGTCTCGATCATGTCGATCGCGCACTTGTCGGATTCCGAGCGAATGTTCTTCGTGACGATTCTACTCAACGAGATCATCGCCTGGATGCGGAGCCAACCCGGGACCTCGAGCCTGCGAGCGCTCCTCTACATGGACGAAATCTTTGGCTACTTCCCACCGACCGCCAATCCCCCCAGTAAAACGCCGATGCTGACGCTGTTGAAGCAGGCCCGCGCGTACGGTCTTGGCTGTGTCCTAGCGACACAAAACCCCGTGGATCTCGACTACAAGGGGATGGCCAACACCGGGACTTGGTTTCTCGGTCGACTCCAAACCGATCGCGATAAGCAGCGTGTGCTTGATGGACTCGAAGGAGCGTCCGCCGCGGCAGGTTTTCATTTCGATCGAGCTACCATCGACTCGACGCTGTCGGGCTTGGCGGGGAGAACTTTCCTGGTCAACAACGTTCACGAAGACAAGCCGGTTCTGATCGAAACAAGGTTCGCCCTTTCGTATTTGCGCGGGCCGATGACGCGAGAGCAGATCGCTCGGCTGATGAAAGATAAAGTCTCTTCCTCCGCTCCCACGGCAAACTCTCCTAGCGGCGAGACATCCGCGGTCGGAATCAATCATGCCGCCGTCAGCGGTGATCGACCCATGATTCCACCGGGAATCGAAGAGTTCTTTTTGCCGGTCGCCGGCTCGCCGGAGAATGCCTCTCTCATTTATCGGCCTGCGTTGATCGGTGTCGGGCAAGCACATTACGCGAACGCTCGCTTGGGGATTGATCTTTGGGAAAACATCTTCATTCTGAACGTCTTTGCGCAGGAGATTCCTCACCCGGCATGGGAAGGATCGAAGCTGGGTCGAGAGATCGAGGTCGACCTGATCAAGCATCCGACAGCTGGGATTCGTTTCGCCCCGCTGCTATCGGAATTGTCGGCCCCGAAAAACTTTGCCGGGTGGGCGGGTGAACTCAAGCAGTACCTCTACCGGTATCTCTATCTTGTCCTGTTCAAAGCCAAGCAAGCAAAGATCAACTCCAGTGCGAAAGAGACCGAGGGAGAGTTCAAGATTCGCATCAAGCAAATCATGACCGAATCGCGCGATCGCGAAATCGAGAAGATCCGGACGAAGTACGGCCCGAAGCTTGAACGTCTGCAAGAGCGAATTCGAAAAGCCCAACAGCGCGTCGAGAAAGAGAAGTCTCAGGCAAACAACTCGATCATTCAAGCGATTCTGTCCCTGGGGAGTTCGGTCTTAGGAGCGATCTTTGGCCGAAAGACGATGAGCGTGACTAACGTCGGGCGAGCATCGACCTCCGTGCGAAGTGCCGGCCAGGCGATGCAGCAGCGAGGGGACGTGACTCGAGCAGAAGATGATCTCCTCGCGATTGAAGAGGATTTTCACAAGCTGGAAGAGGAAGTGGAGTCGGCCGTCAACGAGATCAAGGACGAGTTTGGCAATGCCGAGAACGACATCGAGAAATTCACTCTCCGTCCAAAGAAGTCCGACTTGACTGTCAGCAAGATCGCTCTTGTCTGGACGCCGTGGAAGGTCGATGCCGTCGGCTTGGCCACGCCTGCCTTTATGTTCGACGGCGTTCCTCAGGGATCACCCGCGGACGATCAAGCGGATGCTTGATCCATTGCCGAGCCTCTCTCATCGAGCTTAGCCGATAAAGGAACAGCCGCGACCACGATAGGTCGGTACCTCATCGACGATTCGGCCATGGGCTACAAGATGATAGGTGTTGAAATGCTCGGCCAACTCGCCTGCCTTCGCGTGGCGAAAGAGAACCGGATCCGCCAATCCGACGGTCGTGCCTTGCTCGACAAGCAACGGCGTTTGCACTTCGCCGCACCCTTCCATCGCCACGAGCTTAAGGCCGCTTGGGAGATAGGGGACAGGAACCTTGTCCCAGCCCGGTTCGCCCGAGGCGATGTAGCCACCCCCTTGGCAGGTGACATATCCTGCATCCGACGTTCGAACAACGGGCAGAACAAAAAAGCAGGCCGGCTCGGGCCGAATGTTGGAGAAGTAACTGAATAGATGCGAGCACAGCAGCCCCGATCCAATGGTAAGCTCCGTGAGCCAAGGTTCGGTGGCCGTGTACGTGATGCTGCCCGATCCGCCGCCGTTAAAGAGTTCTAGCGGCGTCCCCTCTTTTTGCATCGAATGGGCAAACTCTTCGCGAAGCCGAGCGATTCGCGTACGGGACATCTTGCGGACCATCCTCGCGACAGGGGCGAGCCTCTTTTTGAAGGGGTTCTCGTCGCCTAGGCCTGCGACTTGCGCTTCGTAACCCATGGCGGATCGACAGCGAACGTTCGGCAACTTCGCCACCGCGCGGATGACATTCATCGCCGACTCGACGCTTCGAATCGGACTTCGCCGAACGCCCAGATGGACGCGACCCGAAAGGAAGCGGAGTGACATATCGATGTCAAGAGCCAGCTCGAACGGCTTGGCGACGCCATTCATTGCGTCATTAATGATCAGCGCCTGCTCCAGCGAATCAATCATCAAGCGGATGGTAACCCCTCGTTCATGAATCGCTCGTAGAATCGCCAAATCAGAAGCCTGCACGGAGGGGTACGCGATAAGCAGATCATTAAAGCCTTCGCTCGCCAGAAACGCGGCCTCGGTCGAGCAATAAGCCATCAATCCCTGAAAGACGGGGCTCGCGTCGAGGACTCGCCGAATCAAGGCGGGAACACGGACCGACTTGGTTGCCAGGCGAATTCGCTGCTTGCCTCCCGCTTGGGCCAATGCCGCAGTGAAGAGGGAGACGTTTCGATCGAAAGCGTCAAGATCGACCACGGCCGCGGGCAGCGGAACCCTCGCCAATGCATGGCGCCATTGATCGTAGCCCAGTAGCTGGCCAGGAGTCGTCGATGGAAAGGCTTGTTGCATGAAGGCAACCTTACAGAAGGGCATCCCAAGAGGGAAATGCCCCGTGAGTCATCTAAAATCGGTGACAGTCCTCTCTCCAAAAAGCGACCATCTCTTTTGGGAGAGGCTCGTCGAGCCGGGGGATGAACGCTGACGTTAGAAACCGAGTGCCGCCAGGAGCAGCCCGGGGATCTTCAGCGGGCTGGGTCGATGATAGAGATCAACCACTTTTTGGCTCACCTTCGGCGCGGTCTTGTTTCCCGCGAACCAGAGAGGTTTGAGGGGTTGTGTCAGCGGGCCCGAGATCACGGTTTTGAGCGGCTTATCGAACATGTACGTGTTGTGGACGACGCCGATGCCACTGACAGGATCGTGTAAGTCTGCCCCAGGGTACCCGCCCCACGGTGGGCTCATCATCGCATAGCAGAGGGCCGACCAGTAATTGACGCCGATGCTTCCATACTCGAGGTTTGCCAGTGTTCTTTGAAAGGCGGACTCACCCTCGGCCGATTTTCGCAACGAGGGATGAACCATGATCGAGCAGCCTAGCGTCCCCCGCAGTTGTTGATTGGCAAAGTCGGTCGCACGGGCGAGGAAATCAATCTCGTCCTTCGCCTCGATGGCTGTTTCCACGAATACGCAAACAAAGTTCTCTTCCACAAAATGAATCGACTCCGAACGCGAATCAACATCCCTAATGATTCGCCAGGGAAGAGTTCCGGTCGGACAACTCGAGGGACTGTTGCCGGTGAATTTCTTCCATCGGTCGACCGCACCAGGATAATACGCCTTTCTCGGCGGTATCTCGGCCAAGGCTTTCTCGACCAGATCGAGGAACTGTTTACGCTGATTCCAACCCTTCCATGTGACGACGACTTTCGTCGCCACGCAATTGAAAGAGGCGTTGTTCGCTACCGAAGAGGCGAGATTTTGCGCCTGGAACCAAAGCTGCGCTTCAGAATACTTACCAGGAGCAACGATCCAGGGAGAAACATTCCCCAATTCGCTGGTGATCGTTTTCCGAAGAACGGGATCGTTGTTCGCCTTTCGCCGATCGCGATCCGGACCGGGAGGGCCCCAGACAATCGTCTCGTGCGAGAGAATCGATCCGGTGATATGGGCTTCATCGACCAGTCGATGCTGGAGCGCATGCGAACCAACCTCCGCGCCGCCATAAACAACGCGAAGGAATCCCGCATCGATGATCGCCTTAAAGGCTTTCTCGAAGATCGGACCTAGATACTCATTGACCGGATTCATCTTGAGCAGGACGACCTTGCCCTCTTGGAAGATCTTTCCGAAGGCGTCGATCGGCGCGATGCTGGAAACGTTGCCCGCCCCGAGAACAACCGCAACCCCCTCGGTCTTTCGACCTTCGCGGAAGTACTCGGCCATGTTCTGTTTGAGGTTTCCCGCCGTCACGCCGTGCTGCTGCCAAACGTGAGCTTTGAAGCCTTGAAAGGCAATGGAATCAAAGAGACCCTTAGTTGGCACGACCTGTACCCGGAGATGGCCGTCAGGACCCGTCACGATTTCGCCGGGAAGACGAGGAGTTCCCTCGGATTCGATATCCTTCAGCGATTGCATCAACAGTCGGAGATACCGAGCGGTCGCCAGCGGACCGGTTTGAATCTCTTCGCAGCCGAGCTCGGTTCCCGGCACCATTCCCTTTGCTTCGCAGCCGGCCAGCTCCCAATCCTTGGCGACGGCGATCATGTCGTCCAGCGATCGTTGCACAAGGCTGACGAGTTCCTTGATGGGCATTCGCCGAAGCTTCGTCTTGGCCGCGTCCAATTCGGAGAGTGCCCGGTCGATCTTTTCTTCTGGCGTGACACTCTTGAGAACTTCGCTGTACAGCGCCGCCGATTCCGCGATAGTCATCACGCGTCCCCTAATTCTGTCTGTTTGGAAAATCTCGCCGATGGCCGGTTCTTCGTTGCCGGGTACTCATCGGACTTCGCCACCGTTGATTTTGACCCAACCATGCCCCAGGGTCAAGGATCCGATGGGTTCTGATCCAGAATCGCCGGAGGATTTGGGTCAGGAACAAACCGCGCTAAGGGCTGGCGGCGAGGGAGACTTGGTACTGTTCGGGGCGAAGGGCGTTCCAGACCCAGATATCTTCGGGTTGTTTAGGTTGGGTGTAGCCTTGCTGAAGGAATAGATCGGCAAAGTACTGACTGGCGCGGAAGCCATAACGATTGTTCAGGTCGACCATCTGGTTGTTGCCGTCGAGGATGGCATGCAAGCAGTTGAAGCTGGGATCCTTCACATCGTTTCGGCTTTGCCGATCCCAAAGATTGTATTTCAAACTGCCGGTCGCTTCGCCGACCTCTAGGTCCGCGTGCCGCTTTTTCGCGCATTGGTACCGATCTTCATCGATGCGGTAGGGCCCCCAGAGTTTCATGCACAGGCCCCGCTTGGTGGCTCGTTCAAGCGTTTGCGGGAGATCGAGATTCCGGGCCGGCATGGGGCCTGCCAAAAACTTGACGCCGTGGATCCCGGTCCAACTGACAGTGAAGGATTCGTTGATGTTGTGATTCTCGTCGGCATGGACCCACGTGGCCCAGGAATGGCAGGTTTTCGGATCGGGCTGGCTCCCGTCGGTCTTATCCTGGTGGCCGAATATGAGGATGTAATGGGCATGAACCGGGGTCTCCCCCAAGATCATGGTCGACAGTAGGAAAACGCTCGCGAGCACGGCTCGTAGACTCCCTCAAAAAAGGCGATCCTGCTTCCCCCTAGTATAGGGAGTTTGCCCGGCTAGCGGACGCTTCTCCCCATCCGGGTGGGGCCTTATGGCCGGGATACCTCGATCGAGATTCGAGTCCGTTTCGAGTCCGTTTCGAGTCGGCCCATCGCTGATCGCCTGAATGATATCGTCAGAATGAGTTTACTTTGCTCGATCGAAGAGTGTTTTTTGCCCGACCGGAGCGACATACCGAACTTTTTCCCGCGCGAAAGGCCGACCATTTCCCATTGGGCAAAATGCAACGTCGCAGGCTTCGGGATGAGGTCATGAAGCATCCCTCGATGCATGCTCGGCAACGGGGAATATCAAAGCGACTAGCGTCGTTTTTTGTCTCTTACGAGAGAAAGCACCGGACCAAGAAACGAATCGGGGGCAGACGCCATGACGCCTGCCCCGTTTTCGTGTTGTATCTGGACGACCTTAGGCCGACCGATTAATGAGCGTGGAACCGCATCCACCAGTAACCCTTCTTCCACGACAGCGAGACCCGTCTCCAACCCGATGGGATCATCGGATAGGGGTGGGGAGGCCCGATAAATGGCCAAGCCCCCGAGGGGTACTGCGTCTGATGGGCCAGCGACGCGAAGTTGTTGTACGGCGTGTAGGCAGGCCAAGCGTACGGCGGAATCGTCGGAGCATCGCTAAATGGAGCAACGCCACCCTGGTAATCGACGACTGGCTCGGGCTCGGTTACGGGGCCGACTTGCCGATTACCCTCGGTGGCGATCATGGCCGGGGCCGACTCGGCCACGTTGACGCTCACGGGGCGAAGCTCGCTGGCCGGCTGGGCCGAGGCATCTCGGACCGCGATTTTGTCGCGGACAGCAAGGACGCCCGGAGCCGTGCGGATGTTATCAATCAGTGCTTCGCGCTGGCTAGCGCTGGCGACGGTACCACTCAGGGTCACGACACCCGCCTGCGTTTCAATGTCGATCTGGTAGCCACGAACCTGGCCGAGGCTTTGCACTCGGCTGGCGACGGCGTCGGCCAAGGATTGGTTATCGTCCGCATTCGCCGACGAGCCGAGGCTCGTGACGGCCGAGGCGGCCAGCGCCCACATCAGTCTTCGCATGGTCGGAGACTCTCCTTCTCATGTTGGTCGGCAAACGTGATGGCTAAAAGCCTCACGCGAGGACGTTGGCCGACGGCACATGCACGTTGGCCGGCGACAGGCGGACGCGTTGAATGGATGCCAAACATCCGCCACGCAGTCGGCCATCGAAGGTCGGTGGAACGCCTCGAAACATATCACCTATCGGCCAAGCCCTTTTGCGGGAACGACTGCGAATCGGGGGGATTCAGCTCTTAATCCCCCTGCTTGATCGGCTTAATCGGACGATGCCGACAACACCCACCACAACTGCTGTGCCGATGCTTCCCTCTATGCCGATCACGCTGAAAAGGAGGATTACCCCATCGGCCCCATCGCGAAGGCCGATCGGCCTTCCTCCTTCGAGAAGATCTGTAGAATAAGCCGATGGGAAGGGTTCTACGAGCGGTCGAAATGACCGGGACCATCCCACCACTCAGGGAAGGAGCCTGCCGACGATGACTTCGCGCATCTCACTTCTTCCTTCGCAGGTGGTCGGACAAATAGCGGCCGGCGAAGTTGTGGAACGCCCCGCGAGCATCGTCAAAGAGTTGGTCGAAAACTCTCTCGATGCCGGCTCGCGATCGATCGATGTCCATGTGGCCGAGGGCGGGCGGGATCTCATTCGGATCGTCGACGATGGCGAAGGAATTGCCTCCGACGACCTCCCCTTGGCCGTCGCCAGCCACGCGACCAGCAAGATCCAATCGGCGGACGATCTATTTCGCATTCAGACGATGGGCTTTCGCGGCGAGGCCCTTGCCTCCATTGCCGCCGTCAGCGATTTCCGCCTGCAGAGTCGCCCCGCGGACCAGCCGACCGCGGCCCGGCTTGAAGTTCAACAGGGTGACATCGGCCCGGTGGTCGCCTGTGGCGGTCCGATCGGGACGCAAATCGAAGTTCGACAACTCTTCGGCAGTGTTCCGGTTCGGCGAAAGTTCCTCAAAAGTAAACAGACCGAGCTTAGCCACATCAGCGAAACGATGATCAGGCTCGCGCTGGCCCGGCCAGGGATCGACTTGAAACTGTCGCACAATGATCGAACGCTTTACCATCGGCCAGCCGACATGGATCTGGTCGGCGCGATCGACCTTTTCTTTGGACAGGAGATTGCTCGATCGCTGATTCCGATCGATGGTGAAGAGGAGGGCCTTCGCCTTACCGGCGTCGTGGCCAATCCGGAAGTCAACCGACCCACGCAGCGGTACCAATACCTATTCGTCAATGGCCGATTCATCCGCGATCGGTCGCTCGCGCACGCGGTCGTCGAAGCATACCGCGGGTTGATCCTGTCGGGACGCTATCCCGTTTCGTTTCTTTTCCTGACCGTGCCCCCCGACCAAGTTGATGTCAACGTCCATCCGACCAAGATCGAGGTCCGCTTCGAGGAGCCTCGCCGACTCTTCAGCCTGATCCTCTCGACGATTCGCGAACGATTTCTTCGCTCAGATCTGTCGGCGAAATGGTCCATGCCCGCCCGAGCCGACTTTCCGTCCGCCAGCACGGCTGCGATGGCTCGAAACCAACTCAACAATGAGTTTGCACTCTCGGGAAATCGACCGTTGGCAACGCAGCCAAGCCTTTGGTCCCATCCGAAGCCTGCGATCGACCCTGGATGGACCCTATCTCGACCGAGTGAGATTCTTTCGCATCCGAACCCGATCTCGATTCCATCGGATGACGACCCCTTTGGTTCGACCGACCGGACGGACGAGCCCATGCCCTCGGCGGACATGCCTCCCGAAGTGAGCGGGCCCTCTTCACAGAATCGAACTTTCGAAGAGGGACGCCCCACCGATCTCGCGTCTCCCTTGCCGAGCGATCGAGCCGACGCGACCGGGCCGATCGAACGTGTCCGCGCGATTCAAGTTCACAACTCTTATCTGGTTGTCGAGACAGATGAAGGGATGATGCTGGTCGATCAGCACGCGCTCCATGAACGGATTCTTTACGAGCAGTTTCGCGCTCGGGTGGCAGGGCAAGGGATCGAGGTTCAAGAGCTTCTCGTCCCCGAGCCGATCGATCTGACGCCGTTGCAGACCGCGCTATTGCTGGAACAGCGCGAGGTATTGGCCGACCTTGGTCTGGGAATCGAAGAGTTCGGCGATCGTTGCGTCTTGGTGCAAAGGCACCCAGCCCTCTTAGGGCGAATGACCTTGGGCGAGATGATTCGCGAAATCGCCAGCCGACTGGAAGAGACCGGCAAACTTCCGACTCGCGACGAAATTCTGCAGGACCTCTTGCACATGATGGCATGTAAGGCAGCCGTCAAGGCAGGTGATCCGCTCACCGGGCAAGAGATCGAATCATTGGTTCGTCAACGACATCTCGTCGATGACAGCCACCATTGTCCCCATGGCCGACCGACTGTCCTGCGATTCACGCTCAACGATCTCGAACGAGAGTTTCAGCGAAAATAGAGGCAAAGGGTCGGGCGTTATCGACTGCCGCCGATGAAGAGAAAGATAACGGCAGCCAATCCCCAAAAGACAATCTGTCTTCGACGATCGACGATCCGCTGCCAAATCTTCTGAAAGCGATTCTTCTCGAGAAGAAACTGGAACGGATAAACTCGCTCGACCGTAGGGCGGGGCGTCACTTCCCAGAGAAGCCCACGGACAGCGCGCTCGACGAGCTCGGCTGGCGTCTCGGGGTGGCGATCAAGATAGACCCGCACCGTGTTCCGCAGCAGGTTCAAAATCGTCTCCGGAGTTCGTCTCGACGATTCCTCGGCCCCGGTGTTGACTTGGCCATGTCGGCGAAGCCATTGAAACGCCTTGGTCAACTCCGACGTTTTGATCGTCGCGCGCCGCTGGAGTTCGGGCTGGTCCGAGAATCGGTCGGGATGCCAAACCTTGATCAGCTCACGAAACGATTTTTGGATCTGCTCGGAGCTCGCCCCCGGAGCGACCTCCAGCAGTTCGCAGTATCGTTCGTAGGTGCTTTGTCTGGCCATGACGCTCTGACGATGGAAAGATGAAATGTGCGACGCCCAGCTATTTTAGGGGATTCTGCACGAGGGGGACGCCGGCCGACGCAAACTTCCTGCCTCGTCATGCAAATCACTAACATTTGTAAAGCCGGACGCGCCGTCGGCGATGGGTTGGGAAGATTCAATGAGAAGCACCGGTCCGGAACGGATCGACAAGTGGGGATCGCATGGCCAGCGGACAAGAGATCGAAAAAGCGATCGTGGGACTCCTGGGAGGAATCCAAGCCCCTGGGGGACAGAGCTTGGTCGATGCCGGCATCATCGTTTCGATGCGCGGAGGGGGCGATCGGCTGACCATCACGTGCCGAAACCCTGGTTGGCCCGATCCGATTCGTGACCGGATTGATCGGCAAATTGCCGCCGTCGTGCAGTCGGCATTCCCTCAGATTGCGCAAGTCGCCGTCGATTGGCGTGCCGAGCCTGTCCCGACTCAAAACGCCCCCCCGGGGAACGCCGGCGCTGCGGCCACACCACCTTCGCTGGACGTTCGCCATGTCATCGCGGTGGGGAGTGGAAAGGGAGGGGTCGGCAAGTCGACGATGGCCGCTTCCCTCGCGTACGCTCTTTCCCATCGTGGCCATCGCGTAGGCATTATGGATGCGGACGTTTACGGCCCCAGCATTCCCCACATGCTGGGGATCGACGCGCCAGCTCGCGTGGCCGACAATAAGTATCAGCCCCCGCTCGTGGATGGAATGCCCGTGATGTCGATGGGATTCCTAGTCCCGGCCGAGCAGGCGGTGATCTGGCGTGGGCCGATGCTTCACAAAGCGGTCAGCGATTTTCTCTTCCGTGTCGATTGGGGCCCGCTTGATTTTCTCGTCGTCGATTTGCCTCCTGGCACCGGCGACATTGTCATCTCGTTGTCACAACAGATGCCGGTCTCGGGAGGAGTGATCGTCTGCACGCCACAAGAGGTCGCCCTCCTGGATGCGCGGAAAGCGCTCAGCATGCTTCGCACCGTCAAGATTCCCTGCCTGGGGATCATCGAGAATATGAGCTATTTCATCGACCCGGTGACAGGGAACCGCTCGGACATTTTCGGGCATGGCGGGGCGGAGCGTTGGGCCGCCGACGCAGGCGTTCCTTTCCTTGGGAGAATTCCCCTCGACATGTCGATTCGCCAGCACGGCGATCAAGGGAATGTCCGGGACAACTTTCGCGCGGGGGCCTCGTCGCGCGATTCGCTTCTCCAGGTGGCGGACCAATTGCTATTGCAGTTGGCCGATCGGGAGCAGGCGGCCGGCCCGACGATCGAGATCGTCGAGGGTTGATCATCCTTGGAACTAGGCCACCTCTCGCAAGGAATTGTCCGAGGAACCGTTAAAGTTGGTCTAGATTCATCCCGAAACCCAGCCCAGCCAAGCGTTTCGGCACGACAGATCCACCCGGCGCAGTTGAATGAATGCCGGGGCTCCGTAAGACCTATAGGTCATTGACCGGTGACGCCCCTTTCCGGCCGACAACGATCGGTCCGGGGTCAGATGGTCGGCCTGCTGCGTCGGATCAGCGGTCGGAACCATCTTCCAAACGAAGACGAAAACCAGACGAGACGATTATGCTCGAGTGGATCAATACGCGGTGGTTCCGGTTCGTTCACGGCAACAACCTGGTCTACAACACTTGCTGGGAAGATCCCCGGCTGGACCATGTCGCGCTTCAACTGACCCCCGAGGACCGGGTGCTGGTCATCACCAGTGCCGGCTGCAACGCCCTCGATTATGCGCTCAAGTCGCCGGCCCATGTTCACGCCGTCGACATGAATCCGCGTCAGAATGCTCTTTTGGAATTGAAGAAGGCCGCCATCCGAAAGCTCGATTACGAAACCTTCTTCCAGATGTTCGGCGAGGGTCGGCTTCCATACGCTCCGCGCATCTACGATTCAAAACTGCGCGATGTTCTGCCCGGACCGGCTCGGAAGTATTGGGATAAACATATTCGCTTTTTTTCGGGCGGAAGGCTTCGACCTAGCTTCTACTTTTGCGGCACGTCGGGGCTCTTTGCCCGAACGATCAACTTTTATGTCGACCGGATCGCCAGTATCCGCGACGAAGTGATGGACATCCTCAATGCCCCCTCACTCGAAGTGCAGCGAGAGATCTACAACACCAAGCTCCGCGAAAAATTCTGGAAGCCTTACCTCCGTTGGCTTCTCAAACGGGACGCAACCCTGGCGATTGTCGGGGTCCCCAAGCCCCAACGATTGCAGGTCGAGAAAGACTACGAAGGAGGGATCGCGCGGTTCGTGGAAGATTGTCTCGATGCGGTCTTCGCGGACCTTCCGCTTGTCGATAATTATTTTTGGCGCGTCTATATGACGGGCCGATACACGCGGAATTGTTGCCCGGAATATTTAAAGGAAGCCAACTTTCACAAGCTGAAGGATGGATTGGCGGACCGCGTCACCACCCACACCGCGTCGATCCTCGATTTTTTGAAGGCGTTTGATGGAAATATCTCTCGCTATGTTTTACTCGATCACATGGATTGGCTGAGTACGAACATGTACCCGATCCTCGAACAAGAATGGCAGGCGATCCTCGATAAGGCGACTCCGAACGCTCGTATTCTCTACCGCAGCGGCGGGCTGAAAGCGGATTTCGTCGACCGAGCCCGGGTTCGTTGGAATGGCTCGGCGACCTCCGTCGGGCAGGTGCTCCAATACAACACGCCGCTGGCGCAACAACTCCATGAAAAAGACCGCGTCCATACCTACGGCAGCTTTTACATTGCCGACTTGATCTCTGCGTAGGGAGCCGAGTCGGTGACGGGTTTATCCCCACGCGAGTCTCGCGTCTACGAGGGCAAGCGACAAAGGAAACCGATCGATGTCGATCCTTCGCGAATGGAAGGCCCTTTATCACATCGCCCTTTCCCCAATCCGCGGGGCAACCCATGCCGAGCGGTTAGAAAGCTTCTACCAGGGGCAAGCCGACGCGTACGACCAGTTCCGAAAGCATCTGCTCAAGGGTCGAGAGGAGATGTATTCCGCACTTCCCCTCGAGCCGGGCAATGTCATGATGGAACTGGGGGCCGGCACCGGACACAATCTCACTTTTCTGGGTGATCGGGTTCAGATTCCTCAAAAGATCCACCTTGTTGATCTCTCTCGCTCCCTGCTGGACGTGGCGAACAAACGGATCGAATCGAACGGCTGGAAGCATGTCGAGGCACATGAGGCCGACGCCACGACGTTTGTTCCACCCGAGGGAAAAGTCGATGTCGTGACGTTCTCTTATTCGTTGACGATGATTCCCGATTGGTTTGCGGCGATCGACCACGCGTACTCTTTGCTGAAGCCGGGCGGGGTGATCGGCGTGGTCGATTTCTACGTCGCGCGTAAGTATCCCGATGCTCCCAATAAGAAGCATGGTTGGTTCACCCGATCCTTTTGGCCTGTCTGGTTCAATCTCGACAATGTCTATCCGACAGCAGACCACATGCCGTACCTTCGGCGAAAGTTCGAAACGATCCACTTCGAAGAGTGTAAAGCGTGGATGAGGTATCTGCCCGGCCTGCGGGTCCCTTACTACATCTTTATCGGCCGCAAGCCTTCCTCTTGATGGTTCTCTTGACCGATCTTACGCGCGATCAGAGTCATTTCGGAGCCCATCTCTTCTTGGGCGGCTTGATTGAGAATCAGTCGAGCCTGCGCAGAGGACATCCCCTCTCGGCCAACCGCTCGAACCAGCGCATTCCAAAGCCAACTCGCCAAGCCGATGAGAACCAATGCAACCAGCAGCCCCGCGACGCCCGGAACGAGTTGAATCGACGGAGCCCAAGCCCTGCCCATGTACAAAAGAGGCAAAACCCAGCGAGCGATCGTTGCCAGCACGAAGCCCGAGGTAACGATGATCAACCATTCCCCTAGATCTTGCTGTGCACTTGCCATCGAGCCCGATCGTGACGACCGTTTGACATCGATCCGAGCACGTTGGAATCGATACGTCAGCGACGCGTAGATGATGAATGTGGCCGACAGACAGAGTTCTGCAAACGATAACTGTCGGCCAAACGAGGGAAGCACGCCCAGCCAATGCCCTGGAGAATCGGCCAAAATTGTCGCCAATAGAGCCAGCACGATCGGCGGCGTTAACGACCAGCCGATGCCAAAGATACTGATCGACGCCAAAAGCATCACCGTCCATTCCGGCATGATTCGGCACAGAGTGACAAGCCATACCAGGAAGACCGCTGCCGCCACCGCCGCGATCAGCGCGAAGCTGACCGTTTGAATCGAAGCATCCTTTTTCGATACGGTTGGCTTCGTCGTCGAAGGCGTCTCAACCATGGGCGGGGGTCTCCATACCAAACAGGAGCATTTTGATCGCCTGGATCAAACTCGCGACGGCAACCAGCACCACCACCATTCCCCCGGCCATGAAGATCACGATCCCTGCATGTTCAAAGATCTCGGCCGTCTGCTGCCAAAGAGGAGCCCAACCAAGCACACAACCCACCGCGGCAATCGAAAGATGCGGGCCGTAAGGAATCGCCTTCTGCCCACTGATCAAGTAGGCAAAGATTCCCACCACGGCGGCCGACACCGGCGCTAGAAAGAAGATCATGACCGCGGTTTGCCAACCGACAAACGAACCGATCATTGCCATCAAGGTGACATCGCCGAACCCCATCGCTTCGACCCGAAAGATCCAACTGCAGATCGCGCGCACGACCCACACGGTCCCGCCTCCCACGAGCAACCCCACCATACCGGTGAGAAAGCCGAGCCAGGCATTCCAGTGATGTCGCCAATGTTCGTTGAAGCCGACCCGTGCCGACTCGAGCCAACCAGGGACGCTCTGCCAGCCAAGCTGATCCTCGAAGAATCGGCTCGAAAGGAGCCCTGTGCTAAAGCCGGGATCGGGATGGAATAACAATACCGGGTGAAGTTCAACATGCCAAAACGTTCCCAGACCGATGCCGAGAATCATGCCCGGCACCGTGACACTGTCGGGGATCATCATCCAATCGAAGTCGATGAACGTTGCCGCCACCAGCAGCAGCATCAAGATCGAATGGTAGATCCAAAGGGCTTGCAAATGGTTCTCCCAATAGTTGAAGGGATTGCGTGGAAAGACAAAGCCAGGCCCACCATGTCCTACTTGCCGAAAATAAAGATGGTAAAGCCCCACGATGAGGCTACACGTCAGAAGCTGAACCAGCATCGCACGACTACGAAGCGCGCTCCCGCACGCCCGACACTTTCGGCCGGCTAGAAAGAAACCGATAACGGGAATCGACCACGTCCACGGCAAAGAGGCGTGACAGTGAGAGCAGCGATCTCGCCCGGGCCAAAACAGGCTCCGGTAGAAGACCAAGCGGACGATCATCCGGTCTACGAGTAAGCCCGCCAGAAGGCCGACGGCGATCGCGATCGAATAACCCGCGAGATTCATGAACGGAAACCTGCTTTCCGAAATCGCTCCTCAATCGTTCGCGCCAAGTCGAGAGGAGAGCTGTCATCGCTGGAAAGGGTAAGCCGGGCCACCTCGCCGTACAAAGGCGTTCGCTGGGCGAGCATCTGTTCGATCTCGGCTCGGCCTCCCACCGCCGTTAGGTTCGGTCGACTGGCTCGATGCGCCTCGTCGGCCGATAGCCGAGCGTCGATCGTCGCGACCGACGCTTTCAACCAGACGGTGAACCCTTGTTTCAGCACGCGACGGTTCTCGGGAGATAAAACGATTCCTCCGCCCGTCGAGACAATCCAGAATGATTGACGTCCCAACTCCGCGAGCAGGCTCCGCTCGCGTCGGCGAAATCCCTCTTCGGTCTCTTTGGCGAAAATCTCGGCAATGGACTTTCGAGCGCGGGACTCGATAATCCTGTCCATCTCGGCAACCGCCCAGGGTGCTTCCATGATGTCAAGCAATCGTCTCGAAACGCTTGATTTCCCCGTCCCGCGATACCCGACCAGATAAATGTTCACACTTGGTCCTTCTTGGCCAGTCGAGCTTCGCGAAGCATTTTTCTCGCCGGCGAGAGTTCCTCTTCGACGAGTTGCTTCATGAGTCCAGCAGGGGGATCAACGCCGGTGAAGATCCGAAACTGCGCTTCCGCCTGGGCGGCGAACATCTCGACACCCGTCACGATCTTCGCGCCGCGATCCTTCGCCAGCAACAGGAACTTGGTCATGATGGGATTGTATACCGTGTCGAAAAAGATCATTTTCTCACGCATCGCACTCTGTTGAATCGGCGTTTCGTCAACATCAGGATGCATGCCAAGCTTAGTGCAGTTGATAACGATCTCGGCCAGATGCGACTCGCGCATGCCCCAGTCGATGAATTTGCAACCGACCGCGTGAGCCAAAGACTGCGCCCGGTCGGCCGAGCGATTCGCAACACTAACGATCGCGCCTGCCTGATGCAGCGAAAAGGCAATCGGCCGAGCGACGCCGCCGGCCCCCAGGATCAAAACATCGCGACCCGCGAATGCCTTGCTGTCGGACGGATCTTCTCCCATCGCGCGTAACAGTGACGCCATCGCCGCGGGGCCGTCCGTGTTGTAAAGCCGATACGCCCCATGGTCGTCGACATGAATCGTGTTGGCCGCCCCCGCCATCGCGACCAATTCATCCCCCGCCATGCCTCGCGAAACGATCGCCTCTTTATGCGGTATCGTGACCGACAACCCGCGGACCTCGGCGTGAGAAAGCTTGTCGAGAAACTTGGGCAGGACATGCTCGGTTACGCGAAAGGGCAAGTAAACCCGATTCATCCTGAGTTCGCGAAAAGCGGTGTTGTGCACCAGTGGGCTCATGCTGTGAGCAATCGGGTCGCCCATCACGCCGAAGACTTCGGTCTTCGCGTTCACCTCGTTACCCCGATACAGCTCGTTCATTTGATCAAACGTCATCAAACCGGGGGCGACGATCCTTTCTGGATTGAAAGCACAGTACGTGAACGGGGCGCCGAACTTCGGCCCGAGTACCCGGCTTGCAATGCCGAACTCTCCCATGCATATGCCGACCGTCGGGACCTCGGCCTTGGCGATCATCCGAAGCATTTTGAAGTTGTCCGTGGCCTTCCCCGCCAAGCCGGCAATCTTGATCACGTCCGGATCGAGCTGGGAAAGGGACTGCCAGCATTCCCCAAGATGCGGCATCTCGGTCATCTCGTGATGACTGACGATTCTTTTCGTGGGACCGAACCGTGGAATCTCGGCCGCGACGTCCGCTTCGAGATCGACATAGTCAAAGCCGAGCGCGACGGCGGCCCGAAGAAGCTGCTGGCGTTTCTCCTCGGTACCATTCCAAATCCCGCCGTCTTCCTTCCGCCGAAGCGTCGCAATGACGGGGACTTTCTTCCGCTTGAGAATCTCACCGAGCCGGGGCTCATGCCGGAGAAAATCGAGGCGCAATTCCAGAAGCTTCGCCCCGCGGGCGACCGCTTCATCCATTTCTTCCAGAAGCGTCTCATGACGCTGTCGAGCAATGATGGCGCAGAGCATAGGTTCTTTATCGTGGTTCGCGTGTCGAGTGTCTTGATTTATCCCATCGGCAAAGAACAAAGTGCCCGCAGCCGGCCCCTTCCGAGGGTCATGGCTTCTTCTCCGAATCGCTTTTCAGCAGAAATCGCTCGCCGACGGGGTGCTCGCGCCGTTCGATCGGCCCCTGGCAGCAATCGCACTCCTTCAGGTGGTACATCTGAATCGCACAGATTTCGCACCAATAATAGACCTCGTTCGGCTTCCCATCGACGAGCGAGAATCGATCGATCACTTCGAGCATCCGCAGATCTTCATGCCAACGACCCTTCACACGCATGGGCCGCTGTCGAACTTGTTCATCGCGATAGAAAAAGAGCCCCGACTCGGTCGGCATCAAGGGATAGAGCTTGCCGCTCTCGGTTTCGATGGCGACAACATCATCGAGAGCCGGGTCTAGCATCTCTCGACCCAATCTTTTCTTAATCGATGGTCCCAGGTAGACCGCTTGACCGTCGACTTCGATCACTCCCTCCGCGACGGGCGGCTGGGAAGGGTCGGCGACGGCCGTTGCGGATGGGGCTGGCCACCAAAACAAGCCTGCCACCATCATCAAGACGCCGGCCAACCAAGCGATTCGTTTCACGCTTTTTCTCCTACCGCAGGACGATGCCTGCGGACGTTCATCATCCATCATGTTCCAAAAGCAATCGTTCCTCACCGCGGAAGCCGACGGCCCCGAGCTTCGTCGGTGATACGGAACCGCTCGTCGAGGCATCCACGACCCTTATCGAGCAAGCAACAACTGTATTGTTGCCGACCGAGGGGGACGCGACGAGCCCGCCGACCGGCAAAGAGCGGTTTCTTCATACGATAGGATCGATCAAAACTCGGAGGGAACAATGGCCGATCACCGCGAGAATCTGGTTCGACTTTTGAAACGGGATGCTCTGCAGTTTGGTGATTTCGTTCTCGCGAGCGGCAAACGATCCCACTTTTACATCGATTGCCGAACCGTCACACTCTCGGCCGAGGGGGCCGCGGTCGTCGGTCAAGCGATCCTCGAACTTCTCGAACAGGAGACCTTCGACGCGGTCGGAGGAATGACGCTGGGGGCCGACCCGATTTTGTCGGCGGTCCTGACGGTGGCGGGCCTGCGAGGTCAAAGTCTTCGAGGCTTCATTGTTCGCAAAGAGGCCAAAGAGCATGGCACCGGTAAGCTGGTCGAAGGGCCGCTTCACCAAGGAGACCGCGTCATCATCGTCGAGGACGTTTCCACCACCGGGGGATCAGCACTGAAAGCGGTTGATGCCGCGATCGCCGCCGGCGCGACGGTGGTTCGCGTCGTGACGCTGCTTGATCGACAATCCGGAGCCCGCGAGGCATTCGAATCACGCGGGATTCCATTTTCGGCGCTGGCGACCTCAGCGGACCTTGGCTTGCCAACCAGTTGATCGGGCTTTACTGCTTCAACGCATAAAGTGCAATATTGCTGGCGATTTGCAATGCCGACTCGTGCGTGTATCCCTTACAGTCTTTGCTTTGTTGTTTCTGCAGGGCGCAACCCAGATCATATTTGCTGTAGATGACGACATACCTGCCATCGACTTCAACGCCTTCGAGTGAGGGCTTTCCAACACCGCCGCCCATGCCGGACCCCTGTTTCACCTTGGATAGGTCGTAACCAACTTTCGTCGTGAAGATTTCGTGCTCGGGAGGGATCGGCTGTAAGGGATTATCGGGATAGACCTCTTTGATCATCTGTCGGAAAGACTCATCAAAGCGTTCATTCCCGCAACATGCGTCCACAAAGAGGACGCCGCCCGTCGACGTGTACGAGGCAAGCGTTTCCTTTTCCCGTCGATCAAACTGAAATCGTGATCGGCCATGCATGTACGCGAGCGGATAGTTGGTGAGATTCGGATCAACCAGATCAATCACTCGCTCTTGCGCGATGACATCGACTTTCACGACTTCGCGAAGCGACGCCATCAGATTCCGAATCGCCAGCGGGGCGGGGTTCCAGTCGCCATTATGTTTGAGCTTCGCGATCTGCAGAAAGTTTCGTTTGATCGTATCCTCTTGAACCTTGTCGACGACGATCCGGTCTTCGAGCTTGTCGCGAAGATCCTCGGGGCCGACGGCATAGGCGATGATGTTGGCACCGACTTTGAGCGCGGTTTGCGAATCGGGTTCATCCGCATGTTCCCACTGACAAGAGAGATCTTGCGGGCTGTAGAAAACACCGGTTCGGCAACCGACATCGATGCCGAATAAAGGCCAGTCTTCCGAGAGCTTAAAGAGGCTGGACCAGACGCCGTGCTCGGGTTCAAGTCGGCGAAGCTCTTGGCCTGGCTCGGTGAAGATTTCTTTGCACAAAGCGCGAAAGCCTTCGTCGAACGCGCCGACACTGCAATTGGCATCGGCCATGAGGAGTCCACCCTCGGCAACGAACTGTCGCAAAAGCTCTTTCTCGGCAGCCGACAACTTGGGGGCTTCGTGCCCACTCATCTGCAAGACGGGAGCCTGCAGAAGATCATCGATCCGCGAGACCTGTCCGTCGACGATTTGCCAATTCAGTCGAACATTCCACCGCTGCGCGAGGAACTGCGTCAGGTTATGAACGTCGTTGGGAGCATTGTTCCAGTCGGAACCAGGTCCGAACTGCAGCTTGTTGACGACGATCGGAATGCGGCCTTTGGAGAGAAACAGCAGCGCAAAAGACGTGTTGCAGACCGCGCCCAGATCGCTGGCGTCATTGGTGATCCACGAGCCATTCGGGCGCTGCCCGAATGGGCCCGGCGACGTCAGAACACGAGCGCCGACACGGTACCAATCGTGCTCGCCCATATAGCGTCTGCCCGAAAGCCGACCGGCCCGTTCGACGCCGTAAAAGTAGTAGAAGAACGTGCCGGCATCGCGAAAAGGATTTCCCTGCGTGGAAAAGTTGCGACCCAACCAACCGATTCCCCGCTCGATATTGTCGTCTTGCTCGGCTCCGTTACAGCGAATCGGTTTGCCCGCGAATTTTCCTTCTCGAACCGAGTCCATCGACCGATTGGCGATGATCAAGCTCGAAACGCCCGCGGTGGTCATGCTGCCGGTGGCAGGCGTTCCAGGCATGTAGCCCCAGCCACCTTCTTGGCCCTGCGTTTGCGACCAGTACGATCGACTCTTGACCCAGAAAGCTTTCGGAACGTCGACGCTGGACTGTCGCGCCGCCTGCATGCCGAGCATGGCGAATTGACTATTCGAGTTGTCGCCGCCACCGATGCCGCGTCCGCCAGGCTTCTCGTACGACCAGCGGGCATTGGGAAGCCTCGCTTCCATCAGCCAATCGGCACACTTTTTGATTCGGGCGAACTCTTGCTTGGGGCTCGCCTCGGCAAAAACCATCGCGATGAGCGAGACAACATAGGTCTGTTCGAGTGGCGCTCGGCGAAGTCGATCGAGCGATTGCTGAATAACCGGATCAGTTACTGGGACGCCGGAATTGAGAAGGGCCAACGTCGCCAGCGCTGTCGTTCCTCCTTCATAGTTGGGGAGTTCTTCCCAACCGCCCGCTCGCTGTCGGCTTTTGAGGAATGACACACCATTGTCAATTGCTCGGTTGACTTGTTCGGGCGTCTGGGCCGGCACGTTCGAAGAGCAAGTAACGCAGACGACCAGGGTCCAGATCGCCCGGCCGAGGCTCTCTTGTCGAAAGCGACGGAGGTGAAACTTGGTGTTCGTTGCCGTTGGCGATTCGGTCATGTCGCTCCATCAATCCGTTTCGGTCGGCCCGAGGCACATTTCGTCGTTCGCCTCGGCCCAGCGCCCGGCGACAAAACGCCACAAGATAAAAACTCGATAATTTCCTTGCGAACCGAAGAACGTCTGGTTAAGTTTCCTATCAGTTCGAGGGGAGTCAAGCCTCTCGAAACCTCTTCTTCGATCCCATCGAAGAAGAGTACGCTCGCCGCAAGGATGCGGTAAGAGTTGGTTACCATCCAAGGAAGGATCTCCCATGAAGCCTCTCGTCGGCGTTTGTTCCGATCTCATTCTCAGCAAGAAAGACAAGAAGCCAAAGTCTGTCATCGATTGTGGTTACGTCGACGGTATTTATGCGGCGGGCGGGATTCCAGTCGTCATTCCTCCCATGGAACGCGAAGAGATTCTCGAGGAATACGTCGAACGGCTGGATGGACTCCTCATGACCGGCGGACTCGATCTGAATCCGCAAAAGATGGGCAAGAGACCACACCCTTCGATCAAGCCTATGCTCGCCCGACGAGAAGATTCGGATCGTCGGCTCCTCAAGATGGCCATCGAGCGGAAGATGCCGACGCTGTGTGTCGGCGTCTCGATGCAGCTCATGAACGTGATGTTTGGCGGCACGCTGCATACCCACTTGCCCGAGGATATGCCCCGAGCGCTCCCCCACTTTGACCCTTACGATAGCACGCATCGTCATACCGTCTTTGTCACCCCCACCACTCGGCTCGAAGAGATTTATGGCGAGGGGGAGATCCGCGTGAACAGCAATCATCACCAGGGAATTCGCGTGATCGGTAAGGGGCTTCGCTCGAGCGCTCTTGCTCCCGATGGCCTCGTCGAAGCCATCGAACTGATGGATCCGTCGTGGTGGATGGTCGGCGTGCAATGGCATCCTGAGAACGATTCGTCATCGGCTCTGGATCGTCAACTCTTCGAGGGTTTCATCGACGCATGCCTCGGCAAGGCAAGCGTTCCTCTCATCATTCCTTCGCTGAAAAAGGCAAGCTAACCGACGACCCATTCGAACGAGGGAATGGTTATTCCTTTCCGAAGGAGCTTTCCCCTCGGACGAAGAATATTCTGGAGCAGAGTGACTTTGCATCGAGTTGCTTTGCGTCCCGCCATGATCCTTTTGGGTAGATGGGTTTTGGGTAGACGGGAACCAGTCGTTTCGGGTCTGCTTGATCTCCATGCTCGACCGATCCGCGCATCATCGAGGTTGTCATGGTTCTCGAAGAGGGTGGCTGGAATCTGGGCCCGACCACTCGGGTTTTCGCAGGCGTTTCCGTTGGGCGAACCAGTGGCACCCTGAAGCTCGCGATTCTGCGGTCGCGTGGGCAAGGGTGGCAATGGCGGGCCCAGCATCTTGATGGATTGACGCTGGATCAACCCAGCCCCGCCCCCATGCTCGACATCGATCCAATCTTAGAGGGGCTCGATCGACTCTGCGAAGAAACCGCGGTTCCTCGATCGGCGATCGACTCTCTTGGGATTCTCAATCTTCCAGGGGACGAAGTCGGCTTGGCTCAGAAGTTGGCTGAGGCGACAGGCATCACGACACTCTGTCGATTCGGCTCAAGCAGCACGCTGGGACTCGAACGCCCCTGGATGGCTATGGGAGATTGGCTTCTCTTTCGTTCCTCTAAAACGCCGCGAATTGTTGTGGATCTGGGAAGCGTGGTTCGATTGACGTTTCTTCCTTCCCACCCGGTGCCTCGCGGCATCATCTCCTTCGACGTGGGGCCGGGCAACCACTTTCTTAACGAACTCGTTCATCGACTCAGCCAAGGACGCTACGCCTTCGATCCTTCCGGCCACTTCGCGGTGCAGGGACAGCAGGATGAGGAGATTCTCTCCCATTGGTCCAGCCATCCGTTTTTGCTGAAGGCGCCACCGAGGTTTCTGGATGTCAATCTCTTCGGCGAGCGATTCATCGAATCGTCGATGACCATGGCGCGCGAGCGACGCCGGGCCGCGAAAGATCTCCTTTGTACAGCCAGCCATTTCATTGCGGGCTGCCTGAAGGACGCTCTTCACCGATTCCTTCCCGAGACAGGTAAGCAAGAGGAAGTTTTTCTGGTGGGAGGTGGGGTCCGCAATGGCTTGCTTCGAAAGTTGATTGAAGAAGCTCTTTGGCCCCGCGAGATCCGCCCGAGTACCGATGTCGGCGTTGCGGACGAGATTCGATCTGCCGCCCACGCGGCATTGCTCGCATTCATGGCGATGGAGAACCTCGCCATCCCAGGTGTGGACAAGGTTCTCGGAACCATTATCCCCGGTTCGAAAGAACACTGGGACCGCTGGGTATGCCACTTGGCCGACCGGTTCGATGCAGACGCTCGGCGTGCAGCGTAAGAGCGTTTTCTCTTATTGTTTGATCGCGAGAAGTTATTCGTCCCGTCGCTTGAAGACGACGACACTCAACGGCGGCAGAGTGACGGAAACAGAGAATGGCCGACCATGCTGCTCTTTCTCAACCGCTTGCACTTCTCCATCGTTGCCGAGATTCGTTCCAGAGTAATATCCCGAGTCGGTGTTGAGCAGTTCGCGGTAGCGCCCTGGCGCGGGAACGCCCAGTTGATAATCTGGACGCGCAACGGGTGTAAAGTTCATGGCGATGACGACAAAATCGCCGTCCTTCGATCGACGAAGATAAGCCAGAACACTGCTGTCGGCATCATGATGATCGATCCACTCGAAGCCCCGGTGGTCGAAGTCGAGCTCATGAAGAGCAGGCTCACGGCGAATGAGATGATTCAAGTCGCGAACCAGTCGCTGAACTCCCTGGTGCGGCTCATACGAGAGAAGATGCCAGTCTAGACTTTGCCAGTATCGCCACTCTTGCCATTGGCCGAACTCACCCCCCATGAAGAGGAGTTTCTTGCCCGGATGGGTGAACATGTACGCGTAGAGGAGTCGCAAGTTGGCGAATCGCTCGCGAAAATCGCCAGGCATCTTATCGAGCAATGCCCCTTTCCCATGCACCACTTCATCATGGGACAAAGGGAGCATGAAATTCTCGGTAAACGCGTAGATGATGCTGAACGTGATGTCGTTCTGATGGTATCGGCGAAAGAGCGGGTCCTTGTGGAAGTATCGAAGTGTATCGTTCATCCAGCCCATGTTCCACTTCATCGAGAACCCGAGCCCGCCGAGATACGTCGGGCGCGATACACCTCCCCACGCGGTACTTTCCTCGGCAACAGTCATCACGCCGGGATAGTGTAAGTGGACGAGCTCGTTGAATCGCTTCATGAACGAGATTGCTTCGAGGTTCTCGTGCCCGCCGTAACGGTTGGGTATCCACTCGCCGTGCTTGCGACCGTAATCGAGATAAAGCATGGATGCGACAGCATCGACGCGCATGCCGTCGATGTGATACTTGTCGAACCAGAAAAGAGCGTTGCCCAAAAGGAAGTTCGCGACTTCGTTTCGGCCATAATTGAAGACCATGGTCCCCCACTCGGGATGTTCTCCCTGCCGAGGGTCCGCATGTTCGTAGATCGCACTCCCATCGAAGAGACGCAGTCCATGATCGTCACGTGGAAAATGCGCAGGGACCCAATCGACCAAAACACCGATCTCGTGCTGATGACAATGATCGACGAAGTACATGAAGTCTTGCGGTGTTCCGAATCGACTGGTCGGCGCGAAGTAACCCAGCGTTTGATAACCCCACGAACCATCAAAGGGGTGCTCGGTGACGGGCATCAACTCGATGTGCGTGAAACCCATTTGCAGACAGTAGTCGACAATCTTGTGGGCAAGCTCGCGGTAACCGAGCATTTTTTCGGGATTGTCGGGGCTCCGAATCCATGATCCCAGATGAAGTTCGTAGACGCTGACGGCTGCATCGAGACCATTGTGTCGCTTGCGATCGCGCATCCAGTTGCCATCTTGCCAGGCATATTCCTCGATATTGCGAACAATGCCGGCCGTGTTCGGGCGAAGTTCGAAGTAGAAGCCGTAGGGATCGCTTTTGAGTGGGAGAAGTTGTCCGTCGGGGCCCAGGAGTTCGAACTTGTAGACATCCCCTTCTTGCACGCCGGGCACGAAGATATCCCAAATGCCCACGCCGGGATGAAACCGCATCGGGTTGCGTCGGCCATCCCAGAAATTAAAATCCCCCACGACACTGACGCGCTGCGCATTCGGCGCCCACACCGCAAAGCTGACCCCTTTCACGCCATTGATCTCGCGCAGGTGAGCCCCGAGAAGCGTGTAATTCTTGTAGTGAGTTCCCTCACCCAAAAGATAAAGGTCGTAATCGCTGAGAACGGTTGGGAAGGCGTAGGCATCGTCTATTTCAAAGATGAGCCCTTCGCTCGACCGAAATCGCAAACGGTAGGGACCGATCCCTTCTCTTCCAGGCAAAATCACCTCAAAGAAACCGCTCTTATCCACCAGCGTGAGGGGATGAGTGGTCGTCCCTTCGACGACCCAGCCCTCGCGGGCGCCGGGGACAAACGCTCGGATGGCCAGGGCGGGTCCGGCCGCCGACCGAGCCGAGTGGGGCCCCAGAACCGAAAAAGGATCGCGATGACGACCTTCCTTAATCGCATTGATGTCAGCGGTCGAGGCCGACGGATACGGGTTCGCATGGCCGGGCGATTCTGGGTTCGACTCCGAAGAGCCAGAAGTGTTCTCCGTCAGTGCCAAGGCTGAACTCCCTCTCGCTTGGTGCAGAGATCTCGTCGAACTCCGATCGACAGATAGGGTCAACGCCGGGAGACGATCAAGCGTTCGTTTTCCAGACAATGATCGTCAGGCCGGCCCCTCTCTTCGAAGGGACTCCTGCATTTGTTCTATGGGGTATTACCAAAGACCGGTCATCGCGAAAACAGTTCTTTGCCCGCCTCGGGCGACTTCATGAAGAGCCAGTAACAACCGGACCGAGTGAAAGAGGGATTCAAACACGCCGCTTCAGCCAACCGTCGGCCAGGAACCGGGCCAAAGAAAAGAGGCCCCGAGCATAAAGATCGGCAACCATCGCCAACCAAGCGCCCCAAAGCCCCAGCGACCAGATTCCCCCCGTCAAGGCGTACGCCAAGGGAATTCGAAATGCGAGCATGCCGACCGAGTTGTAAAGGAACGGAACGGTGACATCGCCCGCTCCCCGGAGCGCACCGGTGAGAACGATCGATGCCGACAAGGCCGGCATCCCCAGCGCGATGATCCGCAAAACACTTGCTGCCTCGATCCGAACCGCGGAAGCCTCGGCTCGCGCGAAGATCATGACAAACTGGTCAGCAATGAGCAGGAATAAAAGACCCATACCGCACAGCACGACCGTCGATAGAAGCAGCGCTCCCCAGCCATAACGTCGCGCGAGCAAAGGTCGGCCCGCCCCTAATGACTGCCCGACCAGTGTCGCCGCCGCGATCGAAAAGCTCTCGCCCCAAAGCCAGCTCATCGACTCGCATCGAATCGCGACGCCGTGCGCCGCGGTGGCGGTTTCTCCTAAACGACCGATGATCGCCAAAAACCAGAGTTGACAGATGACGATCACCAGACTGCTGGCCGCCCCCGGAATACCGATCCCTAAGATTCGGCGAATCGTGACGACATCAACCGCGATGATCAGCGACGCAAGCTTCAAATCGACGAACCCGCGAATCAGCGTGACAAGCGTTGCCACGCCCCCCACAAAAAAGCTGATTGCCGTCCCCGTCGCAATCCCCACCCAACCCATGGCTGGTATCGGCCCTAGACCCACCGCCAAAATCCAGGAGACCGCGATGTTGATCGCATTGACGAGCAGATAGATCATCATGGTCGATCGATTGTGCCCCCCCGCCCGCAGGCAAGTGGTGCCAACCACCAAAATCATCATGGGGACCGCGCTGACCGAAACGATCCGCAGGTATTGTGCCACCGCAAGCCCGGCTGGCCCTGTTTGGCTCATCAGTGCCGCGGCCTGATCGGCGGTCACAAAAACCCCCAAACCCAGCACCAATCCGAACAGAACCGACAACAGCATCGATTGCGCTAGGACACGGTTGGCTTGCACCGAATCGCGCGCTCCTAGCAAGCGAGAGATGATCGCCTGCGAGCCGACATAAACCACCGAACCGAGACTCTCCATGAACCAGAGCAAGTATCCCGACACGACGCCGGCGGCGAGGTACTCTTCTTTTCCCAAAATCTGACCGGCCAGGATCGAATCGGACCAGCCAACAAACATCCCCAAAAAATTCTGCAACAAAACCGGAATCGCCAATCGCCAAATCAACCGGTAACGGGCTCGATCCCCCGACGCTTCGATCTCGTCGGCCAAGACACGAGGGCGGGCGACGTGATCGACCTCCTCGGAATTCGCCACGCCTGCCATCCTCCCGCAACAAATGACTTGTACGCGCTTCGAACCAAGGAAAGAGATTTTCCCCAGAGCGGACAAAACACCTTATACGGGAAACGGAGAGGAGCCAGAAAAGCTCCCTTGTCTTCCGGTCTCTTCCAGGCTGCCCAGCTTTCGGATCTTGCACACCCTGCGGTCCGCAGCAGCGGGGGTTGTAACTTCCTTGGCTCCCTGGTACGGAATGCGGTCGGTATCCAGATCGACGCACTCTCCCCGCATGTGTTGGCGCCCAACAGTTTGGCGTGGCACGGGAATCAGGAGCCCCGACCCCGATGAACTCGCGATTGCCGACAAGCGCCATCTCGACGGCGACTCGCCTCGCGGTCACGTTGGCCGCGACGTCGGTATTGGTCGCGAGCCTGGGCGGGGCAGGGTGGGCAAGTTTCCGCGCGAGTCGATCGCTGCCCGAAGCGGAGGGTTATCTCGCACAGGGTGCCGGCGAGATCGGTGTTCTGCTCGTCGGGAGCGATCGGCCGATGCTGGTCTCGGCCGCCCAGACAATCGCGCGCGAGTTGAAGAGCTTCCCACAAGATTTTGCGGGGGCATCGTACGATCTCGATTTTTCGACTCTGCGGGCCAAGGGTCTCTTTCAACTGCCGGCCAGCGACGTGGACTATCTGGCGCGTCGATGGGCCGAACTTGCTCCGACATTGCTGCATCCTGATCAACCGGTCTCGCTCGGTCTTCTGCTCGAGCAGGGAACCAAGCTTCTCAACGAATCATCCGACACGCCCCTTGATCCAAGTCAGAAGACTCAGCTCTTAGTCACTGCCCACATGCTCGACTCCCTGGAGGCTTTTCTCTCGCCTGGCGGGGTCTATCGTTCTCCCTGGACCGACTCGCGCACCGAGCAAGTGATGGAGCAACTCCAGACGCATTTTCAAAAACTCCCGACTCCCTCGCCGGGAGGAATGACATTACAGATCATGCTGCCGGCGGCAGACGATCGCTTGGCCCTTGCTCGACGATCCGTCCGAATTTTGCGAGATGTCGTTCGCCGAGTCGGGATGGTCTTCCCCTCTGCGGAGTTGAGGGTGGAAGGTTCGCTCGTTCGTGCAACCGACCTGCTTCGAAAGCGAGAACAAGGTCTGGCGCTACTGGTGGTCGCCGGCAGTATTCTGAGCGGGATCGGCTTGGCGATCGCGGGGCGATGCTGGAAATCTTGGTTGGCCGGTGTCGTTTCATCCCTCGTCATTGCCGGCCTTCTCGCGGGGGGATGGACTCTTCTACACGGGAGGTTTGATCTTCACGCCGCCACGTCTTTATTGCTCGCGATGCCGATCGCGTTGATCGCGCCGACACGCTGGATCTCGCTTCACGTCCGCTGGCGACGTTCCGAGTTCGAACCGACGCTGACGCTACGGGTCTTTTGGTCGTTGGTGATGAGAACGCTGCCAGGCGTCGTGATGGCGGGAATTGCGACCGGAGCGACTGCATGGCTTTCTGCCGAACCGATTCGCCCGACAATGATGACCGCAACGGCGGCCCTTTTTACGTCGGCCGTCGTCACGATGACGATCGCGTTCCCTATGCTCTGGGGATGGCCCCCCGGCGTCGCGGGATCGTCTGCCGATTCGCTTTATTCCATGCCGAGACGTCCTCGGCTCGTTGCTGCCGTCGCAACGACGCTGGTCATCCTGGCAGCTCTGGGACTCGGTCGATGGTTTCTTCCATCGTGGTCGGCATCGATCGAGCACCCCCCCAGAGAGGCCTTTGCATCTTCCCAAACCCCTTCTGCCGAGCAGGCTCGTCGGCTGTCGCAACTTTTTCGAGAGCAACCATCGGTCGGCCGAGTGGTCGAACTTGCCTCCTGGATACCAGCCGATCAACTCGCAAAGCGGACCAGTGTTAAAACCCTATCAGTGTTGACACAAGCTTGGAAGGAACAGCCCAAATCCGATTTGCCGATCGCGCCCGCTTCGGTGCGTCAGACGCTTCGCCAGATGACAGCTCCCGAAGAGGTCGCCGCCCCCGCCGATGAAGTTCTCGTCGATCGGATCGCTCGGCTGGCTCAACAAGTCGATGGACTTCTGGGAAAGCATTCTTCCGTCGATCAAGCACGTCGGCTGTCGGCTTACGAGAAGATCTGGAGGGAAGACATCGATCGACAATGGAATCGAGTAGGGCAAGTATGTCAGCCTGATCCCGTTACCATCGCGGATCTTCCCGCCTCGCTGGTCGCACACTTTTATCGACCCGACGGCAAATGGAACATCGTGATCTACCCGAGAGAAAACCGGCCGGGCAGCTTGCGAACCTTTCGGCAAGAAGTCCTCGACATTGATCCGCAGGCACAAGGGCCGGCCATCTCTTTCGTCGGAACGATTCGTTCCCAGTCGCATCATCTTTTGGCGGGGGTTGTGATCTCATCGTTCATCGCGATGGTGACGGTGATGTGTGTTCTGCGTCATTCGACGGCCGTGATCGTGGTGCTGAGCCCCGTCGTCGCCGGTGCTCTTACCAGCCTGGGTTTGCTGGGCTGGCTTGGAATGGACTGGAACGAGGGTACACTTCGCGCGGTTTCGCATGCTTGGCCGTTGATACTTTCGTTCGGCCTGGTGGCCGGCTGGTCCTCGTTCAAGTCGACGCGCTGGGGAGCCAATTCGCTTGATGCGATCCCCATCGTTCTATTCTGTTGGTCCGCTCCACTCCTCTTTTCACCGGAAGCAGAGTTCGTCCGGATCGGCTTGGTCATGTTGCTGGCCTCGGCGACAACGGCCTCGGCCGCACGATGGATCGCGCGGAATTGGCAAGCGATCTTCCATCCGTTCGAAGAACCCGTTCTCGATGCCATCGATCCCACAAACGAGAACGACACCTCGGATCGATTTGCCAGCACCATCTTTTTCAAAGATGCGGCCTAAACCCGGTCGGCTCGCTAAGGACGGGTCCCCTCGGTTTCATGTGATATCGCCAGAAGCTCGCCAATGATGTTGTCGTGCGGATAGGGGTGCCCCTTATGTTGCCGATAGGCCTCGGCATACTCAACGCCTACCTGTTTTCCTCGCTTGGCACTCCATCGACGCTGCGCCTCCAAGTATTCATCGATGCCATGTTGCCGAAAGAGCCAGTCTCGCTGGCTGGCGTGACAAGCGAGCATGGTCCGCTTGATTTCGAAGGTGAGGGTGATGTCGATAAAGAAATCCGCTGGCTGTGGATGACCGAAATAGTCCGTTCCTTCGAGCGGGTCGACATAGTAGAGATGGGGGATCGATTCTAACGGCCCGGCCGGCATGGTGGCGCCCGTCGTGTAGTTCGGAATCGGGGCGTTGAAAGTCGCTTGTCGGACCAGGCGACTGGTCATTTCATGATCGACCATGTAGTCGACCGGGGGAGCAGTGATGACGACATCGGGCGATACCTGCCGGAGAAGTTCCGTCACCCGCATGCGTGAAGGATTGTCATCAACGATGCGTAGATCGTCAAAATCGAGACAAAAATACTCCGCCCCAAGAACCTCGGCCGACTGCCGAGCCTCTTCACGACGGATAGCCGAGATCTGGGTCCGCGAATGCTCGGCACTTCCACAATCGCCGGCGGTCATCGTCGCCAGCGTGATGTGATGACCCTTTTGCTTCAACAAGGCCAGCGTCCCGGCACATTGAAACTCGATATCGTCCGGATGTGCGTGAATCGCCAGAAAGCGGAGCAAGCCGACACTCCTCTCGATGATTGATGGCTGGTACTTGTCCCGCGGCCATCGTACCTTGGGTAAGGGGCCAAGCAAACAGGAGAGATCGCTTGACAAACCAAGTACCCCCGCGGGCGTACGGATTCTGGACGGGAACGTTCGTGGTGACCGCCAGCATGGTGGGCAGCGGCATCTTGTTGGGGCCAGGCCACACGCTGCAAGCAACGGAATCTCCCTGGGCGCTGATGATCCTCTGGACGATCGGCGGGGCGATGGCCCTAGCCGGATCGTGGGTCGTTGCCGAGCTGGGGGCTTCGCTTCCCCATGCAGGAGGTGACTACGTCTTCGTTCGACAAGCCTTCGGCAACGCCTGGGCATTCGTCTTTGGATGGAGCTGTCTTCTCTTTACTTTCGCCGGCCCCATCGCGCTCATCTCGCTGATGACGGTGCAATATGTCGCCCCCGTGTCATTCGATACATCCAGCCTATGGGCTTACGCGTTTGCGACCGGCATCATCCTTTTGTTCGCCGCTCTTCATGGACTGGGCCAACGAGAGAGCGCCTTCGTGCAGAACCTCACCACCATCATCAAGCTCGCGATCTTCCTGGCATTCGCGGTGGCCGGCTTCGGTTGGGGCGAGGGACACTTTTCCCACTTTGACGACGGATTGCCGATCGCTCAGAAAGGGGGATGGTCGACCCTCGCGATCAACCTGACCTACGTTCTCTACGCCTACTCGGGCTGGAACGGAGCGGCTTACCTGGCTGGCGAGATTCGCGATCCACAGAGAACGCTTCCGCGCTCGCTAGTCGCTGGCAGCCTGCTGGTGATGGGACTTTATCTTCTCATGAACGCGCTCTATGTCTTTGCATTGCCCATGGAGACGATTCGGTCAGCAAGCGAAAAGGATATCAACAAAGTCGCATGGATGGCCGGCGAAGCGCTGTTCGGCGGGAATGTCTCGCGGATGCTCAGTGTGGTATTCGGCATCGGCATGCTCGCGACAATTAGCGCTCTCCTTTTTACCGGGCCGAGAATCGCCTACATGATGGCGCGCGACGGGCTTCTGCCGGCGACAATCGCATGGATTTCGCCTCGCGGTCAGACACCGGTCTTCTCCACCATGTTGCTCGGCACCGTTTCACTCGCCATCCTCTGGTCAGGAACGTTCAACGCCATTCTGGACTTCACGGCTGTGGGGCTGACGACGCTCTCGGCATTGACCGTCGCGAGCATCTTTCCTCTTCGCGCGAGAGAGAACTGGCCCAACAAATATCGAATGCCGATGTATCCGCTTCCCCCCATCATCTTCCTCGCGCTGACGGCTTTCATCGTCGTGCTGGCGTTACAATCGGGAACGGAGAAGGAGTTTCTTCGTTGGCAAGACACCATCATCCCTGTGAACGCGGTCGCCCTCGGAAGTATTCTCGCCATGCTATTGGGCTTCCCGCTCTACGCTGTTTATGTTCTCCTTGCCGGCAAGCCTTCGACGGTGATCGACTTGGCCGAGGCTGGCCCCATGAGCGAGTCTTCGCCATGATCTTTCCCCTCATCCTCGCGACATCTGTTCTTATCGCCGACGATCGACAAACGATCACAAGCATCGGGTTGACGCTGCCAAACGGTTTTGAAGTGAGTCTCTACGCGGGCCCCGCCCTTGCACCCGATATTCAAGCCATCACCATGCACCCGGCCGGCGGTGTGATTGCTTCGGGGCCCGGATACGTTCGGCTCCTTCAGGATCGAAACCAAGACGGGCAGGCTGACCATGCCACCGAAATGTTGAGCCCGTTCGCTGCAGGGGCAATGGGACTCTTCGCGGAAGAGAGCGATCTCTATGTCACCGATAGCCATCAGCTGCTTCATTATGTCGATCATGACGGCGACCGGAAGATGGACGGCGAACCGACCATTCTCTTTCGGGCGGCAGGTTCTGGCGAGCACGCGCTGCACGGGATCCGCCGAGGGCCTGACGGTTGGCTTTACTTCATCGCCGGCGACGGGAGCGGACTGCTGCCCGAGCAAGTCACAAGTCGATCGTCTCCCGTGGCGAATCCTGTTGGTGGATGTTTGGTGCGGCTCTCGCCTGACGGCCAACGCGTCGAGATTGTCGCGGACGGCTTTCGCAACCCGTATGACTTCGACTTCAATACCGTCGGCGACATCTTCACCTACGATTCAGACAACGAACGCTGTGTCGGCTTGCCCTGGTATGAGCCAACAAGGGTCTACCATGTGGAAGTCGGCGGCCATCACGGTTGGCTCGGGGGAAAAGACAAAAACATCTATCGGCTTCCACCCTACTTCCCGGATGTCACCCCGCCTGCGGCCACGCTCGGCCGGGGATCTCCCACGGGTGTTGCCGTCTACCATCATCATCAATTCCCAGAGCACTATCACGGCGGACTCTTCGTCCTCGACTGGACCTTCGGCAAGGTTCATTACCTTCCGCTGGTGCCCAACGGAGCAAGCTATCAAACCGAGCCAGAAATGTTTCTGGAATCGATCGGGGGCCAAGGTTTTGCTCCGACCGATATCGAGATCGACCCTCGTACCGGCGATCTCTTTATTGCGGTCGGTGGTCGGGGAACGCGCGGCGAAATCTATCGCATTCGATACCCGGCCGGCTTCCCACCCAAGCAAGGTCCCGATCAGCCTACCCCGGTCGATCTCGACAATGCGGATCCATTTCGATCCGCACTCGTTCGCGCCGCGTCGCCGACATCTGCCGCGGGACAACGGCGTTCCTTCGAGATCGCTTGCCGATTCCCAACATCCTTCGACCCGGCCACTCTTCGTCTCTCGATTAAGCAGGGACTTGCCTCGCGCGATCCTTTTCTCGCCCGAGCCGCCGCCCGTTTGACACGCCGGTCTGCCACGGCGGGATTGTCATTGGAGAGCAGCGATATCCCGGCCCCAGAAGAATTGATTTGGCATTTGCTTGCCGGGGGCGAGCAGACAAAATGGGCCGACCTATGGGATGACATCGATCCCAACACGCTATCGCGTCACGATCAGCTTGCTTACCTGCGGGGAGCCCAGATTCTTTCGGGCGATGTCGGCGACCCTTCGCGCTCGGCCGCCGTCGACTATCTTTACCGACCTCGTTCACGCAACGCTTCGTTCCGTGTTCCCACAGCGATTTGGGGAATGTTCCCCACGTCAGATGCCCGAGTTGATCGAGAGATCGCTCGATTGGCCGGCATCATCGAGTGGAACGATCCTGCTTGGGTGCGTCGGTTCGTAGAGATTCTTTCGCATGAGCAGGACCCTATTCAAAAGGTTCATTACCTGATCGTTCTGAGCAGGCTTCCGCTCCCGCCCGATTCGATCGACCTCTCGACGGTGGCCGACGTGTTGTTAACACTCATGGAACAGTATCGCGCCGCGGGCATCCGACTCGACACCAACGGCCCGCCCCGCCTGCGTGAAATCCATGCACTTTTGGCCCATCGACATCCGCTACTAAATGCCGCCCTCTTGAAGTCGAAGCATTTCGGATCCGAAGGAACACTCCTTTGGTGCCAAGCCCCGGGCTTTGATCGACGGCAAGCAGCCCATCTCCTTGTTTCTGAACTTCGCGAGGGCAAAGAACGAATCGAATGGGATGCGGATCTGGTCAACCTGCTTGCCGAGCTTCCCAGTGAGCAAGCGAAAGAACTCGTTCGTCGGCATGTCGCCGTCCGTTCGCTGCAGCCTGCCATTTCCAGGATCTTGGCCCATCAGCCGGCATTACAGGATGTGGACGCTCTTTTGTCGATGGTCCGAGCGAGTGATGAAGCGACAAGCGATCGCGTCCTGAATGCCATCGAGCGTTTGTCGCCGGCACCCAGTCGGTCGATGACGACTTCGCTGGCCAGACAAGTGGTCTTGTCTGCGAGCACATCCCCGTCACGAATCAAGCTGTTGACGCTTCTTTCGAAATGGCGATCCAAGGGCGATCCCGTCGATGTGGAGAGTTGCCGAGCTTGGCTGAAAATCAATGATGCCGAGTGGTTCCAGGCTAACTTCTCCGCCTCGACATGGGATCCTGCCCGATGGCGAAATCGCCTTCAGCAGATCGACCCCGCGCGCGGCCAACCCGCGCGGGGGAAGTCGATCTATGAAAAGCTATCCTGTGCCGGCTGTCACGAAGGGGCGCGGGCGATCGGGCCCGATCTGGCCGGCATCACGAAGCGATTCTCGCGCGAGGACCTTTATGCAGCCATCGTCGATCCCGACCGAGACATCTCCGATCGTTACCGTGGCACACGTTTCGTGACTCTGAATGGGAATGTCTTCGAGGGAGTCATCGCCTATGAAGCAGTCGATGGAGCACTGATTCAACAGGCGAATCTCGAAACCGTTCGGCTTCGACCGGCGGAGATCGAATCGCGTCAACCGCTCCGTCGCTCGATGATGCCGCGAGGATTGCTCGATCAGTCTACCGACCAAGACCTCGCGGATCTGGAGAACTATCTTCGTCAGCGATAACACGCCCTGTGGCCGCTATCGCGACAATCGCCGGCGCGCGTAATTGCTATCTTGCCCGCCAAAGAAATGCGTGAAGCCTTTGAGCGGGGCAGGGGAGATGTCGGGATTATCAAGCGTCCCGGTCACGTTGAAAGAGAAGACTTGATCACTGGCGAGATTGAACGACGGCGTGAGGACTGGAACGCGAATCTGACCCCGTCCCCACCGGGCCGAGACGGCAAGGTTGATCTGCCAATTATCAATGTTGAGAGATCCCTCGCCGTCGCTGAACAGATTGAAGGATGGTCCCACGATTCCCGGTGGGCCGAGAAGATCGAGTGTTTCGATCATGACCATGCGGTCATCGACCCGGAAATCGCAGTTTACCTCTTCGAAGGCTTTGCCCCGAGGAGCTTGCAAGTTCCCAATGCGGAACATATCTTGGAGCATCGGTAGACGATCGATGTCGGCCTCGAGAATATCCAGCTTTCCTCGACCGCGAAGCTTATTGACCGATGCAGAATCACCTTCGAGAAACAAATCGAGATAGACCATACCGTCGGCCGAAACAGGCGACTTCGATCGCGACCGCATGTAGTCGCGCAGCTTAGCACCGTAAAGATTGAATCGGGATTCGTACTTGCCGTCCTTGGTGGCCTCGGCACGGACATTTCCATGAAGTTGGCCGGCATACATTTGGCCCCGAAGGTTCGGCATTTCAATACGTGTCTCGTCGACACGAAAACTCGATTGAACGTTCGTGGCAGTGAAACCCTCTACCGTCACCTCGCTGAGTTTGACATTGCCATCGAATTTCGGAACGTCATTGATCACCGTCCCCCGGTACCAAATCTGTCCCGTGACATTCTCGAGCCCCACGGCCGGCATCATGCCTGCTTGAAGCAGCGAGATTCCCCCGTCGAGATCGACTCTCCACTCTTTTGTGTTGCCGGTCTGCCAGGTCAGCTTCACTTCCGGGAAACGAATACCGACCGGTTTCGTCGGCGACAAGAAATCGAGCGTCGCCCGCAGATTCGGCGGAGCGGCGATCCGAAGACCCTCATCGTAAACGAGATTGTTGCTCACGAGATTGCGTAACTCGAGAGTCCCTCCGGTTTCGCATCCTTCGAAAGCACCGGAGCATTCGAGCTGAACATCGCCGTGCTTGGCCGCCAACCGATTCCACATCAATCGACCATCGCGATAAACTACGCGGCCTTCAAAGTCTTCGAGCTTGTACGGGAACGCGGCTGGCGCGATCGTCATGGCCGCGGGGTCAATATCGAGTTCGACGTAGAGCTTCTCGCCCGGGGCTTGAACGACATTCCCTACGAGATTGACTTGCCCAGCTGCCTGAATCGATTCGATTCCACACAAAGCTGGTTTCGGGAGCGCCTTTCGAAGCTTGTCATCCACGGGCAAGTTTCTCGCTCGAACGCCAACTTCGACGTGCGATCCTTGTGTCTGCGACCAGACTGCTCCTTTGATTTCGATCAAGGCGTCAGCGGAGTGGCCTTTGCAATCGTGGAATCGGACGACACCTGGTTCAACGACGAGATGCCCCGCGACGTCGGTCAGTCGATAAGGAAAGCCTGCGTAGGTCGCTTCGCTCGAACGAATGTCGACATCGATCTTGTGCATGATGCGTTCGCTGCCGCGCGGCCGTTGAACGACACAGACGAAGTCGCCGGTCGTCGCGCCGGGGCGAAGATCGCGAATCACTTGTGCCGCTTGCGGCGCGACCGCCTTCATGAGCGTTTCGTCAAGGGTGAGACCTTTGCCCTTGATTGTCACCAGCATGGCAGCGGGCGGCGGGGCCCCTTCCATTTCCCCGTCGATCTCGACCTGGGCGGTGCCGGCACGCCCTTCGATGCGATAGCGAAGAGAGCCATCATCTGCTAAATCGAACCGGCCTTGGGCACCGTCAACGGGATAGGGGAACTTCTCAAACTTCAGCGAAGCGTCATGCAACTGGGCCGAGCCGGCAATCGCGAGTTGATCCCCGAGCCGAATCACCCGGCCGGAGACATCGGCAAAGCCGCTCGGCTGAAATCGATCCCAGATTGTTTGGCCCCGAGCATCAAGAACACGCCGCACCGCTGGCGTCAACTCGATGCCTCGAAGAACTCCCTCCACCGCGATTTGCTGGGCGTCCCATGCTGGTACTTGAACGTTGAAGTTACCCTCGGCCGCTCCCAGAGCAAAGCGAAGCTCGGAACACTGAAAGCCCTTTCGCGACGCGGTGAACTTCCCACGGGCGTCACGAACAGGATAAGGAAGTTTGACATGATCGAACGCGGTGTGGCGACATTCGCCTTCGACCTTGCCGTCCCACTCAAAGCCGTCATCGGTTCTCTGCGCTCGGCCGGCAACGTGTAGATCGACGCTGCCCCGAAGGTCGCGCAGGTCCGCCATCTTATCCCGGAGAGATCGCGGCAACTGATCGGCAGCCTCCGCTAGATTGACTCCTTCCATTGTCCGCGCATCGATTGATACTGTTTGCGTGATGAAGTCGACCCGTCCTTGAATCTTGAAACGACGGACCAGATCGTTGGCTCCTTCGAGTTCGAACTTCGCTTCTCCTTCTGGCCGAAGAAAAACCGTGCCGGCCACATTCGCCAACTCGATCGGCATGAAGTCGGGCTGTTCCGACGTCACTCGAATTCGGGCTCCCTTGATCATCACATCGATCGGCACCGGGAAACGAATCTTCTTGCCCGTCAGCAGCGATTGCAGGTTCCACCGACCATCCTGAAACTGATGCAGGTGCAACACCGGATCGGCAAGAGTGATTTGGTCGACGCGAAGCCGACCTTCCAAGAGGGCAGGTTTATCGGGGGAAATCGCCACCGAACGAAGCGTCAGTATTTGTTGATCGATGTTCTCTAGGGCACGCATCGAGATCGAATCGACTTGCACGCCGCGAAGCAAGCTGGCGTGGGCCGACCCGATTTCGATCTTTGCCTTGGGGCAAGTCTGCGCTAACCAACGGACAAGCAGCTCGCGAACGACCTTCGGATCGCTGTAGTGGCAATACGCGTACCAAGCCCCCACGCCTGCCCCGAACAGGGTCAGCGCCATGAGGATCGATAACGTACGCCTCACCGTGGACAAACCGTTCTCCTCTAACTCTCGACTCCACGAGCCCCTGAATTCGTTGGCATGATCGTCCTTGCCACGCTGACACCTCCCCACAGCGCCAGCAGGGGAATGAGTGGAACGCGATATCGAACCGAGCTGACAAAGATCAGGTGCATCACGCAGAAGATCGCGATGGGTAAGAGCGTTGCCATCGCGGTGACACGAAGCCGAGGACTCTGCCGAACCGACCAACCCCATCCGAACAAGGCGGCACCATAAATCAGCAATGTTAGCGGTGTGGTGATGAGAACGACCGGCCAGGAGCGAAGCCGTTCTTCGTTTGGCCAGAGTGACCAGAAGCGAAGGAACTTGATTCCTCCCAACTCGACGACTCGTGCAGGATTCGCGATGGCCCAATCGATCGCTTTCTGTCGGAAGTGCCGATCTTGATCGAGCTCTCCTGTAGGAAACTCTGCGGCATTTTGTTTGAACCAGAAGTTGCTGCTGCCGTCCGCCCGTTCGTTCCAGCCGTCGTAGAGGCTTTCGCCAACGTTTGTGGTGGTGATGACGATCGTGCCGAAGATTTGATGATTTCGGTACCACCAAGGGAACATCGTGGCGACGAAAACAGTGGCGGACAGAAGAAGATCCCTTGATCGTTGCCATCGACTTGTTGCGGGGACGAGAAGAGTAGCGAAGAGAGCGATGACCCACGCTATTCCATAGAACGCCAGGCCGCTTGGCCGAACGTAGACGGCCGAGGCGGCGACGAATCCCATCGCCATCGCGATCCATGTTCGTGGTCGATCGATCCAACAGCAACCGAGATAAAGAGAGAGGAGCATCAAAAACGTGAACGGCGTCTCGCTTAACGGAACCAATCCCAGCACGAATGAGTAAGGATCCAGCATTGCCAGCAGCATGGCCGACAGCGCTGTGCATCGAGGCGCGCCGCGTCCTTCGAGCCATTTGCCCAGGGCGTAAACGAGAACAATGTTCGCAGAGGCAATCATCCCCACAAGTAAATAAGGTTGCTCATGACCGATCGCAAGCAACAGTGGTAAGCCAGGTGCTCGCAGAGCCCGGCATTCTCCGACGGCGTAGGGATTGCCGGCCAAAATGGTCGAGGCATATTTGAAGTAGAGATCGATGTCGGGAAAATGAGCAAGCTGTTCGAGGAATCTCTCGGTCGGTTCATGAAAGATCAACAGTCGACAGAGAAGCTGAATAATAAAGACCGCCAGAACAGTCCCCGCTAAGAGACGCTTTCGGCAAGCGGATCGATCATCGAGGATGTCGGCGGTGTTCAACGAAACGGTCCCTGGCGGCGATCTCGACGTTGCCTACCTTTTGCGTTAAGCCCTGCCCCAGATGGGACAATCGGCTGCGGAGATCGCGATAACCGGCCTCGTTCTGTTCGTCAAGCGCAAGGTATCGGAGGAAGCCCTCTATCTTGCGGAAGAAACCTCGCTTGACCCCTCTTGCACGACGGGGTATCTGCCTCGATCGGTCGAGAATGTCCCTCGGCATCATTTCCGGTGGATCGACCCATGCCCGTTAGCGGTCAAGACCGTTCGAAAGAGGTCGGGAGCAGACCATGAAGTCGTCAAAATGGTTCGTTTGGGGTCTTTTGGTCGCCGTCAGTTTCGTGGGGGCCAAATGGATGTCCGCCGACGAACTGCCAGAACTTGCTCCGCCGCCGGCGTTATCGCCGCCGACCGTTAAGGTGGAGTCTCTCTCGGCACCACCTAAGCCGCTCGAGATGGATCCCACGATCAGCGAACTGCCCGCGACAAACAAAGCCAAATCCGCATTCTCCGATACAGACGGTGTCACCATTCCCGATGATATCCCCACCGAGGTCCCTGCAAGCGTACCGCCACGTCGGACGGGGAATGCTCGGCTAGAGAGCCCCTCGGCCAACATGATTCAGCCAACCTCCGCGTTTGTTCCATACGAACCTGGCAGCCCGGTCGGCCCATCGGCGACGGGAAAAGCAGAACAATCGATCTCGATCGAATGGATCGGCCCAGCAGAAACCCGCATCGGCAAACCGGCCGAGTATGAGATTGTCGTTCATAACCACGGAGAAGAGTCGGTCCGCGATGTTGTTGTCGAGAACGTGATTCCGGTGGGAATGCGAGTCATCTCCGTCGAGCCACGCGCCCTACAGGAGAATGATCATCAGGCTTGGAACGTCGGTTCACTGGAACCGGACGAAGAGCGTCGCCTTCGTCTTTCGATGGTTGCCGACCAGAAAGGGACTTTCTCTTTTCAAGCGAGTGTTACTGCCAAAACGCTTCATGTTTCATCGTTCCGCGCGACCGAACCGATGCTTGCCGTTCGCGCGACGACAACCGAAAAGTTGATGGTCGGGGACACGCTCACATCGATGGTTGAAGTTTCTAACCCTGGGGACGGTCCCACCGAAGGGGTCGTCCTGAAAGTGACGTTCTCGGACGGGCTCCGTCACGAGAAAGGCAAAGAGCTCACCATTGATGTGGGGACCATCGACGCGGGCGAGACTCGCAACGTCGAAGTCGTTTGCACACCGACTGCCGGCGGAAAACAATCACTTCAGATTCAGGCGATGGGGGGAGGCGACTTGACTGCCGAAGCGACCGCCCACGCGCAAGTTTGCGAGCCGAACTTGGACCTGACGATTGCTGGTCCATCGCTTCGTTATCTTGATCGCCATGCGAACTACGTTCTCAAAGTTTCGAATCTCGGCGACGCGGCTGCCGAGAACGTGAAGGTGACGGCGATCATTCCTTCAGGCTTCCGATTCTCCGGAAGCTCGGCCGGTGGCCGACACGACTTTGCAAGCTCCTCGGTGAGCTGGGTCGTTGGCCAACTCCCCGCAGGCGAAACACGCGAAATGACCTACAAATGCTTGGCATCTCAGCCGGGCGAACAGAAGCATACCGCGTCGGCCGTCGCCTCCCGAGGTCTTAAAAAGGAAGCGAACGTATCAACTCAAGTGGAAGGGATCTCGGCACTGCTGTTGGAAGTGGTCGACGTCGATGATCCTGTCGAAGTCGGATCGGAAACGTCGTATGAGATTCGCGTCACCAATCAGGGTTCTCGCGAAGCGACGAACGTCGAGATTCACGCGTTAGTGCCGGCCGAGATGCAGATTCGCGGCGGCCAAGGGCCAACGAAGTATCGCGTCGAGGGACAAGAAGTTCTCTTCGCTCCGTTGCCGAAATTGGCTCCACGGGCGGACGCGATCTACCGCGTTCTCGTTCAGGGTTCCGCAGCAGGCGACTTGCGATTCCGCGCACGACTGATTTCTGATTCTCTTACCGAGCCGGTCATTGAAGAAGAGAGCACCAAGGTCTACGGCGACTAGCCTCGTTTTCATGCAACGTTCGGAAAGTGACAGGCAGCCTGACATGAGCCGATACAGTGAAGTGTCGGCTCTTCTTTTTCGCACAGGCTTTCCGCCCGATCACAACGATGACGATATCGGCAACCGATCGTATGCCCGGCCGAGAGCGGGGGTTGATCGTGGATCACCAGCCGACGGTCGGCGGATGCTCTGGGCAAAGAGACCGCATCGACCAGTTGACGCGTGTAAGGGTGGGCAGGGCGCGTGAGGACCGTTGCGGTCGGCCCCTCTTCGACGATTCTTCCTGCGAGCATCACCGCAATTCGATCGCTGTAATGGCGAACCACGCCGAGATCATGACTGACCAGTAGATACGTTGTGGCGAGTCTTTGTTGAATCTCCGCCAGCACGTTCAAGATCTGCACACGAATTGAAACATCGAGCGCGCTCGTCGGTTCATCGGCCACGATGATGTCTGGCTCCAGGGCAATCGCCCTCGCGATCCCGAGTCTTTGACGCTGACCGCCGCTGAATTCGTGGGGGAATCGTTGCTGCGCGGCCGGATCAAGCCCCACCATTTCCATCAACTGCGTCACTCGATCAGCGATGGCCGAACGATCCCCCCAGCGATGGACCAGCAAAGGCTCCGCAACACTGGCGCCGACCGACAAACGTGGATTGAACGACCCGGAAGGGTCTTGAAAAACCATCTGCATCCGTCGCGTCCGGACGAGGCGGGGGACTTTTTGAAGTGGAACTTGATCGAGAAAGACTTCGCCTGAGGTCGGAGCAACCAGACCCAGCAACATTCGGGCGGCGGTCGTTTTGCCGCTGCCACTTTCGCCGACCAGGGCCAGCGTTTTCCCTCGCTCAAGCGAGAGCGTGACGCCATCAACCGCGCGAAGGCCGGCTTTCACCTTCGCGAAACCGCGACCGGCAAAGATGCGTGTCAGATTGTCACCGACGAGGATGGCTTGTTCCGGATCCAAGATGACCTCAAAGGAATCGTCTGTTTCTATCCAAAGATGTAGAAACTTGCCTTGCATCATTCGAACGTGGAACTTTCCACAAAATCGCCGGCCTCCATTTCTGCGCTGGCGACTACTCGTGCGCAAAGAATGCTTGCTTTTCCCTGTGTTTTTGAAGTTTCCTTCGTTTCGCTTCGACTTGAGCAAATCTGGCACGATTTCTGCGTTTCATTCCTTTGTCAGGCCAGAGTGCGGGCCAGGAAGGCTTCGTCTGCTTGATGGAGTGCGGGCGGGGAGCCCATTCCGCCCCGCAAGGATTCAGGGAGGAACAACGGTGGAACTTGAGAGCTTCGTCCTTTCGATCTCGATCCTTCTTGAAATCCTCGGCACGATCAGTGTCGTCGCCTCGTCATGCCTGCAAGGTTCTCGATGGTCAGGCATCGTCGATGTCAGCTTGATCGGCTGCTTGGGGGCACTTGGTTCAGTCACCATGATTGGCGCGATGCTTCGGCTGATGTGCGGACTGGTCGCGGGAATTTTCGTTGTCGCGATGGGGTTGGCGGTTGCCTATCTGGCCGACTGGAGCCATGACGATTCAATTCATCCGCTGACCGATCCCTAACAATGTGAGAGATTCTTCGCGAACGACACTAGCCATTGCCGTGGTGTGTCGTCGAAGGATCGACGGGCTCGACCCTGCTCAACTCTTTGAGGAGGTCGCGAGCGAGAGGATGTTCGTCTTGGCTGCCGCGAGCGAATCGTTCGATCAGGTCGGCGACCACGGGATTGCTTGACTCCTCTTTTTCAAAGAGACGCCGAAGCTCTCTTTGGGCGGCCGACAGCAATCGGCGCGCTGGCCCGAAGCGGGGATGATGCGAGCCTCGACCTCCCACCAATTCAATCTCTCGCCAAAGCTCGGCGAGACCTTGCCCCTTGGTTGCGATTGTTTTCACGATCGCCGGGGCCACCTGCGGAGAAAGTTCAAAGATGGCACGGAGCCCCGCGATGGCGAAGTCTGTTCCGGGGAGATCCGCCTTGTTGAGCGCGATCAGGTCGGCCGCCTCCATTTGCCCCGCTTTCTCCCACTGAATGTCATCGCCACCGGCCGGCGTGAGGACCAGCACCAAAACATCCACCAGATCTCGGATCGCCAGTTGATCCTGCCCAGAGCCGACCGTTTCCATCAGCACGACGTCGAAGCCGAACGCCTCGACGGCGCGGAGAACATCCGCGGTACTCTCCGAAAGCCCCCCCGTCGCGCCGCGCGAAGAAAAGCTTCTCATAAAGACGCCGACATCCGCGGGGTCGTAATCCATGCGGACTCGTTCCCCCAGCAGCGCGCCGCCCGTGAAGGGACTAGCCGGGTCGGTGGCTAGGATGGCAACGGTTTTTTTCTGCTGACGAAGATGCCCGATCAGGCCAGCCGTCAAGCTGCTTTTCCCCGCACCAGGAGAGCCCGTCATGCCCACGACCAATGTTCGCATGGAATCGTGAGGAGGACAAAGAGACCGAACCTCATCGACCAACTCGCCATTCTCCAGGCGACTCACCAATCGAGCCAGCGCGCGTCGGTCCTTCGCTTTGATGCGAGCATGCAACTCTTCGAAAGGGCTGGCCGACTCACTCACAAACGAAGACTCCTCTTCTTAACCGAGACAGAATCGCCTGGCGCGATCGATCACGTGCGGGCTGGGAGATGCTCGCGGATGAAAGTCACAATATTGTCAAGCGACACGCCGGGAATGAAAACATGGGACACACCCATCTCGTGAAGCTTGGGGATATCCTCTTCAGGAATGATGCCACCGACAAGAAAGAGAACGTCGCCGAGCCCCTCTTGACGAAGTAGATCGATCAGGATCGGCACCAGCGTCATGTGCGCGCCGGAAAGAATACTGATCCCGAGGACGTCGGCATCTTCGTCGGCGACGGCCCGAATCACTCGTTCCGGCGTTTGCCAAAGACCGGTGTAGATGACTTCCATCCCCGCATCACGCAGCGCGCGTGCGACGATTTTGACGCCACGATCGTGCCCGTCGAGCCCCACTTTGCTCAACACAACCCGCGGTGGTCGCGACTTCACCATGTCCACCTCAAATCCTGCATGTCCATATCCGATCGGGATTCGATCTCAAGGGTGCCGATCAACCCCCTGGAACACCGGCATATCGACCGAATGCCCCGGCCAAGGCGATCACCACTTCGCCCACACTCACCTGCGCCCGAGCCGCTTCGATAAGCGTCGGCATCAGGTTCTCTTTCGACTTGGCTACGTCGCTGATACGCGACAGGCATTCTTTCACCTTTGCTTGGTCTCGCTTCGCTTTACGATCCTTTAGCCGAGCGACCTGCATCCGCTCCGTTTCGATATCGATCTTCAGCAAATCGACGGGCGGGACTTGGTTGTCGACGAAGTCGTTGACCCCGACGATGATCCGCTCTTTGCGGTCGACTTCTCGTTGATAGCGGTAGGCGGAGTCCGCGATCACTCGGCGAAAGTATCCCGTTTCGATCGCCTTCATGACGCCGCCCAGTTCATCGATATGTTCGAAGATTTCCTCGGCCGCCTGCTCCATTCGATCGGTCAGCGCTTCGATGAAGTAACTCCCCCCCAAAGGATCCACCGTATTGGCGACGCCCGTCTCGTAAGCGAGAACCTGTTGCGTTCGCAATGCCAGTGTGACCGCATGTTCTGACGGGAGAGCGAGCGTTTCGTCCATGCTGTTGGTGTGGAGGGATTGGCATCCACCGAGCACCGCCGCCATCGCTTGATACGCGACGCGCATCAGATTCACTTGCGGCTGTTGCGCCTGAAGAGCCGCTCCGGAAGTCTGCGCGTGAAAGCGAAGTTTCATGGAGGCTTCGTTCTTCGCGCCGTAACGGTCGCGCAGGCGACGAGCCCAGATCCGCCGAGCCGCCCGGTATTTCGCGATCTCCTCGAAAAAATCATTGTGCGCGATGAAGAAGAAAGAGAGCCGGGGCGCAAAATCGTCGACGGCGAGCCCACGAGCGAGCGATTGCTCGACGTATTCGAAACCGTCGGCCAGCGTGAAGGCAAGTTCTTCGATCGCGCTGGCGCCTGCCTCGCGGATGTGATAACCACTGATCGAAACAGGGTTGAATTTTGGCACATGCTGGGCACAAAACTCGATCGTATCTACCACCAGTCGGACCGATTCTTGAGGCGGAAAGACGAACTCGTTCTGAGCATGAAACTCTTTCAGGATGTCGTTTTGGCAAGTGCCACGAACGTTCTTCCAGGGGACGCCTTGTCGCTCGGCCGCGACCAGATAGTACGCCAACACGATCGCCGCCGGCGCGTTGATCGTCATGGATGTCGATACTTGATTCAGATCGATTCCCTGAAAGATCCGCTCCATGTCATCGACCGTGTCGACCGCAACCCCGAGCCTGCCGACTTCGCCGATGGAGCGGTGATCATCGCTGTCGAGCCCCATCAGCGTCGGCAAATCAAACGCGACGGAGAGATCTCGCTGACCTTTGGAGAAAAGAAACTGATACCGCTGATTGGTATCCTCGGCCGTGCCGAAACCCGCGAATTGCCGCATCGTCCAGAGTTTGCCGCGATAGAGATTGGCGTGCACACCGCGGGTGAAGGGAAACTGTCCGGGGAAGCCGAGCTTCTCGTCGGGATCGCCCGGGTCGGCATCATCCCAGGTGTAGAGCCCCTTCGTCTTTTCGCCGCTGATCGAATCAAAGGTGATGGTGGGACGAACGGGGGCCTCGGCAAACTCTCGTTCGAACCGTTCCTGAGCATCGGTCGAGGTTCTACTTGCCACGCTTAAGTCCCTTTCGACCCGGTAATGGATTATGGACGTTCGACGGTGAGGGCGACCGCTTCGCCACCCCCTAAGCAGAGTGATGCGACGCCTCGCTTGGCGCCGCGTCGGATCATCGCATGCAGTAATGTCACGAGGACGCGGGCTCCACTGGCCCCGATCGGGTGCCCCAGCGCGATGGCCCCGCCATCGACGTTGACCTTCGCGGGATCGAGTTCTAGTTTTCGCATGCAGGCGACCATTTGCGAAGCGAATGCTTCGTTGATTTCAAATAAGTCGACCGAGTTGGGATTCCAGCCCGCTTTCTCGATGGCTCGGCGAACTGCCATGGCCGGGGCGATGAAAAGATCCTTCGGCTCGGCCGCGAAGACTGCTTGAGAGCGAATCGTCGCCAGGATCGGCCAACCCGATTCGCGAGCAGCCGACGATGCGGCCACGACCAGGGCGGCAGCCCCGTCGGACAACGTCGACGCATTCCCCGCGGTCACGCTTCCGTCGGCCTGAAAGGCAGGGCGAAGCTTCGCCAACGAGTCGGCCGAGGTCTCGGGCCGGATCGATTCATCTGCGGCGACGATCGTCTCGCCTTTTTTGCTAGTCAGTTTCACCGGAACGATTTGATGGGTGAAATTCCCCGACGATTGCGCGAGCGCCGCTCGTTTTTGACTCTCGGCCGCGAATTGGTCCTGATCGACTCGGGTCACGCGATGAGCATCGGCTGTGTACTCGGCATGGAGACCCATGTGGCAATGATCGAAACCACACCACAAGCCATCATGAATCAAAGAATCGATCAGGGTTTGGTTACCGAACTTCACTCCCGCGCGCATCCCGCGGACCACGAAGGGAGCATTGCTCATGCTCTCCATACCGCCGGCGATCACCAGTTTCGATTCGCCCGCGCGGATCGAGCGGTCGGCCAGCATCACCGCCATCAATCCTGAGCCACACACCTTGTTGATCGTGAGGGCCGGGACGCTGGCGGAGAGACCTCCCTTCATGGAGGCTTGCCGAGCCGGCGCTTGGCCGATCCCCGCCGGTAGAACGCAACCCATGATAACTTCATCGACCGGATGAATGCCGACACCGGCACGAGAGAGGGCTTCCTTGATGGCCAAGCCTCCCAGTTCCGGAGCGGACAAGCTCGCCAGGCTCCCCAGAAAATTTCCGATGGGCGTGCGGACGCCCGAAAGAATAACCGCTTCTGCCATGAAACCATTCCCGCCCAAGAGAGGTGGTCTGTCGCCTTTGGCTTCTGTTCCGCCTGACGACTCCTCAAAAGATCATTTTACGGTCGATCGATGAAAGAACGAAACACCCAAGCGAGAAGTTCCTTCGCTCGGGGGGAGGGGAAAGTCCTTCGAAGAAGACTCGCATGGACAAATGCCGGCTTCGGAGGCTACTTCGCGATTCACTTCGCGATTCGGTACACAGCCCGGTCGGTTCGCAGGAGAAGACTCTGTCCAACCGGGACGGGCGAGGCCATGTGGCTGCCGGCCAATTCATTCTGAGCGAGCTGCTCGAACTTTTCGCCGGGCTTGATGATGGTGGTGACTCCTTCTTCACTGGCGAAGAAAATCTTGCCATCGGCAAACAGGGGGGATGCCGAGAAGTTCCCGCCGATCCGTTCGACGAAGATGGGCTTTCCGGTGAGTCCATCCAGGCAGGTCAGAACGCCGGTGTTGTTGACCATGTAAATCTGTTTGTCGATCAAGATGGGGCTGGGGTTGGCGGGGACTTGTCGATCGAACTTCCAGACGACGTTCGTGGCCGAGACGTCGCCCGATCCTCCCGGCTTGATGGCCCAGATCTGAGGCTTCATGTAGCCGGTACAGACGTAGATAAGCCCGTTTCCGAAGAGAGGCCGAGGAACGTTCGAGAAGCCTTGGTATTTCACTTGCCAAAGAGGCGAGCCGGACGAAGGATCGTACCCCAACACCTGCATGGCCCCGGGGCTGACCAGTTCTTCTCTTCCGTTGGCTTGGATGACCAGCGGCGTCGCGTAGGCCTTGCACTGATCAAAATCAGGATGGATCGGCTTGGGACGATCTTGTCGCCAAACGATATTGCCGGTCTGGCGATTGAGCGCGACGACGTACTGTTCGTCGATGCCGTCGGCGTTGAAGATGAGAAGTTCGCGCCAGAGGATCGGCGAGCTGCCGGGCCCTTCTTTATGATCAAGCTTCACCAGATCGTTCTTCCAAAGAATCTTTCCGGTCGATCCTTCGAGGCACGCCGTCCCCATGGTGCCGAACGAGACGTAGACATTTTTCCCATCGTGCAAGGGGCTAGGGGACGCGTGCGAGTTCTTTGCATTCAGATGAACCGGGGCCGACGGCGTGAAGACTTCCACATCGTGACGAATCTCGCCGGTTTCGAAATCGAGACAAACCGCCCGGAGCGAGTGCCCCTCTTGGGTGGCGTTGGTTAGCCAAACATCCCTGCCCGAAACGACTGGAGTCGACCAGGCTCTCCCCTCGATCGGCCTCTTCCAAACGACGTTTTTTGTTTCGCTCCACTCAGTGGGGAGATTGGTAGCCTGCTGATCCCAACCTTGGCCCGAGGGTCCGCGGAAGTCCGGCCACTCGGCCGAAGATTGAGAAATCAGGCTGCTCACCAATATTGCCACGACCATGTTGACCATTCGATTCTTCCCCGATCCGAACAGAGTGCAGGGACATTCGATGCCCCGCGCCGTTCCACAAGCAGCCCCAAGCCCCTCAGGCTCGCAGGGGGGGACCTTCGCCGTTGCGAAGACTCCCTCGCGACGACCTCCTCACCGAGATCCGATCGCGAGAACCTTTGTAGAAGATAGGGGGGCCGGCGAGACTTCGCAAGCAATCGGTGAATGGATCGATCGGGCAAGAGTTTTTGTTAGCGTTCCTAGGCGTTGACCTGTTCCGCCGATGCCGGTATCGCCCCGATTCCTCTTCAGAATGATTCTTTCAGGCAAGGATGCCGGGAATGTGGACGTCGATCGAGCGAGCCATTGTTCTTTGGACGGCGTGTTTTGCCCCGCCGGTAGAACCATGGCATGAAGCGGACGATTTAGAAACGTGTGAAACGATCTGTGCCGAGCGGACCCTTTCCGCCGCCGATCGCACCGAGGCCGAGGAGATTGTCATTGATCTCGATCGGCTCGGCCCGGGAAATCAATCGATCAACGCGGGCGACGGCCTCACGCTGGAACTGGAGCATCGACTTCCTCATGAGTTGATCATCCTCGTCGATGAAGAAACAGACCTGTGTGAAGTCCCACTTCCGTTAGAAATCGAGCTGCGCCCCGTCCCGATCGATCAGGCGTCGCGACTATCGGCGACCGACGAGCTGCACGTTCTAATCGAAGACGACTTGGCCGAGAGCGATTTGATTTTGTTGCCAACGCATGAGGCCGATCGACGGGACGAGCAGACCGCCCGATTTCAGCGGGCCTACTCGGCCATGCTTTCGCAAGGGAGAAGGAAAGAGGCCGACGCACTAGCCGTGCAGTTCCTCGATGCCGACTCTTCCGCGAATCATGATTTCCCGAAAGCATCCACAAGCCAACATAGGGTCGGCTATCGACCTCCCTCGGGCCGCGGGGTGCGAACGTATCCTGGGAACGGTTCTGCCCGGTGGAGCGAAGTTTCGCATCGGCAGATCACGGTTCGGTTCGAAGAGACACCGATAGACGAGCTGGCTCGCTTTCTTCGATGGGCGACCGGCCTCACTGTCGAGATTGATTTGCCCGCCCAGTTGGCCGACGAACTCCGCTGTCACGTGCAGTGCAGCGACGTCAGCATTGCCGAAACCGTCGCGGCCATCGGCCAACAGCTTGGCATCGTTATCCGCGTCGAAGAAGACCGCATGACCCTGTTGCCGAGATCTCGTTGAACTCGGCGTTGAACTCGGCGTTGAACTCGGCGTTGAACTCGGCGTTGATCACGGAGATGGCAAAGGCGAACTCAAGAGGACATTCTGCGGCGACGGTCGATCACACGGCCCCATTTTCGTCATAAGATCGACGAGCAAAGCGGTCGGTCATGCTTGAGATGTAGTCGCAGACGGCTCGCTCGATTCCTTCATCGGTCCGAAGATACTTCTCGGGTAACTGATCAGGCGAGCGAAGAAATCGATCGAAAAGACCCCGCACGATCTGCTGACCTTCCTTCGTTCGGCGCGTGACGACATCGCTGCGATAAACGCGAGCGAAGAGAAACTTCTGCAACTCCTCTTTCATCGTTGCGACAGGCAGCGGAAGCGAAATCACTCGGCGGGGGGAGGAACAAATCTCTTCCACCGAGCGGATATTCATCAGTTGTTGCCGACTCTCTTCGATCAAGCTGCCGACTTGCCCGTCGATCAGCGAACGAATAACACCGCGAGAGAGCTGCTTGCCCACCAGGTCGTTCCCGTACGTTTTCTCGCATCGATCGTGCGCCCACCGCCAAATCTCGATCTGCCGAAGGTCGGCAAACGTGATGATTTGATGGCGAAGCGCATCGTCGATATCGTGGGCCGCGTACGCAATGCTGTCGACGACATCGACCACCTGCGCCTCGGCCAGCATTTGCCGATCCGCGGGGCTGCTGGGGGATAATCGTGTCGATTGCTCGGCATGAAGCGAGATCGAATCCAACACTTCGCACGTCAGGTTCAAGCCAGGGAAGTGCGGATACCGAGATTCGAGCTTCTCCACCAATCGGCGACCTTGCCGATTGTGTTCGAACCCTCCCACGCTTGCCGTCATTTCGTGAAGCGTCTGTTCGCCGGCATGGCCAAAGGGGGGATGACCCAAGTCATGCACGAGCGCAACCGCCTCCGTCAGATCTTCGTTCAGAGAAAGCTGTCGCGCGACCGTCCGGGCGATCTGCACCACTTCAAGCGTATGCGTCAATCGAGTCCGATGGTGATCGTTAGGCTGATCGACGAAGACTTGAGTCTTGTAGGCCAAGCGACGAAAAGCGGCCGAGTGAATGATGCGGTCTCGATCACGAACATAAGCGGGTCGATAGGGGTGATCGGGCTCGCGATAGCGCCGGCCGCGCGACTGTTGGGTGCGCATCGCATAAGGAGCCAGCAGCGATTCGAAGTCCGCGGGCGTGGTCATGAAACCTCAAGCCCCAGCTCTCGGCGCAGGCGAAGCCAAACTTCATCCAGCGATTGCACGATCACCCGCAGATCATTGACCACCGTCATGAAGTTGACATCGGCATCCCAGCGGGGCACCACGTGCCAATGGAGATGTTCGGGAAGTCCTGCGCCGGCCGACCGCCCGAGATTGAGCCCGACATTGAAGCCGTGAGGCGACACGACTTTCCGCAGCGCCTTGATCATTCGCTGGATTTCCCGTTGCAAGTCGAGAAGTTCTTCGTCGGTCATCTCCTCGATCTCGGCCACTGCGCGGCGGGGGGCCACAAGCAAGTGGCCGTTGTTGTAAGGGAAGCGGTTGAGCATCACGATGGTGTGCTTAGACCGGTCGATGACGAGGTTTTCGCGATCGGTTTTCTCGGCATCGGACCGGGCGATGAAGTCCCCCTTGGGGATACCCGGAGAGTTTTCGACGTACTGCAATCGCCAAGGAGCCCAGAGTCTGTCCATGAATTGGCCTCAAAATGAAGGAACAGGTGATTCCCAACCAGTTCGCGAGTCAAAAGCGACAGAATGACGCCACCCGTGCTATCAATCCGCAATCTGGGCTTTTGATCAGGAAAATCTATTGAATTCGAAGGGCATGGTTTGGTACTCTCTGAACCTCGATCAAGGAAGAATCTCCCCTCAGCGAGTTACCGGCTATCCCGTTTGTCGGAACAGCGAATTCATCAGTATTCTCCCTCGTCTGGCTCTGATGACGTGGATAGACTGGTTTTTGGGTCTCAATCAATCGCGAGGAGTTTCGAATGAGCTTTGCACTTTCGATCGTGCTGGTGACCATGAGTGGTTGCCGACCCGCTTCGTGTGGCTACGAACGTCTTCATGTTTCATGTGGAAATCCTTGTGCCCAGCCGGTTCTCATGAGCAGCGTCGAAACGATGTATGCCGATCCTTGTGGCAGCTTCGCGATCGCTCAGTCGATGGCCTGCGGACAAGTCGTTGAATCAGCAGCCCCCGCGGCAGCAAGCGTCGCGACAGCGGACGCGGCCGAATCACTCAGCAGTGAACTCGGCTTGGGCGCCGTCGCCGCCGGCACCGGTGGCGATGAAGGTGGACCGGTGGGCTACACTGGCCGAGCGATCGGCTTTGGTGGTGGTCAAGGGGGCGGCCTGGGTGGCGGTAGCGGCCTTGGTGGCGGAAACGGACAGGGTGCTCCGGGTCGTGGCTTCGGTATCGCCGGGGGTGGCTTCGGTGGCGGTCAAGGTGGCGGTCAAGGAGGCGGTACCGGCACCGGCGGCGGAACAGGGAACGGCGACGGTAATGGCACCGGCGGCAGTGGCGGAAACCAAGGCCAACTTCAAGGAGTCGTCGTCAACGTCGGGGGCAACAACATCAACGTCTCCCAGAATCAATCGCAGGGACAGGGCCAGTCGCAGGGACAGGCTCAGCAGCAGCAACAGGGCCAGCTCCAAGGCCAAGGTCAGTTCCAAGGCCAGAACGGCGGCGGAAACGGGAACAATGTCCCGGTTCCTGCCACCGCTTGGATGGCCGTTGCCGGCATCGGAGCGCTGGCGGTCTCGCGACGTCGATCGAAGTAATCGGTGCTGATCATTATTCTCGCGATCAATTCAGAGGCAGGGAAGATCACGACCCTGCCTCTGTTCATTTCTTGAACAGAGCTTTCCAACAAGCATCAATTAACAATTGTCAGTTCGTTCGATCGGCCTTCGCCACGGCCGAGGCAATCCATTCCCCGAGCGTGACTGCCAATGATACCCGCTTCTTTCCTCGCCAAACGATCATCTCGACCTTCTGACCCGGTGCGGACCTGCTGACTAGATTGATCAGATGCGAATCGTCGGCAACCGCTTGACCATTGAATTCGAGAACGACGTCTCCCTCGCGAATCCCGGCCTGAGCGGCCGGCGAACCCTTACCCACGCCCGCCACTAATGCCCCGCGTGCCGAGATCAAGCCGAGCTCGACGCTTCGATCGTGCGTGAAGAGATGCGGAAACTCAACCCCGAGGAACGCTCGCCGAACTCGGCCATGCGCCACCAGTTCTTCGACGACCTGCTGAACAAGCGGCGAGGGGATCGCGAATCCGACGCCGCTCGAACCACCCGTGTGCGACGCGATGGCGGTATTCACGCCGACAATCTCGCCCCGCAAATTGACGAGCGGCCCGCCGCTGCTCCCTGGATTGATGGCAGCATCGGTTTGAATGAACTCTTTAATTCGCATCGATTGTGGCAACCCCAGCCGACGCCTTTGCGTCGCGCTGACGATCCCGTGCGTCACACTCTGCATCAAACCAAACGGACTCCCAATCGCGAGAACCCACTGCCCCACGCGAACCTCATGGGCCGACGGTGCAAACGTGGCCGACGGAAGATTCTCCTCGCTGAACTCAAGAACCGCTAAGTCCGTATCTTCATCTTCGAGAATTCGACTGGGATTCAACAGCCGACCGTCAGCGAGGATGACTTCGACTCCCTTCGGATCGGCATGGGCCACCACATGCAAGTTCGTCACCACTACCGGTCGCGTCAGATTGCCCGGCTTCACGAAGACACCTGAGCCCGCCTCCTGACTGACAGTACCCCCATCCTTTTCCTTCTGCTGCGCTTCGATGTAGACCACCGCGGGCGCGACGACGTCGGCGACGCGACCAAAGACGACTCCCGTGTTCTCGAGCAGCGCCAGCGGTGCCGACTCTTCACTGCCCGCCGTGACGCGGCGCGCGCTCGACCCAGACGAAAGCATGTCCCCCACGAGCCAAGCCGTCCCAACGCCGACACCCAGCGCCATGACGATACTGGCGCGGCCAACGGCGCTTGCGATCCGATTGATCCCACTCAGCGATAATCTCCAGGGCATGCGATTGCTCCTGCGGATCCCGAACCTGCCTCGACCAGAAAGGCTCGGCACCATGCCATCGATCCCAACGTCTTCAGTTTGGTGCAGCATGGCACCTCCCCCAAGAGCCAACCTCGTCGAGATGAACCTTCGCAGGTGAAGTTCTGCCGACCCATCCGTCACCATCGACACCACCGGACTTGCTCGGTCGGCACAATTGGGTCAACCGGCAAGGGATGAATCGTTGAATGTCGAGACCGACCCGTTTACGCTGCATGAATAAACTCTGTTTCCGATGAACGAGCAGAATGTGCCCTACAAGCGGGAAGCCAACATGAAACGTCACCTATTTCTTTTGCACGTGCTATCGGCCATGGCTCTGGGACATACCCCCCTTCGATCGGACACACCCCTGTCACTGGAAAGCATTCCCGCGATCAAGATGTCCCTTGCGGGCCCTGTGGGAGAGCGCGTGGCTGCCAACGTCGAGCGTTGGATCTTGGAAGCCCCACGCGCTAATCCGGGCATGCTGGAAATGTTTCGCGTACGCGATCGAGAACCGGTCCCGCAACTGGTCCCCTGGGCGGGTGAGTTCGTCGGGAAGTATCTCATCTCTGCCGTTCAAGCGATGCGGATGTCAAGCGATCCCCGTTTGGAACCCATGGTAAAAGGCGTCATCGATGACCTGCTCACCTGCCAGGCAGAAGACGGCTATCTGGGGCCATTTCGCAAGCAAGAACGTTTGCTGGGCGCCTGGGATCTGTGGGGTCATTACCACATCATGCACGCGCTCTTGATGTGGCATGAACGAACGAATGATGAACGAGCCTTGGCCGCATGCCGACGGATCGCTGATCTTGTTTGCAAGACTTATTTGAATGCCCCCCGGCGTGTTTTCGATGCTGGGTCGCATGAAATGAACATGGCCATCTTGACGTCGCTGGGCTGGCTCTATCGGACAACGCGAGAGGATAGGTATCTGGCCATGATGAAGGAGGTCCTTGCCGACTTCGAAAGGGCCGGCGACTACTACCGCGCGGGTCTCGATGATGTCCCTTTCTACCAAACACCCAGACCTCGTTGGGAAAGCCTGCACTGCTTGCAGGGGCTCGTTGAAATGTATCGCATCACGGGAGAGACCCCCTTCCAACGATCCTACCTCAACACCTGGCAAAGCATTCGGCAATGGGACGAGCGGAACACCGGCGGGTTCTCCTCCGGCGAGCAGGCAACCGGAAACCCCTACGAAGATACCCCCATCGAAACATGCTGCACGATCGCGTGGTCGGCCCTCTCGCTCGATGCACTCAAATTGACCGCTCGCGGCGACGTCGTCGATGCGCTCGAAAGAAGCTTCTTCAATGGTGTGATCGGTGCTCAGCATCCGACTGGCCGATGGTGGACCTACAACACGCCGATGAACGGCATCCGTGAAGCTTCTGCCCACACGATTGTCTTCCAATCCCGCGCGGGGACGCCTGAACTTAACTGTTGTTCGGTCAATGCGCCTCGCGGGCTCGGAATGCTATCCGAATGGGGCGTCATGAAGGGGAAGGAAGGGATCTTCGTTCACTATCTCGGCCCCATGACGGCGCGGATTCCTCTGGAAGGAAATCATTCTCTTCAAATCAAAACCAGGACCTCGTACCCTCTTGATGGAGAACTCGCGTTTGAATTCGAGACGGACTCTCCCAGCCCCGTGTCGATCTTCGTCCGAGTGCCGGGCTGGGCGAAAGAAGCCCGGTTGACGTCTGGCGGAAAAGACCAAGTAAGGACGTCCGAAGAATACTTCCAGGTCATCTGCCCCTCAAACGCAAAGCATTCGGCAACGTTGACCTTGGCGATGCCCATTCGGTACGTCGTCGGCGACATGGAACAGATCGGCAAAGTATCCCTCTACCGCGGGCCGTTGCTTCTCACCTACGATCAATCGCTGAATTCGTTCGATCCTCAAGCGATCCCGCCGATCGATCTTTCCAAACTGCCAGAGGCTCGCACGAACACGTTACCTCATCCCGACTCTTCTCCTGCCCGTTTCACCCCCTGGCTGGTCGTCGATTTGGCGAGCGCCGGCGGCGCGGTACGTCTATGCGACTTTGCCTCGGCCGGGTCGATGGGAAATCCTTACCGAAGTTGGCTCACCGCTCAAAGCGTCGAACCTCCCACACCGATCTTGCTGGAACCAAAACGGAGTGCGACGATTCCACCTGGGCGGATGGTGGTTGCCTGGCGTCGCGCGGGCAATGCGGATTCTCTCCGGTTCGATCTCCGCGTGATCGATCCCAAAGAGCCCTCGAAAGAAATCTTCGCGTATCAAGATTTGCCGGGCCCGCGCTTCATCGTCCCCGAAGAGTCGACGAGGAAGCTTCAGCCACTCGTCGAGTATTCGATCGACATCTCTGCCAAGTATGTCTCGGGCAATGCATCGCGCGACCCCGTCACGAAACATCTCTTTCATGTCGATCCATCGCTTGCCCCTCTTTCCGAAGACCAGCTTTCCGAGTTCGGCGAGCGCGAGGACGGCACACTTATCGAAGCCCCTTTGAAGGAATCCGCTTTGCCTACTTTCGGGTCGTTGGACCAAGCCGAGGGGGTTTCGTTCGACGCCGAGTCCGTCGTCGTGAAGGGGGAAGCTTCTCATCTGACGTACAAGGTTCGTCGATTTCCCGACGACTATACCCTGCTGGTTCGTGTTCGATTCGAGGAGCTTCCCGCAAAACTCGCGCAGATTGCGAGCGCTTGGTGCAAAGGCGGGGACGATCCACTTCGGCTGTGCATCGATGGAGGACAGATTTTTGCCCGCGTTGAAGGAATGGGTGGAGCCTCGACATCTGGGCAGCCGATCCCCGTTGGCCGATGGGTGATCCTGGCGGTCGTGAAAGACGGAACGTCGCTTCGTCTCTGGATGGATGGAAAGGAAGCATCGAATACTTCCGTGCCGAGAAAACTGATGTCGGGTTCGCAAGCGATTGGTCTCGGTCGCAATCCTCGCTATGGGGGCGATGAATCTTTGACGGCCCGGTTCCGCGACTTCCACTTCTACGCCCGAGCCCTTGCAAATGACGAGCTGAAAGAGTATTTCTCCGCGACATCCAAATAGCCCGGTCGGCTCGTAACAATGGTCGACAGGTTCGCTTTTGGAACATCGGAAGAACTGGGCTCCCCTCCGTTCTGTAAACCATAAACTTGGCTCAGCGAGCAGCGTTTCTTCGAACGAATGGAACCGGCTTGCGAATTGGCGACGGAGTTTTCTCATGCGTTATGCACTGCTGATCATCCTTGGAACCAGTTCGCTGCCAGTCTGGGGAGCGGAGAACTACACGCTGCTATTCGACGGGAAATCGCATTCGGTCTCGATGGCGACGGCGGATAAGGAGGTTTGGATTGCCGGCACCGATTTGCCTGCCTCCACGGGCTTTGAACTCAAACCCGAAGGCTTCTGTTCGCGCGAACGTTGCGTGCCCGTTCCCAAAGAAGCAACTTGGATAAAGAGAGATGGTGGCACGCCCCAAATCGAGTTAACGGGGTTTGCCCGATATGTTGCCATGCCGATCGTCGTCGACCATGAACGAAAAGTGATCGGTTTGGGGCAAAGCGTCGAGGATCGTTCGACACTGATCGAACGAGGCGACGCGCCCGACTTTGAACTCCCCGACCGAACCGGAAAGATGGTTCGTCTTTCCAGCTTTCGAGGCAAGAAGGTTCTTCTTCTGACGTGGGCATCTTGGTGCGGATGCAGTGCGGACCTACCTCTTTGGCAGAAGGTCTACGAGCGACTCAAGGACAAGAACTTCGAGTTGATTGCGGTGGCGGAGGATACTGCCGGCGAGAAAGCCGCGGGCAGGTTTTATGATCGAGCCCATGCGACATACACCACGCTCATCGATGTCGATCATCGCGTCACCGAGCTGTATCAGATGGTGAATGTCCCAAGCGGTGTTTGGATCGATGAACAGGGAAAGCTCGCTCGCCCACCCGAAGTCGCCTACACGCCCGGCTTTCGACTCTTCGGCCGACAAGTCGGCGACGAACGATATGTCCCCGCGATGGAAGATTGGATCGAACGCGGTTCCGCGAGCCGATTCGTCTCCAGTAAGGAGGATCTTCGCTCGGCCCTGGCTCCGGAGTCGATCGAGAAGCGAGCGGCGGACGTTGAATTCAAAGTCGGCGCGTATCTTTTCAAGGCAGGAGACCCGACGGGCGCCACCCTGCATTGGCAAGAGGCCCAGAAGCTTGATCCCGGCAACTGGAACTATCATCGTCAAGAATGGTCCTTCGATTCGAAGAAGGCCGTCACTCTTTGGATGAAGAAAGTTCAAAGCCTCGACGGGAAGCCATACTATCCACCCATCGCTTTCCCAGAGAACTAGTTCTCTGGCTTCTTCGATTCTTCTTCAAGTGAACCTTTTTCGAATCGACCCCTCTTTTCCCATCGGGGGGACTGTCCACCCATTCGCTTATGCGAGGGTCTCACGTGATCGACCTACGATGACAACTCTTCGTCGATACACTGAGATAGCTGCGGGGACGTTCCTCTTACCGATGGTGATTGATGTTAAGCAGAAAACCAGAGCCGGGTGGCATCCGCGAGTTTCTAGAAATCGCCATTCCTCTGGCCGTCAGCAACGGAACTCTTTCGTTGATGATGGTGACCGATCGGATTTTTCTGGCGAGGTATTCCGTCGACGCATTCGCAGCGTCGCTACCATCGAGCATTCTCTCGTGGACATTGATGAGTTTCTGGTTCGGGACGATCGGTTACATCAATGTCTTCGTCGCGCAGTATCACGGCGCGGGCCGACCCGCCAGTATCGGTCGATCGGTCTGGCAAGGGGTCTTCATCTCGTTTCTTGGCTCGCTGACGTTCATCCCCGCCATCCTCGGGGCGCAACAGTTCTTTGAAGCTCTCGACTATCCCGCTCCGGTTGTGGAACAAGGGACCGCCTATTTTCAAGTGCTCGGCTTGGGGGCGTTGCCTGCTCTCATCAATTCTGCGTTAGCATGTACGTACAGTGGCCGGGGAAAGACGCTCCCCGTGCTCGGTGTCAACCTCGTGGCCATGATCTTCAATTTCGTTGCCGACTATGCGTTGATCTTCGGTCATTTCGGAATGCCGGAATATGGCGTTCGCGGCGCGGCATTGGCCACCATCCTTGCATCCTGCATCAGCGTCGTTTGCTGGATCATCGTCCTCTGGAGCGACACGGGAATTCGAGAGTTTCAATTCGGAGCCGGTCTCCGCTTCGATGGATTGCTGCTGGGCCGAATCCTTTGGTTCGGCATCCCCAATGGGATCACGATGTGCCTTGAAGCCGGCATGTTCAACGTCTTCATCGCGCTCGTGGGGCAACTAGGGAGAGTTGAATTAGCCGCCACCAACTTGGCGTTTACACTGAGCACGCTTGCGTTTGTTCCCATGGTGGGATTCATGATCGCGCTTGAAACCCTTGTCGGTCGACGGATTGGCGAAGGAAGGCCTGACATCGCGCAGAAGACCACGCTCAATGCGGCCGCGTTGTGCAGTCTTTACATGTCTTTTTGGGTCGGGATTTTTCTCCTCTTCCCGCAGGTGATCGTCCATGTCTTTCAGAGTGCCGACCCGGAAGAGTTCCAAGGTGTCGAAGTGGTGGCGGTGCAACTCATGCGCTTCGTCGCGGCATACACGGTCTTTGACGGCCTGCAAATCATTTTCGGCGGCGCGATTCGAGGAGCGGGCGATACCCGCTTCAGTATGATCTTTTGGCTTGGTTCAGAACTCTTCGTGCTCATCATCCCGACGTACGTTTTGCTTCGCTACTTCGGCGGCGGGCTCTTCACCGCATGGACATGCATCACGGCTTGGTTGATTGTGATGGCGGTCGGGTTTATCGCGCGGTTTATCCAAGGTAAATGGAAGTCGATGACGGTGATCGAACATGCCCCGCCTGACGACGTTTCTGTCCTTGAGCCGGCCGCTGCCGCCCCGCAAGAGATAGGCACGCGCTGATCGCCCGCTTTGAATCCGCGACTCTTTATCCGATCGAAACGAGTTCATCTGCCTGCGAGCGGCACCGCCGGTGGGAAGTCTTCCTCGCGAAGAGAATAATGACTGAATTGGATCGAGTACGACTTTTCGAACCAATCCTTGATGCGCGGAACCACGCCGTCATCGAAGCCGGTATTCATGGTGAATGTTTGACCCAAAGGTTCCGCGCGAATCACCCCGTTCTCGGCCACGAGCTGACCTGCTTTGAACACGTAGCGAGGCTCGCCGAACATGCGAACATGATCGCTTGATGGTCGATAGACGGCAATGTCGGCATCGGCCCCCACACCCAGATGTCCCTTCGAATCGAGTCCCAGAAGCCGAGCCGGCGCGCCGCGCGTGATGATGGCGATCTCTTCGAGCGTGTACTCTCGATCGATCTCGGCAAGGTGCGTTCGACTCTTCAGATCCGCGGGCATCCGCGACATGGCTTCTTGCCGAGCGTCCCGGCTCATCAGCAGCTCGATCATCTCAGGATACCGCGTGAAGGCGCCGCCGTTGGGATGATCGCTGGTCATCGCCAATCGCCAAGGGTCCGGCATCAGAAGGTACCACTCGAGACCGATCGCCCATTGCACGGCATGGACCAAACTCTTCTGCGGTCGATACTCGATCGGCAACACGCCACAACTGCTCTCCTGCTCGGCATCGGCCGCATACCATCGGCCCCCCGTCAATTGGTGCAGCACTTGACTGAAAGGAGCATCCCCCGTCATCGAAAGAGCGCGCCCTGGATGTATGTGTCCGACATCGACGGAGATGTTGGGATGTTCGCGAACGTACTCGATCAATTGCGGGACGGCTGAGCAAAAGCTGGTCGGATCATCAGGCGAGCCACCGTAGCTATGAAACTGAATATGAGCGAAATGCCCCCGCGCGCCGTCGAGCGCCTTCATCGTCGAAAGAGTGGTCTGAACATTGCCCGGCACGCCGAGATTGTTGCAATGAATATGGACGCTATGGCGTAGCTTTAGACGATCGGCGGCGGCGGCTAAACCTCGCACGATCGTGTGCGGCGACACCCCGAAGCCTGGAACCGGTTCTTCGAGTTCATGAAGCGTTTTGCGAGAGATCTGCTTCCAATTCTCAATCCCGCCTGGGTTGACCAGCTTGATGCCGTAACCTCGCGCGGCCGAGAGCGTCCAACCCAAATACGCGTCAAGTTCGCTGAGTCGATTCTCGCGAAGCGCGTCGAGCACGAAGTGGTTGTTATCGAACAGAAGGTAACATGCCTTATCGATCAACGGGGTATCGGTCATTTCAAGATGGGCATGTCGAGCCAAAAGCGGAGGAATGGCCGCATCGACAGCGGTCGTCGTGCCTATCCCCGCAAAGAGTCGACCGGTCGCTCGCGTACCATGGATAGGTCCCATTCGATCGTCCGGATCGAACTCGGGAAAGAATCGCCGACCGAGATTGACCTTTGGCCCCACAATGTGGCAATGCATCTCGACGCCGCCGGGCATCACGATGTCACCCGTCAGGTCGAAAGTTCGATCGACTTTCTTCACCGAGCCAGGCCGAACGATCTTGCCACGATCGATCCAAAGGTCGCGCCTTTGAGCGCCCCCCTCGTGCGAGGGATCATAAAGAGTGGCCCCTTTCAGGACGATCGCGCCCATCGATGAACCTCCCTATTGCTTCTCACTTAAGCGCTCGGCCACGCCACCCTTCACACTGGTCACGCGAACTGTGAACGGAGCCTGCCCTTGAACGATCCAGCGAACATAAACCGAACCCATGCCGGCAATCGTCGGGACACGAACGCTTGCGAGATCTCGTCGGCTGATGGTCGGCGATTCGAAGATCGGCGAGCGAGACCAGAACGAACCGAGAACCTTCACATTCGGTCCGATGAGTTCAATTCGATCGGGGGAAGTGATCTTTTTCTCGACATCGTGCACCAAATGGGTCGGCATCTGACGAGCATTCGAAACCCTGGCGGTAACCTCGGTCAAACCATTGGGCATCGCTTTCGTTTCAACAGAATCGACCCCTACCAGCGGAAGCTGATCGGCATGATAAAGAGAGAAAGCCATGTTGCGATGAGCCTCTTCTTCGAGCAGAAAAGAGGGGGGTTGCCGACCCCAATTCTTTGTGAAGCCGCCGACTTCAATCTTGCCGAGCTGCGGATGATTGACTTCATGCCAAGCGACCACACCATCTCCCAGAAGCAAGTATCGATCGAAGCGATGCAGGTCTTCCGAGTCGGCAAAAGGAGAAGTCTCGTTCTTCTCTCGGAAGAAGTTGAAAGGCGTGAAGAGTTCGTTGGTGAAAGGAAGAATTCCCTGGGCGGCATAGAGCCAGTCGATCTCTCCGCCGTAGACGACATAGAGACCCTTACCGATGTTGAGCAAGCGATAGCCCGGCAACATCTTCTCGCCGCGCGAGCCGATCGATCTCATGAGTTCGGTGTCGGCCGGGGGATAGTTTTCGGCCGTGTCGCCGGGCCCGTAGAGAATCATGCCGCCGGTGTTGTGATACGATTGAGCCCCGGCAATGGTGGGATGCTGACGAATGAAGTCTGCCACCAGACGATTCTCGATGATCGAAAAAGGATAGCGATACGCGCCGCTTTGCACGTATCCCGGTTGCCAATTCCAGGCCCAATCGCGATTGGGATCGTAATAGCCGTCAGCATCTTCATTGACCTTGCCGTCGCCGTCGTTATCGATCCCTTCCGATCCTAGAAGCGTGTAACTACCGACTTCGTCCGGCTCGGCAGGGATGAGTGCATTCGGAAAGGCCGGGTTCGGTTTATACCTGCCGCGCGGATCGGGCCGGCGCATCTGGGTGATGTGGCCATCGCCATCGAGATCATCGGGCTTATCCTCATCGACGAGACCATCTTTGTCGTCGTCGACGGGTCGCTGACCACTTCGCGGGCTATGCGTTGTGTTAGGTTTGAGGATGTGCGCATCCCGGCTATCGGGACTCATCATGGGCATGAGGTAGAAGGTTCGCTCTCGAAGCAATTGATCAATGCGGGGATTCTGACCGAAGCTCTCCGCGAGAAACCAAGCGGTGTAAAGGACGACATCGGTTGCTTGAATCTCATTGGCGTGGATACCGCCGTCGATCCACATGGCAGGCTTCTGAGAAGCGTCGCCTGTTTTGAAATCGGTGACGGTCAAGACCCACATTTCTTTGTTGCCGAAGGACTTGCCAAGCGATTCGAGTCGACAACATTCGGGATGAGCCTTCACCAGGTCTTCGAGAAGCTTGGTTGCCTCGGCATAATCACGAAATCGATTCCACACGAGCGGAAGCTTCTGTTTGGCGGGGGCACCTACCGGCGAATACGGAATCGTTTGGCCTTGAAGGGCAGAGGTTGCCACGAGAACCATCAAGTGAATGCGCCATTGAATCATCGGCCGACCTCCTTCGAAAGATCAAATCGAATCGGATCGACGGGTCTCACCGCGGGACTTTCGACAAAGAGCGTGATCGGTTCTGTCGGAGACTTCTCCACGAGGACGACCGCTTCGATGGTGACTTCGCCGCCGGCCTTGATCGGATCGGTTTGCCCGCGCTTCGTCCCTGCCACCAACGTGACACCGGCCGGCAGATTCCATTTCCAATTCACTGGGTATGTCGAGCCGGCGACTTTTGCCATGGCCGACATCGTCGGTAGCAAACCCGCATTTGACAGCGTCACGCGAAGCCTTGCCAGGGTGCCGGGAGCCGGTCGGTCGATCGATTGCTTCATCACGACGAGCCTGGGTGCCGCTTGCGCTAGCTCCATCACCCATCGAGCATGCTTCTCTGCCAATGCCGGCAACAAGTTGCTGGGCGGATTCAGGATCGCCAAAGGCCGATAACCTCCCACCTCGACCGCTTGGCCTGGAAAATCGGGATGATCGATTTTCTTCCAAGGAACGAATCCGTCGATCTTTTGTTCCTCAAACCATGCGAGCGCCCGTTGGCCCTCGGCATCGCGATCGTCCTTTTTCTTTTCGTCCGGCGAAGGTGCGCTCGGCTTCTCCTCCTTTTTCGGCTCCTCTTTTGTTGGAATCCACCAGCCCCGCGCGGCAAAGCTCCACCTTCCCCACTGCAAATAGCCCCAGTCGACCGGCGAGCCTGCAACGTCCAAAGATGCCGGCGGATTCTTCGCCCCGAGAATCTCTTGATGACGTTTGGCGAAGTGTTCATGGATGGGAACATCGTCGGTCAACGTTTTGGTTTTGATCTTTTCCTCGCCACCTGCTTTGGGAGGAAAGAAGAGGTTGTCCTGCGGTGAGAACGTCAACATCGCCATGATCTCGGAATGATCGAAGCAGAAGTCCGCTACCGCGCGGGTCTCGGGCTCGCTGACGGCATGGGCCCCCGCCCCTTTGCCAAAAAACGCAAACTTCGCCGGAAAATTCCGATCGAACGAAACGCCGAGCCCAGCATCTTCGTTCCACTGTTCATCGTGGTCTTGATCGATTCCTTCGACGTAGATTCGATGCGTGCCAACCTCTCCCTTGGCCGGGTCGGCTGGGATCATTCGTCGGGCGTCATCGGGATGCACACGGTGCGTGCCGGCAACGGATGCGACGCGCATTTGCGTGATGAGCCCGTCCCCATTCAAATCGTCGGGAGGATCTTCGCCGAATTCGAAATCCCGATCGTCATCGGTTTTTCTCGCGTTGCCGTCGGCTTCGTACGTCGGCTTATCGAAGAGTCTTTCGACGCCATCGGGGTTCGGACGAGCCATCACATAGATCGTGGTGGTATCAAGCAGGTTCTTAACCGCGGGATCATCGGCGTGGGCGACGATCCACTCGGCCATGCCGAGCGCGATCTCACCTCCTACCAAGTGTGGCGCGACGACGTTGCCCAGGATGAGAATTGCGGGCCGATTGGTTTTGTCCTTTCGACGAATCGTCAGCAGAACGACTTCGCGGTTCCCTTGGGTCTTTGCCAGTTTGGTGACCGTCACCCAAGGACTGGCCGAGAGACTTTCCACGCGAGCGAGCATGCCCGCGTAGTTCGAATAACCTTCCGTCGGACTTGCGGCCGACAGACTTGGAACGAAGACCGATAAGCTTGCGATCAGTCCCAACATCCGTTCGCGAATCATGTCACCTCTCTCTGCGGGAATACGTTCAGGATACCGCGAACCGTCCCGGGGCGAAAATAGAAAGGTTGATCTCCCATCGGGAGAGTTCATTAAGAGCGATACGTCAGGGCTCGCCACCATCGCCGAATCAAGCTTCGCGGTTGGGTCGGTTTTGCGCCGGGGATAGCCGGGACTTCCGCCAGCAGTTTTTCTGTCTGCCAGATGTAGCCCATCGTTTCGCAAGGAAAGATGGAGAGGCCATTGACGACCGCGGGCGGAGGCAGAATCGTCCCGTTCGGTCTTTGAAAACGACCTTGGGCGGAGGCATCGAACACCTTGTCAAAAAGCTTCAAATAGGCGTCTACCATCGCATCGACATTGAATCGGCTTTGCAGGATAGCGTGGTGACTACCCCATGACATTCGCTGCAACTGATCGGGGTTTCGATGCAGTTCTTCCAATCGATCGGCAAAAGCGACGGTGTCCCCCACCGGTACGCGGAAGCCAGACACGCCATCGCGAACCAACTCGGGGATGCCGCTATCGATATCGGTGACGACTGGGACACACCCTTGCGACATCGCTTCGAGGACGGCATGAGGCATCCCCTCGAATGCGGATGTCATGATGTAAACATCGTTCTCACGCAGCAGTTCATCGATCGCATGATGAGCGACGATACCTCGGTAATCGAATTGGTTGTTATCGATCCAACGTCGACAGCGATCGAGGAGTTCATCTTTTTGCGGCCCCAGGCCAGCCATCGTCATTCGAAATGGGACGCCGCGATTCTCCAGCTCGGCCAAGATGTCGGCCACGTGCAGGATACGTTTCTGATACGTGTTGAAGACGCCGTGATAAACGATCCGAAGGGGATCTGCGGGACGTCGTTCACGCGTAGGACACGTCGGGGGAACAACCACCGTGTTGGGTATCGAATGGATTCGCGGGCGATAGTCGGCATCTTGCCGGGCGACTTTGTCGGCAATCTCCTCTGAAACACAAACGATCGCGTCCCAGTATCTGCCCAGCCGATGAACATGCTCGTAATGGATGGGGTCGTCCCCCTGAATCAGCCCCACCACGCAGACATTCTTCGAGAGTAAAGGAGTGACACACGAGTGTCGAAAGTCGCTGTTGGGAAGATAGATGCACGGGGCGAGACTCTCGACATACTTGATGGTCCGGTACCAATGCTCTTCCCAGGTTGCTTGGTGTGGGGTGTTGATCTCCACTTTCGGAATGTCGGAAGGGAACGGCATCAATTCTTTGGGAAGCTGGACCAACCAGGTGTCGTGCTCGGTGGCGAAGATGTGAGCATCGATCCCCCGTTGAACCAAACCGCGCGTTAGGTGCTCTGCAAAAACGTTGACGCCATTCAGTTGCCACGAGGGAGAGCCAACGACAACGCGAAATCGGCCCAACGAACCACCTGCTTGGCTTGTAGCTTACGAACCATTCCGACTCGAAAAGGATCCATCGATCGAGACGCGAAAAGGAGATCCTTTTCTAGGATCTCGCCTGCTTTTGAAGAAGGAGCGCCCGATAGATCGAAAATGTTTCATGTTCGACTTCATCCCAACTCGATCGGCCCGCAATCGCTCGGGCCGACGCGGCCAAGCGATCGAGCTCGCCTGGCTTGCTCATCGCCTGCAGGATTGCTTTCGCCAAAGCGTCGACATCGCCCGGCCGAACAACGTATTCGGAAAGAACTTGCAGATCACCGAGCCCACCGGCACTCGTCACAATGAGAGGTTTTTGCATGCCGATGGCCGAGAGGGCCGCCCCGCTTTGAGAATCGAACTCGAGGTAGGGGGCCACGACCAGCTCGGCCGACTCGAAATAGGGAGCAACCTCTGCCGTCGGAATGTATTCCAGCCGAGTCACCACTCGGTGACGCCAAGGCTTGGCGTCGATCTGCTGCTGGTAATGGTCCCAGGGTTCCCAAGGTCGGCCGGCAATCACCAGCCAAGCATTCGGGATCACTGTCGAGACCTGGTCGAACGCTTCCAGAAGAATCGACAGTCCTTTGTAAGGCCGAATCGTGCCGAAAAATAGCACCCCGCGAGCCCCGGCCGGAAGGATCGGACGGGCCGGCCTGTGACGAACATCTTGGTAAAGATCGAGTGGCCCGTGCGGAACATAACTGGCACGAGAGTGCGTCGCGCGCTCGCATTCCTTCTCGAACCATTCGGGGGGATCCTTCAAATGGGTAATGACTTTATTGGAGAGTCCAATCAGTCGGCGAGTGACCCAGCGGTAGAGCATTTTTGATTCATGACCCGCGAGATTGTGAACCGTGATGACACGAGGAATGCCCCGGCACCAAGCGAGAAACATCAACACCCACCAGACCGGGGCGATCGGCAAACTCCAGAACTGCACATGCAGAATGTCCGCCGGCGCGGTGAACCCGCGATGGATCCACCCCCAAGGGGCATACCAATCAAGCGATCGCTCGACGATGATTCCGGGCGGATCGGGAGGGAAGGTTTCGTCCGTCGGTGGTGGGCCAGCCGGGTAGAGAAACGCAGGGTACATGTGTCGAAACGTCAAGACGCGGACGGAAACCTTTTTGCTGATCGCTTTGGCGAGCGAGTGAACGTACGAACTGATCCCGGGGACCGGCGGCCAACTTCCCGTGAGCAAAACGCGCATCGGCGAGGGAAGATCTTTACTCATGCGATCCGCGCCTTCGCCTGCCGATGCTTGGTCGATCAACATCACCTGAGAATCAGTGATTCTTGAAGAGTCGGCGGAATCGCCGAACCGTCGAGCCCACCAGTCCTTTTCCAGCGATGCTTCTAGCAGGAGGCGCCTCGGTATTGGCGACCGCGACCGGGTTCTCTTCGCGCGCCTTCGCTTCCCGCTCGGCCCGTCGGGCTGCCTGATTCGAGATCATCGAGACCCAAAGCCAGGCTCCGTGTTCTTCGAAGCTCTTTCGATTTCGCCGAACGATTCGCTCTAGAACCAGCTCTTGTGCCTTGGGATGATCGATGCTCGCCAGATCGATTCCCCACCAAGGGAGATATCTGCCCCCCCAAGTGGCGTGCACCTTTCCGTGCCAGCTCGCCTCGTGAAGCGCCAAATACAGATCCCAGTCGCGCCATCCCGTCGGCAAATCGAAGTTGTAGCCACCGACCTCGCGGTACGCTTCGTATCGAATGACGGCATAGGGAATCGAGTGATAACAGATCATCTCGAGGGGAAGCGAGAAATCGAAGCCGACAAAAGGCCGCTGCGGGCGATCATCGACCGACTCGAGCCAAGTTGTCGCCCACGCGACGCGGGGTTCGACATGGAGGGCCTGTCCGGTGATCTCGAAGTAGTTGGGAGCGATCGTCTCGCCCGGACGAAGCCGAAAGATGAAATCAGGCTTCGTTTTCTCCACATGCTGAAACCAATGCCACGTCGAAGAATCAAACCCGTCGGAATCAGCAACATCCAGTCGGCAACCGGCGGGGGCTCGTTTCATCACCGCTTGCGACGGTGTCCCCACCACGGCGAGGTCCAATTCAAGATGGGCCGCCCGAGCGGCCCTTAGGATCGAATCGACGCTGTGGCGAATTTGCTCTTCGCTCTCATTGTTCGGAACCATGGCAGCAAGGCGCTTCTCCCTGAGGGGCTCGGCAGGAACCAAAATCTTGCCACGCTGACGATGCTTATCGATCGCCTTTTGGTAATGGTCGATGCGGACGCGGACCGCCTTGTCGGGACTGCAAACATCGCGGATTCGGGGGCCGGCATTAGTCCGAAGCGTTCGGCGCAGATCCGGTTGCCGAAGCACACGGAGGAGCCGATCGGCCAGCGGCCCGACTTCGCCTGCTGGGAAGAGCAAGCCCGACTTTCCATCTTCGATCATCTCTGCCGTGCCGCCGTGATCACTGGCAACCACGCACGCGTGATAGGCCATCGCTTCGCAGCAGGTGTAAGGGAAATTGTCCCAGGGGGCTGGGAAAACGCAGGCGGTAGCCGTCGAATATCGACGCAGCACTTCTTCGCGCGGGCGCAAGCCTTCGAAGAAGAACCGAGGCATCAGATCGCTGGGAATCCGGTTCTTCATGTACTCGACCATCGAGCCTGGAACTTCCCCCGCGGGACAGTCCTTGCCGATGAGATGAACCGTAACTTCGGAGTCTTGCCGCATCACGATGCAGGCGGCATCGATCAACTCCTTCACTCCTTTTCGGGGCTCGATCCGCCCCACGAACAACAGCGACTTCCGTTCTTCCTGGCTGGGATCGGGGATCGGAATATCCTCGAGCGAATCGAAATCCATGGGGTTATGGATGACGTCGCAAGGATGGCGATCGGGATCGAGTTGCAGACGTTGACAGACCATATCGGCCAGTGTCTTGCTGGGGCACGAAAGTCGGTCGGCACGAAGAATGGCGTAATTCTCGGTCATGATCCGGCGCTGGAGCCAAGGATCATACTTGCGGATGAGGTTGTACTCGGCAACCTCTTCCATGGGGGTATGAAGAGTGATGGTGTAGGGGACATCAACGGCTTGATCCCCCATGTATTTTCGCCGAGTGGCGATGTAAGACTCGGCGTAAGTCTCTGGGAACTCGATCACCTCGATACCGTACTTGGGGCAGATCTCCGCCAGTTTGTCCGCCACGAGTACCGACCAGAAGAGAGAGCTTTCCCACTCTTTGCAGATTTGGCCGACACGATCGCTTCGGCCATCGAACATCGGCCTGGTGCTGTACTTGCTGGTCAAGGCATCGATGCGGTGGATGGTGAGGTTTCCCTCTTGGACGAAAGGGGGGGGCGGAGTGTCCTCGGGCATGAAGTCGGCCCAGGCATTGGCAACGACATGGACTTCATGACCTGCCTCGGCCAGGAATCGGCTGATATTGCGAGAGTAAGTCCCGATGCCACCACCTCGAAAAGGAGGATACTCGCATGAGACGACACCGATTTTCATGAAATCGACTACCTCATTTTCGGAGCTAAGACCGACCACCCACGAGATGCGAAGGGAGGGGGGGCGGCCGGCTGCCCTAGCATTGGTCGTGATCGTGCCGGGCCTCTAGATGAATCTGTCTTACGATCGGGACCGAATCTGACGAAAGAACCTGCCCACCCCCAGAATATTCCCAAACCGGCCCGGGAATCCAACCATCCTGCGATCGCCCCGAGGCCCTAAGCCTCCGCGGCGATCGGACGGACCAGCCGGGCTGGATGGCGAAAGGGCCCCCCGTGATCCCAGCGAAAATCGTTTTACAGACCGCCTGAAACGCTTCCAGCGTCAGAGGAAACGGCCGGGCCGATCAAAGAGAGGGAGGCCGATAATGCCGGCGGGGAGCCTGCTGGGCCTCGAATTCGGGCGAGCAAAGGCAAGAAAACCATGAAACTCGGACCCGACTGGTAGAATTAGGACCCCGATATGGATTAGGATAGGGGTATCTAAAGGGTCGTTGTCGCAAAGCGTTTGCTCAGGTCTTTCCCCGGTGAGCATGTTCCGGGGGGGGGCTGGTTCTTTGATCGGCGCGAATTGCTCGAATCTTATCTTCCGGTAACGGGACGCATTTATGCCGCTGAGGGATCTTTATGCCGACCATCAGACGCCGACGAACGATCCGTCGAGTCGGCTATGTGTCGTTCTGCCTGCATACAACGAAGCGCTGACCGTTGCTCGCGTGATTCGCCAGATCCGCGACCACGTCGACTTTCAGGGGCAAATCGACATCATCGTCGTGGATGATGGTTCCACCGACAATACATCCGAAGTTGCGGCCGAGGCGTCGGCAATCGTGATTCGGCATCGTCGCAACGAGGGGCTCGGTGTGGCCATCGCCACAGGACTCGAAGGCGCCCTGCAGATCGGCGCGGACATCATCGTCACGATGGATTCCGACGGACAGTTCAAAGGGGAACATGTCACGGAGATCATCGCCCCGATTCTCGACGACCAAGCCGAGATGGTGATCGGGAGTCGGTACCTGCGCGCCGATTACATCCCGGAAGAGACCCCGTTCATCAAAAAGCTGATGTCGGATTCTCTCTGCTGGCTGGTCAGCCAAGTTGTCTGGGGCAAGAAACTGACCGATGTCACGTGCGGTTTCCGGGCGTATACCCGTAGCGCCGCCATTCGTCTGAACTTCCTGACTCGCTTCACCTACACGGTCGAGTCGGTCATCGATGCGGCATCCAAGGGGATCGTCATCGCGGAGGTTCCCGTTCGTTGCCGAGGCGTTCGCGAGCACGGCACCAGCCGAATCACCACTCGGTTTCTTCGCTACGTGCGCGAGATCTTCCTGATCATTCTCCGTCGAATGCGCGATAGCCGACCGATGATGTTCTTTCTGGTCATCTCACTGGCCTTTATCTTGATCGGGACGTTGTCGGTGCTGGGAGTTTGGCTCTGGTGGCCTTGGAAGCCGTCGCGCGATGCGGCCGTCATGTTGACGGGGATGAGCATTTCGATCTTCGCGATCATCTCGTCGATATCACTGCTGGCGGATCAAGTTTTGACCTCTTCGCGGTACTTGCATTCGCTGATGCGAATGACACGGATCAGCCATTACGACATCAAGGACATGAAAGAGTCGTTCCCATTTTCGCCTGGGTTTGAAAGGCGAGTGGTTTCGATGGGGGTTCGGCCCAAAAAGAAACCGATCGCGGGAAGCACACTCACGGGCAACGGCGTCGCGAACGGAACTCATAAGAACGGTGCCGGCACAATCGGCACGCCGATCACGACTCCTGCTCCTGAAGTGACGGAGGAATCCTCCTCGTAGAGACCCGCTCCATTCGGGAGGGGCTATTGCGTCTCTCCTATGATGCCTAAATCTACCTCTATTCCTGGCCAAAGACAGACCTCACGCGACGATGAATTCTCCGCTGCGACTTTTGGTGACGACCTCCGACCTGGTGGGAAGGGGTTCGGAAAGAGAGATTGCCAATCTGCTCGCTTGGTTGCCGAGAGACCGATTCAAAATCTCGCTTTGTCTCTGGCGCGATGTATTCGAGTACTCTTGTCCCGCTGATGTTCCCGTGACGATTCTCGATAAGACCGAGCCTTGGCACATCATTCGGACGATCGATCGACTTGCTCGACACATCGACAAGGAGAAGCCCGATGTTGTCTTCAGCCAATTGAACTATGTCAACACTGCGACCGGCTTCTCGCTGATCCGCGCGCGTCATCGACCGGCTTGGATTCCACGCTTTGCGGGCAACCCGCAAGTCGAGATTCGTTGGCCGGTGTTGCCTTGGACGCGTCAATCGCTGAAGCGCGCGACGCGCGTGGCGGGGTGCTCGCCATCGGTGGCCGGCTCGATCTCGAAGCATTTGTTTGTGCCGACGAACAAGACGATCTCGCTTCCCAATGTTGTTGATGGAAACGCCATCGAGCAGGCGAGCCTGAACTCGTGCCCCGTCGATCGACCTGCCGACAAGAAGGTGATCGTGACGGTAGGAGGGCTCGTGGACCAGAAGAATCACTTCCTCTTAATCGATGCTTTCGCCGACTTGCAACGTCCCGATGCCGAGCTTTGGATTGTCGGCAAGGGGAATGGTCTCGATGTTGAACGCCGACGCGCCGCCCAGCGAGGAATCGCGACGCAGGTACGCTGGCTTGGTTTCCAGTCGAACCCGCATGTGATCGTGCGTGCGGCGGATCTGTTCGTGCTTTCGAGTCGATATGAAGGGCTTCCCAACGCTCTGCTCGAGGCGATGATCATCGGCACGCCCGTCGTTTCGACCGATTGCCCCTTCGGCCCGGCCGACTTGATTGAGCCAGGCCAGACCGGTTGGCTGGTCCCTGTCCAAGATCGGTCTTCGCTGTCTGCCGCCATGAAAGAAGCGATCGATCACCCGGCGGAGGCACGTCGACGAGCCGAGCTGGCCCGGGATCGCATCGGCAAGCGATTCCATTCCCCAAAGGTCGTCGAAGAATACGCGACCTGTTTCGAATCGCTTTCACCCCGTGACGAATTAACCATGTCGGCCCGGAGGCCGGCCGGATGAGCGAGACCTTTCGCGAACGCTGCACTCTTTCCTTTGTTGTCATCACCGCCAATCGTGCCCTGGAACTTGCCGATTGCTTGCAAAGCATTCGCCGACAACAGGTCAACGGGGCCGAGATCATCGTCGTCGACAATGCATCGACCGATTCCACGGCGACCCTTCTTTCCGAACAGTTTCCCGAGGTCAAGGTCCATTACTCCCCGACGAATCTGGGCGTCTCCGAGGGGCGAAACGTCGGCATTTCGCTTGCTCAGGGAGAAATCTGCGTCTGCATCGACGATGATGCCTTCTTTTCCGACGACGATGCCGCGAGCACGATCATCTCTTCCTTTGACGAAAATCCCATGTTGGCCTGTTTGGCGATGACGATTCTCAACGCGACGACCGGCGAGGAAGAGACCAAGGGAATTCCTCGTCGGGACAAGAAGGTTGTCGAACACGATTATGAAGCGACTTACTTTTGCGGGGCGGGCTTTGCCGTTCGGCGTTCCTTGTTTCTGCAGGCAGGTCAATTCTGGGCTCCCCTGGTGTATGGCAGCCAAGAGATCGATTTGGGTTACCGGTTTCTCGAAGCAGGCTGGTCGATCAAGAAGTCCGCGTCGATTCGGGTCCATCATCGGAGCACCATGCTCGCGCGCCCGAGCGGCCAATGGGTCTATTTCAATACGCGCGATCGGCCCTGGGTCGCGATTCGTCATCTTCCTTGGCCGGCAGTCCTCACGACGACCCTACTCTGGTGGGGGAACACGTTCAGAGTTGCTCTTTCGTCGGGACAGTTGTCGTCGTTCTTTCGAGGATTCGTCGACTCGCTGGCGGGCTTCCCCAGGGCATGGCAAGGGAGAAAGGTCATCTCACGAACGGTGATCGAACTGCTTGCGAACCATTCGGGAAGGTATTGGTACTGATTTCTTTGACCCATTTCGTTTTCTGAATCAAGCCCTCCGTCCGGGGAGCTTTCCCGCCATAGAATCGATGGCAGGGGAACCAAAGAGTCTCTTGTGACCCGGTGTTCACATGGAACTCGTTTTTGGGGAGCTTCATCAGGGCGAAGCGACATCTCTCGGGCGAATGGGCTCGAAGCTCGTCTAGATAGAGGCATGGAGAAGTTCGTTGGCCGGATTATCGGGACTCACACGCGCGACCGAATGGTGGAGTTACAAGATACCTCCGCTGTTGGCGATCGGGTACGCGTTGGTCCTGATCGGCAGCCGATCCCCGGTAGAATCGATTCCTCGGGTTTTGGCGGGCGTGATTTCCATTATTGCCGTGGCCGCGTGGGGCTACGTCATCAACGACTGCTTCGACATCGAAGTCGATCGTCGGGCGGGCAAGAAAAACAGCATGGCCCATCGGCCCATCTGGCAACGAGCAACCATTCTCGGCATCATCCTCATCGTTGGCTGGAGCCCCGCTCTGTGGGTGAACTACACGATCATGGCGTCGGTGATTCTGGCATTGGATTTTCTTTTGCCCACCATCTATTCAGTCCCGCCGATTCGGCTTAAGGAACGCGGGGTTCTCGGCATTCTTTCGGACGCATTTGCCGCCCATCTATTGCCGACTCTATTCCTCGCATCGCTTCTGATTTTCGATCTGCCGGCCGTCAGTCTTTACCACTGGGGAGTCGTCGCGGTGATGGCGGGGTGGTATATGTGCGTCGGTCTGCGAGGAATCATCACGCATCAAATCCTTGATCGCGAAGCGGACCTCGCTTCGGGCGTCGTGACGCTGGCGACCACGCAAGATTCGATTCGTCTTTTACGTTGGGACCGTCGGGTTCTTTACGTGATTGAGATGGGCTTATTCGTCACGCTCATTTTTCTTCTGGGTCAGCAGAACTATTTGCTGGTGATCGTGTTCTTCGTGTTTCTGGTGTTGGAATCGCTGATGCGAATCATGAAGTGGGGTTACTTTGTCGAGAAAACGCCCCACGAAGGGAAGCGATTCTATCTTCCGTTTGCCAATAACCTTTTTTACTCGCTCTGGATGCCACTTATCCTGGCGATCGAACTCGCGATCCGCTGGCCGATCTTGTTCGTTCTGCCCATCGTTCATTACTTCCTATTCTCGCACGGCCGTAGCCGAGAACATCGTGAACCGATCGAAGTGCTGCGCGACACGCTTCATTCGGTCAGGCGCTATATCGCCCGGCGACGGTTCGGCTGGGAAGTGGTGGTCGATCGATCCCGCTTTCCTCGACTTCAACGGAGGGACGACACTTACCCGGCTCTGCTCGTGGAGCCGATGAAGAGGTTGGCCCATCCATGGGATCTTCGCCTCCACAGTGAGCGATACCCCCTTCAAAAAGGCGAGTCCTATCAGCTTCAGCTTTTCCTCCGTTCCGAGTTGCCTCGCGTGGTCACCGCGGGGGTTTGTCAGCGTCATTCGCCCTGGAAGGATTTGGGTTTTGCCGATGTCCTTCCGCTGACGTCGAAGTGGGAACACTTCCATTTCGACTTCACAGCCAATGCGACCGAGGCCAACGGCGGAATCTTTCTTTGGCTGGGAGGGCACGAGGCCAGCGTTGAAATTGGCGAGGCTCGGCTCGTTCGTATTACCGATCCCGCTCCCTGGAAGTTGGTGCTGACTCGGCCAGCCCAGGCTTGGCGGAGCCCTCCCAACGATCGAGAGTACCTTGTCCGCGTCGATCGCTTGAGAACCGACGGCGTCCCTTGGCACATCAAGCTGTCAGCGAAGCCTTTTCGGGTTCGACGGGGGCAAACCTATCGTCTACAAGTCTCGCTCCGAAGCGAGCAGCCCCGCCCGGTGACGTTTGGTATCTCGCAGGCATATACCCCGTTTGACGTGGCCGGCCTTTGCGAGGAGGTTGTCATCCCTGAAATGTTCGAGGATTTTCAGGGAGACTTCATCGCGGAACGAAATGAAGACGTCTGTGCGTTCTTCTGGCTCGGGGCAAGCGACTCGATCGTTGAAATCCTCAGTGTTCAGTGCCGACCCATCGAGATCCCGCAGTTATGGCATCTCGACCGGGCGGCCGATCATTTGGCCTGGCGCGTCTCGACCGACGATCCCAACCGCGTGATCGTGCAGGTTCCGCAAGAGTACCCAGTGGCGAGCGCCATCAATCTCTGGACGCTGCTGCATCTTGGCCAGTCACGCGATTGGGTTTGCCGATTTCGGTTACGAACGCTCCGCTCGGATCAAATCATACGCGGAGGCATCGCGAAAAAGGTCGGCGATGAATGGCGGGCAACCCAGCTCTTCGACGTCGATCCAACCGACCAGGGTCAAATCCAAGAGATTATGTTTCATACCGACGATCCCGACCAACCACACCGTTTCTTTCTCTTGATTGCCGATCTCAATGACATGATCTTGCTCGATGAGTTTCAGACGATTCCTTGTGTTGACGGAGGAGGTGCCTGGACCATCGAAGCCGAAAAGGGATCGACCGGACAAGTGGAACGCCGACCCGAAGGGGTTCGCCGAGTGACGTCGAAGGGGCTGGTCGGCCCCGATCATCGACTTCGCGTTGTTGGCACGTCGCTCGACCCGATCGCTCGTCCACAACGGGTCATCATCGAGATGAAAAGTGATGCCGACCGCCTGGCCACGCTGGCCTTCGAGCGGATGACTGGCTCGGCCGGTGGTGCCTCCACGCTTGTTACTCAATCAGAAGTCTCGCTTACCACGGATTGGCAATCCTTTGTCCTCCATTTGCCACCAGGGTCCACTGACGAGCACGAGCGGTGGCGACCTTCGCTTCGCCTTGGTTCCAGCAATATTCCTGTCGAATGGAAAACGATCCAGTATCGACCCATCGAGCAAGCCGACTTTTGGCAGCTCGAAACCGAACCAGGATTGCGAGCCTACATTGGCGCTTCGCAGGATGATCGGTCGGCTAATCGTCTGGTGACGACGGATGCGGGCGTCAAGCCTGCGGACCTCAAGCTGACGCAATCGATTGATATCGCTCCGAATCATTTGCCGACTCGGTGGGATTTTCAGCTTCGAGCTGATCGCCCTCGCGAGGTTCTAATTGGGATCGGCGAGGAGTCCGCTCCGTGGCGATCGATCGTTCATCCCCAGAAGGTTCTTTTGGGTGAGGATTGGCAGAGCTATACCCTTTATCTCGAGCCGGCCGCCCTTGAGTCGGGCCCTTTCGAGTCGGCTCGTCTGTTTTTGTGGCTGGGGGGAAATACGACACCGGTCGAATGGCAAGCAGCCGCGTCCCATCGAATGGGTGAGGGAGAGCGGCCGATTCATTTGGCCACGAACGAGACGGCTCGATTGAAATGGGGCCCCGCCCGCGATCCTCGGTCCGTCCGAGTCATACCTGTTTCGCCGGGAACGAAACCCTTCGACGCGATTGCCAATGCTTTTCTCGGGCCGGTCGAGAAGGGGCGACGGTATCGTCTTGTCGTCGAGGTTTGTTCGGACATAGAAAGGCCCGTCACGGTCACGCTGACCCGATCGAGTTCACCCTGGGATACGATCGGCTTGGCAATCGAAACAACCTTGTTACCAACGCCGCAACAAAGGGTTTTCGACTTCCTTGCGATCGAGGACGAGGCGCGGGCCCGTTTCACGATCGCTTTGGGTGGTGACGCGACGCCGATCGAAATCGGACGGATTCATCTACACGAGATTCAGCCCGAACAGATTCCGATCGTCCGAACGGGTCGAGAAAAATTCTTCCCCTTGGCCATCGAAGGATCTCCGGGGGGGCTGCGGATGGTGGTCTTGCCGACGAACGATCTGTGGGATGTTAAGTTGGGGTCGGAGCCTTATCCTTTGGAATCGGGCAAGACCTACGCATTGGCCATCAAGCTTAAAGCCGACGCGGAGCGAAAAGTGATTGTCGGGGTCGGCCAATCGGGGCCCCCTTGGTCGATGTATTTCGGACCCAAGCCTCTCTTTCTGGACTCCCAGGCGAGGCATTACCTCATGTATTTCAATGCCCCCGTTGACGACCCCGCGGCCGAGACATTGCTTTGCCTGGGAGGAAGCGATGCTGCGGTTGATTTCTTTGATTGGTCTCTTTCCACGAGCGCCGCGCCTCCCTTCTGGACGCTGGAAGCGTTTGATGAGCGGGCCATTCGCTTACTCCCCGAGCAAGCAGACGTCGGCGAGAGTTTTTTGGTGGTTCGCTCCAGCACCGATGCATGGCGAATTAAGCTCTTAGCGCCGCCGATGGCGATCAAGCTGGGCAGCACGCACCATTGGGAGATCCGTCTTCGGGCAGATCAACCTCGGTCGGTTTCGCTGGGGCTGGCGCAGAATCACGAGCCCTGGGACGGCCTCAGCGTCTTTTGCTCACTCACTATCGGCCCGGAGCCGATCGTTTGGAAACAAAGCTGGGTCGCGGATAAGGAGGAAGAGAATGCTGTTTTCTTCCTTTGGATCGGCAACCAAACAGGGCGCGTCGATGTTGCCGACTTTCGCTGGTCGGTCGAGCCACCCCCTGTTGTCGATCTACCTCCGAACGAGATCGACGAAGTGCCCGCGACGAACGAATCAGAGGAGCACGTAGGCGGCAATGGAGAGATAGATCCCCAGTCCCACAACGTCGACCATGCTGGCAACGAAGGGTCCGCTGCTATAAGCAGGGTCGATGCCCATCCTCATGAAGAAGAGAGGGAGCAAGGATCCGAACAGGGATCCGCAAGTCGTGACGGCCACGAGGGCCAACGTTAGGACGAGAGCAAACCGCAGGACTTCGTCATGCGGCCCCAAGAGGAGGACGGCCGCCAATGCTAAACAGCCGATCGCCATTCCCAGCACAGCCCCTTGGCCAAGCTCTCGTAAACCGACGCGGATCCAATCCTTGAATTCAAGCTCACCCAACGCGACCGCGCGTGTGACCAGGGTCGCTGCCTGCGAACCACTGTTGCCGCCGGTCGCCATGATGACGGGAACCAGGAAGAGTAGCAGCGGAAACGTCAGTAAAAACGCCTCGTTTTGCTGAAGGACAAAGCTCGCGAGCAGCTCGGCACCGAAAAGAACCACGAGTGCCGGCACGCGGTTGCGAATCGTCTCCCAGAACGGCGTTGTAAAGTAACCCGCGCTCATGGGTTGGACGGCACCCATTAAATGAGCATCCTCGGTGGCGGCCTCGATGACAACATCAATGACGTCGTCGTGCGTGATGATGCCGACAAGTTTCTTATCCGCGTCGACAACTGGGATGGCGATGACGTCGTATTGAGCAAGGTACTGGGCCGCCTCTTCGACATCCATATCGACGGGGATGCTCAAGACATCCTCGCGCATGATTTCGGCCAGACTCTTATAAGGCGGGGCCAAGATGAGATCTTTCAGTTCGCAAAACCCGATCAGATGGCGGTCGGCATCAATGATGTAAACGTAGTAGATCGTCTCCCGATCCGGTGCCTCTCGACGAAGTCGACGAAGCGCTTCATCGGCCTTCAAGGAAGCGGGCAGGGCGGCGTAATCGGTGGTCATGATCGAGCCGGCCGTCGATTCGTCGTACTTGGCTAGCCGAAGAATATCCTCGCGCTCGGCCCGAGCCACCAGGGGCATGATCGCCGCTTCTCGGTCCTCGTCCATCCGCTTGACCAGATCGACTCGTTCGTCCGAGCTCATGTGCTCGATCAGCTTGGCAAGATCCTCGACGGGCAGCAACGAAACCAGGACATCCTGGCGATCGGGCTCAAGGTATTCGAATAGCCGGGCACCGTTGACCGAGTCAATGTGATGAAAGACTCGGCGATAGGCATCGGGCTCGTCGAGTTCGTGAAGCATCTCGGCAATGATCGATGGGTGCAGAATTTCGCAGAAACTCGCCACCATCTTCATGTCGTCGGTGTCGATCGCTTCGCGGAGTTCCGGCAACAGGAGTTGATGGACCATCACCGGCATGATGTCACCCTCCTGTCTGTTCGCTGGTTGCTTGGACCCGAGTCGAAAAAGAATCTTCGGCGCGCACCGAGAGAACATGCCTACGCGCGAAGCCGCTTCGGGCAATGAGGTCTCTGATCGGCCAGCTCGGACGGCCCCCCTGGCGACAGGGGAGGAAGGCTTCTAAAACCCTGGAGTCTTTCTGTGGACAGGCGTTTTTCAAAGCAACATTCGGAGTCGTGGGATCCGACCCTGCTCCGATCCAACCCGCAGCCCTTCGAGGGCGAGGTAGCACCGAATGGAATCGTACATCCAGCAGTTGTTTGCCGAGCGCATCGGCGGGGCAAACTACGGTAAAGACACCGCCATTTACAAGTTCGAAAAGATCAAACGGGCAAAGGCGGCGGCCAAGGCGGCACACCCCGACCGCGAACTGATCGATATGGGGGTCGGCGAGCCCGATGAAGCAGCCCCTCCCGAGGTGGTCCAAGCCCTGGCCCGCGAGGCGGGTAAGTCAGAGAACCGTTTCTACACCGATAACGGTATCCCCGAGTTCAAGGAAGCCGCCGCCCGCTACATGCAGAACCTCTGCGGCGTGACGATCGACCCCGTCAACGAAGTAGTCCATTCGATCGGCAGCAAGGCGGCATTATCGCTGTTGCCGGCCTGCTTGATCAACCCGGGCGATGTCACGCTGATGACAACGCCAGGCTACCCCGTGTTTGGCACGCATGCGAAGTACTACGGCGGGCAAGTGGTTCAACTTCCCCTCACCGCCGAGCGAGATTTCTTGCCCGATATCGACTCGATTGCGGCGGATGTTCTCGCCAAGACGAAGGTGCTGGTCCTCAACTATCCGAATAATCCGACTGGCGGCGGAGCAACCCGGGCGTTCTTCGAGAAAGTCGTCTTCTGGGCCAAGCAGCACCAAATCGTGGTGATCCACGATGCCGCCTACGCTGGACTCATTTACGAGGGAAATCCTCTCTCGATTCTGAGTGTCCCAGGGGGCAAAGAGGTCGCGCTAGAACTGCACAGCTTGTCGAAGAGTTTCAACATGACTGGCTGGCGCATCGGGTTCGTGTGTGGAAACCCGCTGCTGGTAAGGGCGTATGCCGACGTGAAGGACAACAGTGACTCCGGTCAGTTTGCTGCGATTCAGAAAGCGGGAGCCTACTGTTTGGATCATCCCGAGATCACGCGACAGATTTCGCAGAAGTACTCTCGGCGAATGGATCTTCTTATTCCGGTGCTGCGAAAGCATGGCTTTCAAGCGAAGAAGCCCGTCGGCTCGTTCTTTCTTTATGTCCCCGCGCCCAAGGGGGCGGAACTTCAGACGGGCAAGCGGATCGACTTTGCTCGCGGCGAGGATTTCTCGCAATTCATGATCAGCGAGATGATGATCTCGACGGTCCCTTGGGACGACGCGGGTCCCTGCGTTCGCTGGAGCGTGACCTTCTCCGCCGCCGGCGAAGCGAAGGAAAGAGAAGTCATCGCGGAGATTGACCAGCGACTTTCGAAAGCCCGGTTCGAGTTTTAAAGATCTCGTCTAGTTGCCTGACCCGAAGCCGCTCCGATCGGGATCGATGACACGTTTTTCCCAGTTTCGGTTCTTTTCCCGGGTGAGAACTTTTTCGAAGAAGTCGGCGATGGCCCCGTCGATTTCCTCGACGGCTGGCCGAAGCAGATCAGAGCCGACCTGCTTGCTATCGAGTTTGAATAAGCCGGAATCGGGCCGTTCCTTCCCTCGCGGCTTAACTTTGTTTTTGCTCGGCTTGTCAGTCGAGGCCTCTTCCTCTTTGGCGAGTTCTCGCTCGGGGACGTGAAGCTTTCGCGCAACGCGTTCCGCTTCGTCGGCCCCTTTTCCTTCTTTCGACGCAACAACCATGAGGGGGATGCTGTTCCCCTCTGGATTGAATTCCCAAGGACTCTTCTGGCCCCAGTATGCCGTCTGAGGACTCAAAAGGACGAGGGCGGCCAAGTCACTGTCAATCTTTTCCCAGCCGCGAGTCCGTCCATCCTTGAATTCCGCCCGCTGCATCCATTCGAGCGCCACGAGCGCCCCCATTTCCGCTCCCACGATGCCGAGCCGACGAATGTTGATGGTCCCTTCGTTGTGCTTGGTGATCAAGAATTCCTTGACGGTCTGTAGGTCGATCGGAAGGGAGAACGCGATCTCTTTACCGGTTCGAAATTCCTCGGCCGCCTCGATCTTTTCGCTTGGCTTCCGTCTTCCCTTCACATCTTTCTCTTCGATCGTACGCTCGACGGTCTCCGCCACCCGGCGTTGTCCCTGGGGAACGACCGGTTCTTGGATCAGATTCGGGATCTTCGACGCTGCCGACTTCATCGCCTGGACAACGGGGACATAGAGATCCGGATTGACTTCGCGACTCTGGCCGTGCCCACGAAAATCGAAGGTACAGACTGCCAATCCCTTCTGCTGGAGAAATTGCGCGAAAGGGAACCAATCTCGCTGCGATTTGCCGCGCATATGCAGGAGCAAAACGATGGGCGTTTCCTTGGGAGATTTGGGTTCTTTCGGAAGCCAAAGACGCGCGTTCAAGTAAACGCCGTCGATCGTTTGCAGTGTGGTTTCGATCGAATCCTTCGTCAGCTCTTCGTCGGACGTCTCGGTCGATTCCCCTTCCTCGGCCGCGGGCTCTTGCGTGTAGCTTGGCAACGGCGAAAGGAGCAACCAAGCCATGACCCATGTAAACCGTATCGAGAACAGACTCGAAAACTGACGCGCCCGTTGCCCGCCCATGAAGACTCACTCCCGAAGGATTCTGGACACCGACCCACCAAGGAGACAGAACTCTTGCCGTCAAGAGGATCGATGCTCGAGGCCATCGTAGAGGGTCTCCCGCAATCGGGTCAAGCCCGGCAACGAGTGGAAACGTGAAGCAGACCCGAAGGAAAGGTGGCTTCAGCGGACAAGTTGGTCCACGGGGCGAGGAGCGATCGACATCGCATTGATGGGCGATGATGGAGATTCGACGTGGAGGAGTTCGAAGGGGTACTTGTAGACTTTGCCCGTGGTGACGCAAGAGAGGCCGGGCGTGTCGCGGTGCCGGTCTCTTTCAGAGTCAACACCATCTGTCCGCAAAAGGACGTAGCCTCCCACGTCGGGAAGGGGAAGTTTTTCACTCGGCTGATGCCGCCAGCGAACCGTCAGCTTTTTACCCGTATTTTTGGCGGCCATCTGGGCATAGAGCAACGTTTCTGGACGAGCATCGATCATGCCGTCACTCCAGAGAGTCGCCCCATCAGGAAGTATCCGAGCCAACTGAAAACCTTGCTCTTTCCCGCTGGTCGCGCGAAGCCGAGCCTCCATCAGCCCGACGTAGCCCATCCAACCAACGACCAACAAGACCCCCAACGCGCCGGCCAGGGTTCGACCCCATCGCTCGGCGTTTCTCGACAACTCCCAAGAGGAACGGGCCGACCAGGCGAAACCGACCAGCAGCGAAACAACCGTGAAAGCGGGAACCGTGTAGCGTTCATTGGTCAGGCCGACGAGCATGAAAATTAGGACGCTTGCAATCGACGCTATTGCCACTCCAAGGGCCATCCCCCTCCCCGGCGTTTCCCTTGCTGACATCCACGGAGCAAGTAAAGCAAAGCTCCCGGGAAGGGCGAGCACGATTGCCTTTGGGATCAACAGGAGCATCCCCGCGAGAATCGACCATGACCATTCGAAGCCGAAGACTCGTTCGAGGACGATCTCTTCATGGCTCGCGGAGGCGAAGTGCGCGATCGTCGCCATCCCTGTCCCAACGGCGAAGAAGCTTGTGAGGAACATCATCCAGAAAGGGCGGGAGCCGATAACAGACCAAAACCCCTTCAAACTGACGACCGCGATCAGTGATCCACCCCAGACGGCCGCGATCGCAGGCCCTTTCACCAGAAAGCCGAGAACGAATCCGAGCGTGGCCATGCTCATGAAAACAACATGGCGAATACGGTCTCTGTCTCTGGGACACAGAAGTATCTCGAGCGTGGCAAGGATGACCATTTGTGAAAGGAGATTGAGCAGCCCTTCGATCTCGGCCGAGCGCTGAAACTTCCAGAAGATCGGCATCAATAGTTGTGCCAGACCAGCCGGCAGGCCAGCGGTTGTCCCGAACCATCGGCGAGCGAAGAAGTACGCCAGCAGCACCATACCGACGCCACTGAGCGCCCCCACCAATCGAGGGGCCCATTCATTTCTGCCGACGGCCAACGTCGAAAGGGCGATGGCCCAGGCGTGCCCCGGAGGCTTGCGAAGATAGATTTGCCCAAAAAGACGTTGCGTCCAGATCTCGCCCGTATCGAGCATTTCCCAAGCCGGCGCGACGCGGTGCCCCTCGGTGTTGATCAGCCCGCCGGTACCGAGACGATATCCGTACACCACGCACGCCAACACCACCAGGAACAAAACCTCACAGGCAACGATGCTTCTCCACCCTGGCCGATTCGAAAGCACCTGGCAGGCAAAAGAGGGCAAAGGTTCATTCATGACGCGTGCAGGCCATCGTTTCCATGCTTGGACAACTATCTTGTCCCACAGCTACCATTCCATCCAACTCTCGACAAGCGAAGTCCGTCACGCCGGCAGGGCCACCGCCGACTTCGCCGCTGATTCCGACAGAAAGTCAGAGGGTCTTTCCCTGTTCTTTGGCTTGGAACTCGTCCATTTTGAGGTCGATCATCCACTGAAAAGTGGATAGGAGCCGAGCGTAGTGAAACCCCGCCATCCCGTCGAGAAAGCCTAGCCGAAGAAAGTAGATGTAAAAGAAACGGAGCGTGGGCCGAAACGGAAGCCTTGCCGCGAGCTGTTTCATCCAACGCCGACGAGCGATGCTGTCACTCGCCCAGGCGCCCGACCAATAGAACGGCTCGTCGCGAAGCTCGGCCAATGCAAGCCGAGCCTCTTCCGTCGAGTATCGGTTATGCTTGGCAAACCAATCCTCGATCCCCTTTGAAAAGTTGTAGTGCAGATATCCTTCCTTGAGCTTGCCGAGCCCGCGTTTGGGATCGGATTCTCGCTGTCCATGACCATGTTTCACGAAGCGAATTTCGCCGACCTTCAGCAATCGCATTTGATAGCTGGGGTACATGCCGGCATGCTTCAACCACCGGCCCTGAAACATCAGTTTGCTGGGAACCATGTAGCCGCTGCGATTGTCCGCGCGCACAACTTCGAGGACCTCTCGCGTGAATTCTGGGGTAAAGCGTTCGTCGGCATCGAGCTGAAACAGCCAGTCATGCTCGAAGGGAATCTGATCGAGGGCGTAGTTTCGCTGCGAACCAAAGTCGTCGAACTTCCTCTGAAAGACTCGGCAACCTCGCTCGCGGGCAAGCTCGACCGTAGAATCGGTGCTAAAAGAATCGAGAACGACGATATCGCTGAATTCGCGAATGGAATCGAGGCATGCGGGAAGGTTCGCTTCCTCGTTGTAGGTCAGAATCAGGATGGATAAACCCACCGCGGAAATCCTGCATCGGGCTACACAATGAATCGGTCTCGATCGGCCGAGAAAGGTTCGGATCGGCTTCGTTGGCTGGTCCGATTTATTTACTTGTGTCCCGGCAAGATTCTGTCTCTCGAAAGTTATGGCTCCTGATCGGCCGATTCAACGCCTTTCTCTGGTAGCCGACCCCCTTATTCTCCGCGGGCTCGGAAACAATCCTCCCAATCTCTATCCTTGCTGGAACGGAAACATTCCTTTCGGAGAGCAAATTCTCATGCGGGCAGATGGACGAGCACTCGATCAACTTCGGCCTGTCCGAATCACAAGGGGTTTTACCTTGAATGCCCCGGGAAGCGTCCTGATCGAAATGGGCCGAACCCGTGTCCTTTGCACGGCCAGCATCGACAACAAAGTTCCCGATTGGCTGGTCGGCAAGCCGCAGGGCTGGCTCACGGCCGAGTATGCCATGCTCCCCGGGTCGACTTCTCCTCGCAAGGCCCGCGAAAAAACCAAGCCCGACGGAAGAAGCGTCGAGATCCAGCGGTTGATCGGGAGAAGTCTCCGCTCGGTGATCAATCTGGCCCCGTTGGCGGGAAGATCTCTGTGGGTCGATTGTGACGTGATCGATGCCGATGGCGGTACCCGCACTGCCAGCATCACCGGCGCTTTCGTCGCGGTCGTGGACGCGATCGCGCAGACCGATCTGGCCAGTCAGGCAAAAGAGATCCTCAGAGACAGTGTTGCCGCCATCAGTGTCGGCATCATCAACGGGGAAGTCTGCCTGGACCTTCCCTATGTCGAAGACTCGACCGCCGAGGTCGATTTCAACGTGGTGATGACCGGATCGGGACGGTTCGTCGAAGTTCAGGGGACGGCCGAGACCAAGCCATTCTCTCGTGAAGAACTCGACACGATCATTGCCTCGGCCAGTGCCGGCATTGCGAGTTTGACCCAGATCCAGAAGGATTCTTTGGGGTCGCGCTGGCCCTGGTGAATTTCGGGCAACCGACACTTGCGAGCAGGCCTGCGTTGACGCCGATGCCCGCGTCCCGTAGTCTCAAACGACGAAGCCCGCCGAAGCAGACTTGTCATGAAACGTTGTCCTTCGGCCGGTCGTCGGCTCGTGAGAGGATTTCATTATGGCCAGACGCACAGAGAACGGCAGCGGCGCGTCTGGAAAATCCCCGAACGGCGGAAAGAGCGGCGAAGGATCGTCCGACCTTCCCCCAGGAGACGGCTCGACCGGCGGAGGCGAAGCGGTCGCCGTCCACACCTCGCGCGGCCGTGATTACCCCAGCATTCGACAATACTCAATCTTTGCTCCCAACAAAGTGGGGCAACTCCTCACCTTGATTCGGTTGGTCGAGTCGGCCAGGCTCCGCGTGCTGGCCCTTTCGATCGTCGACTCGGCCGAGTGCTCGATCATTCGTTTGGTCGTCAACAAGCCGGAGAACGCCTTCGAACTTTTGACGCATGCCGGCTACCGTTTCTGCGAGGTCGACCTGCTCGTCGTGGAACTCCCCTCCCGCGATCAGCCGATCTTGGCAATCTGCTCGACACTACTGAAAGCCGAGGTCAACATTCAGTACGCCTACCCTCTCATGGTTCGGCCCTACGGCCGACCCGCGCTTGCCTTCTACGTCGATGATCTCGAGGTTGCCGCCAACATCCTTGATAGTGAAGGCTTCATCGTCCTGACCGAACACGACATGGAAAGCTGAATCGTTCTCGACGGGTCGCTACATCTCTTCCTGCAGCAAATGGACCAGCCAGCTACTCACCGGGGGAATCAGATAGACCAAGCTGAAAAGGAGCATCGCGCCGATTCCCGCCATCCATCTCCATCGTCGACCGACTGATCGAAACAACATCGACGCCAATCCCCCGACCAGCATGGTCGGCAGAAAGACCAGCCCCACCCACCAAGCGAGTCGCTCGACCAGTTTTCGGCCACGCGTAAAGATCCTGTTCTCGAATAAGACATGGTCCTCGACCCGAGAATTCTCTCGGTCGTCGATGGCGGCAGGCCAGGCGGGAATCTCCCCCACAAGGGGGACCGTGCGGCGTTGGTCGATGGGCGATTTTGTTCGCAGGACGGCGGTGGCTCGGCTCTGTTCGGGAAAAATCGGCGTCGGCAAGATCGTAGCCGACGGCCGAATCTTCTCGTGGATTCCGCGGTAACGATCCAACCCCCAGTCCGCTCGGTGCTCGCTCAAGATGCTGCGGGCGTCGATCTGAAAACGGACTCCTGCTGCCGGCTGGCTGGCAAGAAGAAGTTCACTCGCTCCGTCGGTTCCACCCAATCGAAATTCCCCCCGCCAGAGAGTCTGTTCATCGATGGTTTCCATCAACGGAACGACCTGAGCCGATCGGTACTTCACAAGGTCGATAGTTCCGTCCCCCTCGTTGATGTGAAATCGACCGAGGGGAAGCTGACGTATTGCCTCGGGCAGATCGGCATAGAGATGGACAACGACGACCGACTCGCCGGGAATCTCGACCGGGACGGACCGGCCCGGCAACAGATCAACAAGTCTTTCTCGATGGGGATAAACGACGATCGGTTTCCAGTTGGGACGCTCCCGGAGCAACCGGGGCCTTTGATCGGTCGAAAGCGTGATCTCTCTGGGAACGATCGACGGATTGCGAAGGACGAAGATCCCCATCGCATCGGACCAATGCACGAAGCCGTACCCTTCCCCTTTACCCGGGTTTCCTCCGATCATGACGGTATGCTCGAAAGTCTCTCGATGCTTTTGTGCCCAGCGCAATGCGAAACCGAGCTCGTTCCAACCACTCGGCTTGCCGTGATTGTCCTTCATCGCGTCGGGTGAGATGTAAAGCTCTTGCAACTCGGTCCCACGACCGAGGGTGAAGACGACATAGTCGTTCCAGTCGGCCAAGGAGGTCGGCGGGTTTGTCTCATCGAGCTTCCCGCGGATGACCCCATGCGTCATCAGGCTCGAAGGGGGAAGAGGGACTTTCTCGATCCGGAGCCGACGGTAAAGCTTCTCGTCGCGGTACGTCATCTCGGCATGCCGAGCGGTCGATTGCGGAAACGACCAGTCGAGGTTGTAGTCGCCGTGCCCCATCCACAAAGCGTCGGCATGCCACAGCCACCAAGGACTTAACGGCGTCCCACTGGTCAGCGACAAAAAGATGCCCGGCTTCTTCGCCCGCGTCCCATCGAGCAAACGAATCGTCGCATCGGTAATCGATTCGAACGTCGTGTCGATGGCCGGGTCTTGCCCCTCCTTGGTCCGGGCGGCAAAGAAATTGAAATCATGCTTCAAACAGGTGATCTGGTCGCGATCAATGAATTGGTCGATCACTTGCCGAAGGGCCTTCTCATAAGTTGGATCGGCCAGACTGAAGAACGTTTTGTCGTCCCACTTCGCCAGCGACCAACCCCGGCGAGGCCCCTGAGACGGATCCAAACCGAGACCGTTGAGCGGCATCCAAACCCCTAGATGCGACCCTTTTCGCTCAAGCTCCGCAACCAAAGGGCGAAAACCATCAGGCCACCGCGAACCAGGCTGCCAAAGCGTTTGCGGATCTTGATAACCGTCATCGACCAGGAAAGTGTCCAAAGAGAGCTCAAACGGGATAAGCAGATTCTCGTGGAGCGATTGAAACAGCTTTTCGCAGGCGGTCGGCGTGAGGTCTTCGCCCCGGCTATCGAACCAACTGCTGAACAAAAGGAACGGCCCGCGCCGAGGTCGATTCTGCTGCACGTAACGCAGAAACGCTTCGCCAACAGGTTCATTTACCTCCGCCAAGCCGAGCACCGCCTGCGGCGAAACAAACCGCTGTTGTCGCGGATGATGACCGGCGTGAAGCGTCGAGCCCTCGATCGCTTGAATCCCGGCAGGGTATTCGAGCCCCGAAAAGACCGCGCGATCGACAAAGATCGGCAGCCCAACACCCCCGCCGACACTTCCCACCGAGATGTCCAGTGACTCGACGTGTAAAGTTTCGACCGATGTTGTGCCGGTAATTTCGATTCGCTTACGAAGCCAAGGCTGCCCGGTGACCGCTTCGTAATGCAGAACCACCGACGGATGGGACGGCTGTCGAGGGTGAAGCGGAATCGCGATCGATGACACTCCCTTGTCACTGCCGGTCGAAGGAGAAATCGAAGTCTGGTAATCACGATTGTCCAACACCGTCCCCCCGGTGAGGACGATCTCGAACTCACGGGTCGATGGGTCCGTTCTCCAAGCCTGACTTGCTTCTCCTTCACGACCCCAGGCAACGGTCCGAAGAACTCCCCTCTCGACAATAAACTCCCTATAAACCAAGCCATTCGACAACCGAAATGAGACCGACCCCGGTGAGGAGGGCGCAGCCGGGTCGGCGACAAACAAGAACGAACCGATCGCGATGACGGCCCCGGTTATCGGCATTGATGCCTCGTCATGAAATCAAACTCCTGACGCCGGTCAGCGTAGGGAGTCCCATCATTTCGATCAACCAGCATCATTCGCTTTGGGACAAAGAGGCAGGCAATGATGGTGAGAGCGCCGGGACCGATCGAAGGAGTGACGGCATGCTGGTCTAGTCAGTTCGTTTGTAGGAGCGGTAAATGCTTCCCGTTCAAACCAAGCTGGAATTGCCCCTGCCCTCGGGGCCAACGATCGCTTACGATTACGGTGGAGTGGATTAAAGGTTGAGTTTCGAGAATCGATCGCGGAGAAAGGCTCGGCCCATGGGTTCGTTCGAGCAAATTTGCCGAGGACAACACGCCAGTCTGGTGGAAGCCTCGCTTGAATTTGCCGGCGACGAGTATCCTGATCTCCCCATCCGCGAGTATCTGGAACTCCTTTATCTGTTGGGACGAGATTTCCAGAGGTTTCGGGGCAAAGAGAATCAGCCTGAGAATATCCTTCGCTTGCTGGGGGACTATTTTTTCGGCGAGCTCGGCTTCACCGGAAACACCGAAGAATATTACGATCCGCGCAACAGCTATCTGAACGAAGTGATCGATCGACGGGTCGGTATTCCGATCACGCTTTCGGTCCTCTACCAGTACATGGCGCATTCGTCAGGCATCACACTCCATGGAATGAATTTTCCCGGCCACTTCTTGTTGGCGTATCAACGAGAACACGATCGAATCTACATCGACGTCTTTCAGTCAGGTCGATGGTTGGATTGGCAAGAGTGCGAGACCCGACTCTCGGAGTTGGGAACAGGGAATGCCTCTCTGACCGAAGGTGGACTCGCGCCGATGTCTCCTCGCGACATCCTTGTTCGCATGCTCCGGAATCTAAAGGGGATTTATTCGCGAAGCGATCTAGGTCGTTGTCTGCGGATTCAGCAGCGAATCGCGCGACTCTCGCCGCACGATCCATCGGAAGTTCGCGATCTGGGGATTCTGTACTTCCATGCCGGTCGCCCGACCGAAGCGGTTCGCACGCTGGACCGCCTTAAAAGACAACATCCGGAAATGGTCGATCACGAAGTCATCGACAGTTATCTCTCCAAGGCCGCCCGCAAGGCGATTCTCGTCAACTGATCTTCGTCAGATAGCTTGGGCTCTTCATCCTTCTCACTTCACCTGGATCACGGACGTCACGCCCCGATAGTTGACCACGGCCGTCGAAAGATGCCGGGCCGCGAAGGCGGGGATATCCTGGCGATGTCCCAAGATAATCAGCCGATCCCCCGCGCGAATGACATGACTCTTCTCAACGTTGTGGACCATGGTTCCGTCGGCTTGTTTGATACCGACAATGAGAAACGCCCCCTGGCCGATCGTTTCCACTTCGTTCAAGCTTTTGCCGTCGAGCGAAGAATGAGCGGGAATAGGGAATTCGTCAATCTTGAGGTCGATTTGTTCGAGCTGAGTATTCAGGCTGTGGCGACTCTCGTTCGCTTCCAGAAACTGCTCCGCCGTCGGATGCGTGATCAATTGAGCGATCCGCAGCGCGCCGATATCGGCCGGGAGTACAACTCGCGTGGCACCTGCCGCCCGCAGTTTTTGTTCGGTCGTCTGTTGCTCGCCGCGCGCGATGATCTCGGTCTTTGAATTCAGCGAGCGCGCGGTGAGCGTGATGAAGACATTCATCGCATCATCCGGAAGAACCGTTGCCAGGATTTTGGCCCGCTCGATGCCTGCTTCGAGAAGCGTCTTCTCGTCGGAAGCGTTCCCCTGAATCGCATAGAAACCGTCATCGCGCGCCCGAGCAACTCGCTCGGCACTGGAATCGACAACGACAAAAGGGGTCTTGGCCTGAAGAAGATGTTGGGCCAGCGGCTGACCCAGCCGACCGTACCCGCAGATGATGACGTGGTTGGCGAGCTTGCTCAATTCCAACGATTGCCGACGATCCCCCATCGCGCGATGAATTTCTCCTTCGGTCAGCATTTGGATAAAACCTCCGACAATGTAGACCACCGACGAACAACCAAAGATGATGACCGCCATCGTGAAAATCTTAAGTGCCGGCGTATCGATCGGACGAACTTCGCCGAAACCGACGCCGAACACGGTGATGACAACCTGATAGACCGCGCTCAACCAGTCCCAACCCGCCAGCATGTAGCCTCCCACGGAAGCACTGCACGTGATCAAGAAGATCAGCAGTCCCAGCAGGATTCGTTGCAGCGAGCTTTGCATGGATCTTAAGTGCCAGAAAGGACCTACGTTTACCGTTTATGAAGAGCAACGACGATGGGAACTTACCGGTCCGCGCGGCGCAATGCAAGAAGATTGCCGGCGAGCTATTCGTCGCCTGTCAATCGCAGAACCGGCGCGGGGGATGGGTTCGGCCGAAGCAGCGAATCATCGCTCTTCGTGACGCGAAGGAGCTCATCGACGGTGGTTGCCCCGCCGAGAAGCTTGCGGTAAGCATCCTCGCGAAGGGTGATGAGCCCTTCTTTTCGTGCCTGCGACTTAATGGCCGACGAACTGGCTCGTTCGATGACCATCTCTCGAATTGGGTCGGTCATGGCCAACAATTCGTAAATTCCTTGTCGTCCGCGGTAGCCCGACTGTCGACAATTTCGGCACCCACTCCCACGCGAGAGGGTGATGGGATGATCCATCCGCGGGAAATCGGGCGGAAGCTCGGCAGGGTCTGGCTCGTAAGTGGTTTTGCATTCCTTGCAGATGCTTCGGACCAGACGCTGAGCCATCACCCCTTCCACTGTGCTCGAGACGAGGAACGGCTCGACCCCCATGTCGGTCAGCCGGGTGAAAGCGGTGGCGGCATCGTTGGTATGCAGCGTGCTAAGAACAAGGTGACCCGTCAGCGCGGCTTGAATTGCGATCTCGGCGGTCTCGACGTCGCGAATCTCACCCACGAGAACGACATCGGGATCATGACGCAGGATGCTTCGCAGGCCTGCGGCGAAAGTCAGACCGATCTTCGATTGCACCTGAATCTGCTGGATCCGATCGAAGTTGTACTCGATCGGATCCTCGACGGTGATAACCTTCACCTGATCACGCGCGATCTCTTGAAGAGCGCTATAGAGGGTAGTGGTTTTGCCGCTCCCCGTGGGACCGGTCACCAGGATGATGCCGTGAGGCATCTCGATGAGCTGCTGCCAAATGTTCAGCGTTTGACTGCTCATTCCCAGGCCGCTGAGATCGAACTTCAATGAACCCTTATCCAGAATTCGGAGCACGACCCCTTCGCCGTGCGCCATGGGAATGATCGAAACACGGACGTCGACATCCCGACCCTGGGCGCGAAGCTTGATCCGACCATCCTGGGGCAACCGCTTTTCAGAGATGTTCAACTTGGCCATGATCTTAAGTCGGCTGACAATGGCCGGGGCGAAGCGATGGATTTCAGGCGGTAGCGATTGCACCTGTAACACGCCGTCGATTCGGTATCGAATCCGCAAACCTCGCTCGGTCGGCTCGATGTGAACGTCGCTGGTCCGCTGTTCGATGGCTTCGGTGATGATCTCATTGACGAGCTTGACGACGCTGGCCTCTTGGGCAAGTTCGTCGGCATCATCGCTGGAGCGTTCGCCGTCGACGATCTCAAAATCGGTCCCGCCGACCATGGCGCCGACGGTCTCGCCACCGACGCCGAAGTAGTTCTTAATGAGGGCGGCGATTTCATCCTCTGGAGCCAACACCGGTTCGATCGTCAGGCCGGTCGCTTCATGCACCAGATCAATCGCATCGAGGTCGAGTGGATTGGCCGTCGCCACCACCAGCGATTCCCCCTCCATCTCGATCGGCATCACTTGGTGCTTGAAGATCAGCTTTCGGGGAACGGCGACGAGGACGTCACTTTCGATGGCGCGGTCCGCCAGCGCGACGACCCGCAATCCGAGGGCTCGCCCCAACGATTGCCTGACGGCGTCTTCGGTCATGTAGCCGAGCCGGCCGATGGCCTGGTCGAAACGGATTTGCTGGCTGATGGCCAGATCGCGAATGGCCTGTACTTGGTCCGCCGAGAGCTGACCGTCGCGAATCAAAACATCATCGGTACGCATGAACTCTCCGCGCCGAGCGTCACCTGCCGAGAGGGGAGGGCGATGCCCCTCGCCTGCCGGGCGATTCCCCTCGTTCGACTCATTCTACGGGCCTGACGAAGAGGGGCCCGAATCGCTTATGGGCCTGGGAGAGTTACTGGCCTGCCGGGGGAGAGGTTTCCGCGGGAGCGTTGTTTTCGGAACGAGAGCGACGCCCTTCGCCCCGTGGGCCGCGCCCCCCTTCGGGTCGCATGGATCGCTGCAATCGATCGAAGTCGACGGCCGCCGGCTCTCCCAGCATTGCCAACCAGCGCTCCTTTTGTTTTTCCGTGAGGAGCGCGAGGCCTTTCTCTTCCATCGATTTTCGCATTTCGGTCATTTTCTCGCGCATCTGCTCTCGATCGGTGCCACGAAGCTGCATGACCTGTTCGCGCATCGAATCGCGGAGCTGGGAAGTTTGGTCCTCGGTCAGGCCGATCTCTCGAGCGGTCTCAGGATTCATCCATTCCATCACCCCGACCATCTGCAATCGAATCTGCTTGAGTCGGACGAAACCCGCGTCGCCGAGAACCTCTTTCAAGTCGCTTTCGATCTCGGGGCCGCGCTTCTCAAAATGCTCCCTCATTTTAGCAAAGCGCTCTTCGCCGCGAAGGTCTTCGACGGTCTTGTTGAACTCGTCGTTCTCTTGCTTGACCTGTTCGCGAAGGGCATCGAGGTAGCTCTTTTGTTCATCGGTGACGGCCAAAGCCTTTTGGACCTCGGTATCGGCCGCGATGGCCATCAACCCCATGGACGGAGGCCCACCCATCCCGCGCACCATTCGCCCGCCGAATCCACCCCGACCCGGGCCACCCTCCTGAGCCAGACCCAAAGTCGAACTCACTAGCAGCAATGCCAGACATGTTGATCGCATCATCACCTTCCCCACCCGCCCGTTTCGAAAGTCCCTTCCACATACTGAACACCAAGATAGAGAGGGAGTTTCGCGAAAACCAAGCCGAAGAGGCCCGGCCAGGCCGCCAGGAGAAAGTTATTCCGCCTTGGTGATCGTGCTCAAGCGGTACGTCGGCGAGCCTGAGGGGCTGGCTTTGGTGACGCGACCTTCAACACGAACGGTGTCGCCCTCTTTGAAACCCGCCAAACGGGGATCTCGATTCAGGATGACCTGTCCACCGAACGCGTCCGTTTGATCGAGCGGAAGATACCGCAAGGTCCAGACGCCGCCACGCGTGTGCTGATAATGAAGCTCCCCAACGATCCAACCGAAGTCGGCCGCGTGAGGCCCGTCAAGATGGAACGATGTCGGGAGAACATGGTCCGCCGGCGACGACAGGCCCACGCTGCCTGGTTCGCTCTCCCCCACCGGAATCTCCTTCAGAGGGAGATCTTCGCTGGCCGGCTGGGTCGGGGCCGGGGATGTTTCGTCCTCGGTGACGGGTGCCTGGGTCGGCGGCAAGGCCTGGGGGAGAGGAGGATCAGCTTCGGTCACCGGCTTGATCTGCACCCCTTCGGCCGGAACGGGCGTGGCGGCACCGCTGGGAGCGATCACATGCATGCATGCCGGGCACGGGTGGGCTTGCGACGTGATGGGCTCATCAACCGTCTCTTCGTCCGACCCTGCCATGCAACCGCCATCATCGCAACAGACCTCTTCCCCATCGGCCAGACAGACCTCGCACGTCGAAGCGGTGGCGAGCGATCGGCGACCAAACAAACCATGCGAAAACTTGCTCAATGAAAAGAACTCACGAATGCGCGACCAAATACCCGCCGGAGATTTCATCTTCAGCGAATGCTTCGCATCTGTACATGATGGAGAGCTGCACGAGCAAAAATCATCGTCGCAGGCGATATCGCCCGTCGAACAGCCTACACAGGAACCGACGGCATCATCGGATGAAATCTCGGCTTCGCCTGGGTCGACTCGCGTATCATCGATCTCGGAAACCGGGGCAGCCGCATGAGACTCTGCTGACGCCTGGACCTCCGTCACCGACCATCGACGCGGAGCCGATTCCGGCGAACCAGCCAGGATCGAACAGGCAAATAGACCCAGAGTGCCCCAAACGCGAACAATCATGCCCCATCCTCCGCAGCGACCACATGGACGAATAGACCGCATGCCCGGCATAGTCATCGACGTTCGACCAGAATCGGCTTAAGCCTCCTTTCCCTCTTTACACGAACTTCCCGAACAACCCCACCTCCGCACATTCGCTAAAATTGTTCGTCTTTGCCCAGATCCTCATGAAATTTTCCCCCTTCCGCAGGGTTTTCTTCAGGAGAATCCTCGGCGAATCCGAGCTCTTGGGCTCGTCGATGTAGTCGGGGTCTCGAGATGCCCAGCTCTTTCGCCGCCTTTGATTTGTTTCCTCGATGCCGACGGAGCGACAGTTCGATCATCCGCCGTTCGACCGACTCGAGAACTTGATTCAACGAAGGTAATGGAAACGTGTCGGCCGGGACTTCGAGCCGGTCGGCTTGGGTCAGAAACCGAGGTAGGTCGCGTTCCGTGAGCGTGTTGCGATTCGATCGTCGGAGAGCCCGGCGAACGATCTGTTGAAGTTCGGTAACGTTGCCGGGAAAGTCGTACTTCGCCAAGCGAGCCATTGCCGACGGTTCCAGCTCGATCGCGCGATTGCCGACGGCGTTGACCGCCTCGGGGTGCGTCAACATCAGGGCGGCCAAAAGGGACAAGTCCTCTCGCCTTTCTCGCAGCGGGGGGATCGGCACCACCAGTCGAGTGATCAACTGATAGAACTCCTCGCTCCATTTCCCCTCGGCTCGGACGCGTTCCGGAAGTTCCCGTTCGGTGAGCAGAAGTCGCCAGCGGGGGATCGGCTGCGCTCCCGCGAGCGCAACGAGCCGAGCCTGCAACTCGCCCGCCAAATGAGCCGCATGGTGAATGAGAAGCGTTCCTCCCTGGGGATCGTCGAGAATCGGAAACGATTCTTCGTCCTCTTCGTCGCGAATCGACTCTGTCGAAACACGCGAGACTTGCAGGAACTGCGCTTTCTGGATCTCGGCCGAGAGAACCTGACAATCGATGATGGCGATGGGCCGGGCCGACCGCTGACTTCGAACACGAATCTGATGGGCGATCATTCGCTTGCCGACGCCGGCCTCGCCGACCAGCAAGACCGGCACATCGCAGCCCGCCGCCAAATTCATCTGCTCGACCACCCGCTGCATGGCGGCGCTCTGGGCCACGATGATCTTTTCGAACCCCGCGGTCCTCTGCCGTTGGGCCAAAAGAGCCAACTGCTCGTCGGCGACGGCATCCCTCGCGATCGGCACCGCGCCCGATGCCCCCTGATCGGCCGCGCGGGCGAGATAGCCCAGAATAGCCAACGGTTCCTGCTCGCTGGTCTGCAGCGAAAGGAAAGTGATCGTCCACCAAGCTCGGTACGAACCCGCCTCAATCACTCGGCACGCGGACCTTGCTTGCCCCGTCGGCAGATCGAGGGGGGGACGAAGATACTGCTCGACAAAACGAGCTTTCTCGGACGCGGACAATTGGCCGAAACCGGTTTGAACATCAAACGAACGATTACAAAGGACCAACGATCCATGTTCGTTCAAAATAAAGATCGGCTCGGCCGCGTGCTTGAGGATTTCTTCCACCGATGATTCCGCTTGAGGGATTTTTGGGTTTGATTCCGCCCCTTGGCATTTGCACTCTAGCGGGTAGTTGACCGAATCGAAAGGGGGAGCGTGGGCCTTTCAACGGCACTCTTTGATTGGCACAAGCAGGCGGGAGCCCGGATCGTCGATTTCGGCGGCTGGGACATGCCGGTGCTTTATTCGTCGATTGTCGATGAGCACAACGCGACTCGACAGGGAGCGGGTCTGTTCGATGTCAGCCACATGGGCCGACTCTGGTTCGAAGGTCCGCAAGCCACGGCACTGCTCGATCACCTCCTAACCAATCATGTCGAGACTCTCGACGAAGGACAGGTTCGTTACTCCCTGGTTCTCAATCATGACGCAGGAATCAAAGACGATGTCCTCGTCTATCGGATCGAAGATAAACATCTTCTTGTCGTCAACGCGTCGAATCGGATGAAGCTGTTGGCGTGGTTCGATAGCTTACGGGCGGGCTTTGATGCCACGATTCGCGATGACACACCATTGACATCGATGATCGCCGTCCAAGGGCCCAAGGCGATATCGCTCGTACAAAATGAACTGACGGGTTCGGTTGATGCTCTTGGCTATTACCGTGCGGTTTGGATGGCTCTCGCGTCGGAACCCGCTACGCGTCTCCTGGTGAGCCGAACAGGATACACAGGCGAAGATGGTGTCGAATTGATCGGCCCGCACCAGGCCATCACCCAACTATGGGGTCGATTACTCGATGCGGGGAGACAGGATGGTGTCAAGCCCGCCGGGCTGGGGGCACGCGACACGCTTCGCTTGGAAGCGGGAATGCCTCTTTATGGCCACGAACTGACCGAGGAGATCGACCCCCTGCGGGCGGGATTGAGTTGGGCAGTCGCTTCGAAAGATAAAGACTTTGTCGGCAAGCCCGCACTGATCGGGCTTCCCGCGGATCGGCCAGTGCGGGTCGGCCTCACCCTTGAGGGGAAGAGGATCGCTCGCGAGGGATTCGCCGTTTGGCCGGCTGGCAGTCGGGCCGATGCCAATGAAGAGAACATTCCGATCGGCAACATCACCAGCGGGACGTACTCTCCAACGCTCGAACAAGCCATCGCGATGGCGTATGTCGACCCGAGCTGTAAATCGGTGGGGACGCGATTGGCCGTCGATGTTCGGGGGTCGGCTGTCTCTGCTACGGTGGTCAAGCTCCCCTTCTACAAACGATCTCGCGCGGGAGGTTCGTCATGAATTTGGATTCGCTGAAGTATGCGGCAACGCACGAATGGATCGATGCCCAAGGAGATGCCGGCACCGTCGGTATCACGCGATTCGCGGTTGATCAACTGACCGATTTGGTCTTTGTCGAGCTCCCCGCGGTCGGCAAGAAGCTCTCGGCCGGGGCCCCGTTCGGCGTCGTCGAATCGGTCAAAGCGGTCAGCGATATCTATGCCCCCGTCGCGGGGGAAGTGATCGCGATCAACGATGCCGTCGTCCGCGAGCCGGCCCTCTTAAGCGAAGATCCCTATGAGAAGGGTTGGCTCATCAAACTCCGTCTCGACAACGCCAGCGACGTCGGTCGGCTAATGTCGAAAGGGGATTACGAAGCCAGTTGCCATTCGCACTGATCAGCGTGCCCAAGGTCACTCGTCGTCGACGCTCTGAAGAGTTATCGCACGGTCGGTCGCTTCGTTGTCGGCGATCATTCTCTTGCCCTCGGCCAGAAAGCGGGCGAGTTGGCTCGGACGAATAAGCTGATCCTCGATGTAATAAATCGCCAAGCCAGACCGCCTCTCTACCCAGGCAACATGGTCGGGAGGTAAACCCGAAAGGGATGACTTCGTTCTCTGAGCCGAACGACTTTTCGGCCCCTTCGGATCTTCCAGCCAGAGAACCGTCTGCGAATGAAACCCGACCCCTGGGCGAGGTGGACCGGCACTGGCGAAAAGATCGAAAAGACAAACCTGCGGTCCCGCGTCAGGCGACGTCATCACATGCTGAAGCAGTCGTCGGCTGCCGACCGGGCAGACAGCGAGACCATCAAGAGCTAGTTCGAAACTCTTGTTGCCGCGGCCGATAAAGTGCCAACCCCACGCGTCAGCCAGCCGACGCCATTCACGATGCCGATGCGAACCTTTCCAAATCGCGTATCCAAGCATCCCGGCGGGCAACGTCACGATCATGCTGGCTAGAATGAGATTGAGTGTCCAAATCCATGGATCGACTGGTTCGGTTGTCATGGCTTCCCCATTCCATCTGGATTCATTTGGCATAACAATAGCTAGCACAACGATTTGCAGCTGACTCGAAACCTAACGGTGACGCTGAGAGTAAAATGAAGCGTCCCGCGTTCTTGCTGCAAGATGTCTTCCCCGCCAGGAGCCTAGGGTGATCTTTTCTCGACCATTCTGTCTGGCGATCGGTCTGTGGGGGCTTGCCCCACTTGCCGCGGCCGAGTTGCCGAGCATGGCGTCGCTGGAAATCGAGATTCGCCCGTTTCTGGCAACGTACTGTATTGCCTGTCACGACGGAGCGGAGGCCAAAGGGGGTGTTCTGCTCGATGACATTCCGACCGTCGAGCACTTCGCGACGCATCGCCGACAGTGGAACAAGGTGATCGCGCAGATCCGCGCAAAAGGGATGCCGCCGGCCGACGAAGATCAACCGACCGATGCCGAGCGAGCGAAGATCGTCGAATGGCTGACGACGGCGGTGAACCATGTCGATTGCTCGGGGGATCGTCCGCCTGGCAAGCCGACGCTTCGGCGACTCAACCGGGTCGAGTACAACAATACCATCCGTGATCTGCTTGCGATCGATTTCCGACCGGCCGACGACTTCCCGGCAGACGACGTCGGCGAAGGGTTCGACAACATCGGCGACGTTCTTTCGATCTCTCCCTTGTTGCTGGAAAAGTATCTCGAAGCATCTCAAAAAATCGCCGAGCGCGCGATCGTTGTTCCGCAGCCGACACAGAACCTTTCGGAACGAATAGAAGGGGAAGGGTCGCGATCGACCTCCAAAGGACAGACGGTCGATGACGGGAAGGCGCAATTGATGACGACGCCCGGCGAACTTTATCGAATGATCAAGTTCCCAGAGTCGGGCGAATACCACTTTCGCTTACGCGCCTACGGACAGCAGGTCGGCAACGAACCAGCGAGGGCGGGCATCAAGATCGATGACCAACAGCCACACTTGGTCGATGTCACCGCCGTTGCCGAGCAGCCGGGCGAATACGACGTGAGCCTTCGCGTCGAAAAGGGAAAACGCCGGGTCGCCATCGCGTTTGTCAACGATCTCTTTGATGAAGCCCAGCAACAGGACCGAAACCTGATCGTCGATTACCTACAGATCGACGGGCCGACCGCGGTCGACAAGCCGATCACTCCCGCGTCGCACGCGAAGGTCTTTTTCCAGCCGATTCGCCCCGATCATGAAGCCGAGGATCTTCGGCAAATCATTGATAGGTTCACGAGCCGAGCATTTCGTCGCCCCGCGACCCCGAACGAACTCGATCGACTGGAGAAACTCATCGCTCTGGCTCGGCGAGAGAACGAACCATTCGAGCGCGGGGTTCAGCTTGTGGTCGAAGCCGTGCTGGCCTCGCCCCATTTTCTCTTCAAGATGGAAGCAGACAACGAACCTGATTCCGCCCAGCCCCGCGAACTGAACGACTTCGAGTTGGCCACGCGATTGTCGTACTTCCTCTGGAGCACCATGCCCGACGATGTTCTTTGGCAGCAGGCTCTCGAGGGCACGTTGCGCGAGCCCGCCAACTTTGAAAAGCAAGTCGAACGCATGCTCGCCGACGACCGAGTTCTGGGACTGGTGGAGAATTTCGCGGGGCAATGGCTTCAACTGCGCAATCTGGCCGACCGTTCTCCCGATCGCGACAAGTTCCCCATGTGGAATGATCAACTCCGTTCTGCCATGCGGCGAGAAACCGAACTCTTCTTTGCGTCGGTTCTACGCGAGCGTCGGCAACTGGTCGAGTTTCTGGATGCGAACTATACGTTCGTGAATGAGCCTCTTGCCAAGCATTACGGTATCGAGGGGATCGCCGGCGAGGAGTTTCGTCGCGTCGAACTGACCGGCCAGAATCGCGGTGGCCTGTTGACCCAAGCGAGCATCCTCACCATCACCTCGGATCCGACCCGCACCAGCCCGGTCAAGCGGGGCAAATGGGTGATGGAAACGATTCTCGGCACCCCGCCGGCATCGGCCCCGCCCAACGTTCCCGAACTCGACAAGCAACGCCTCACCGGTACGCTTCGGCAACGAATGGAACAGCACCGCGTCAATCCCGCTTGTGCGACTTGTCACGATACGATGGACCCGCTCGGCTTCGGGCTTGAGAATTTCGACGCGATTGGTGGATGGCGTGACCGCGACGGCGAGTATCCTGTGGATGCGTCCGGAAAACTTCCCGATGGATCGACATTCGTCGGTCCCAAACAACTGGCGCAAATTCTCACGCAGAAGAAGGATCTCTTCCTTCGAACCGTGACCGAGAGGATGCTGGTTTATGCCCTCGGCCGGGGCCTCGAGGTCTACGATGAATGTGAGGTCAGGGAGATCGTCGAGCGCGTGTCAGCAAAAGGGGGAGTCTTTGCCGACCTGGTAAAGGAGATCACGCAGAGTCGGCCGTTCCGATTCCGAAACGGCTAGAGATTCGGCCAAAATATAGGCCTATTGGCCCCATTTGGGCAATCGAAACGATCGCGACGGAAACCATTCGCTCTGGTACGGAGTATCTTTCTTCGGATTGCCCTGGGTAGGGTAGAATCGCTGCCTGAGGTGGATCTAAAAGTCTCGTCCCGAGAATGGGCAGGAGTTAACCATGAACGAATCGACGCCAAAGCCCACGGGAAGTTCCATCTCGCGACGCGCCTTTCTGCGCGGCTCGGGCTTGGCCATCGCCTTACCAGCTCTGGATGGACTTCTCCCCCGTGCCGCCGTCGGAGCCGACAAATCCGCCTGGCCGATTCGAAGCGCATTTTTCTTTTGTCCCAATGGCATGCATATGCCCGATTGGCGACCGACCGCCACCGGCGAATCGTTCGATCTCCCCGCCACGTTGCAAGCATTCGAAGCGTTCCGCTCGAACATGACGATCATCTCGGGGCTGGCGATCGACGCTGGCCGAGCCAAAAGTGACGGGCCCGGCGACCACGCTCGCGCGGGCGCGACCTACCTCACGGGGACCCGCGCGGTAAAGACCGCTGGGGCGGGCATTCGCGTGGGGCAATCCATCGATCAGGTCCTTGCGGAGCATGTCGGCAAAGAGACTCGTTTCCCATCGCTTGAACTTGGTCTCGATAAGGGCCTGAATGCGGGGGGCTGCGACTCGGGTTATAGTTGTGCCTATTCCTCGAACATTTCCTGGCGAAGCCCCACGACCCCGTCGGCCAAAGAGGCCGATCCTCGGCTGGTCTTTGAAAGACTTTTTGGCGGCGACAACACCAAGCAGTCGCAAGCGACCCGAGCGCGTCGACAGGCGTATCAAAAGAGCGTCCTCGATTTCGTCCTCGAAGATGCCCAGGCGATCGGAAAGAAACTCGGCCCGACCGATAAGCGAAAGCTTGATGAATACCTCTCCGGTATCCGCGAGATCGAACGCCGAATCGAACATTTTCAGTCATCAGAACAGGTTCGCCGACCGAATCTTTCGTTGCCCGAGCAGACTCCCAAGGACTTTGCTCAGCACTATCGGTTGCTCGCCGACTTGTTGGTGCTCGCGTTTCAAACAGACCAAACTCGAGTCGCCACGTTTATGGTGGGCAACGCCGGCAGTAATCGGCCGTACAAAGAGATTGATGTTGCCGAGGGGCATCACTCGCTCTCTCATCACGGCAAGGATCCGCACAAACAGGCTCAAATCAGCAAAATCAATCGCCTGCATGCCAGCCAATTCGCCTACTTTCTTTCGAAGCTCGATCAGGTCAAGGAAGGGGACGGCACGTTGCTTGATCATTCCATGATCACCTATGGCAGCGGGATCAGCGACGGAGATCGCCACAACCATGACGATCTCCCGGTCGCCCTTTTCGGCCGAGCCGGCGGTCTGCTCAAGCCAGCTCAGCACCTCGCCTTCGACGTCGAAACGCCGATGTGCAATCTTTACATGACCTTCCTGCACGTCATGGGACTACCAGGAAAGCGGTTTGCCGACGGCGAGAAGATCATCGACGGATTGCTCGCCTAAGGGACAAGGCCGCGGCGAAGCCCATCACCAAGGCTGAAAAAGCGAAGGTTCCCGCTTCTGGAACCACATGCAGAGCCGCGACACCATCCAGATCGAACCCACCCGATGCAAACGCCGTCGGAAAAGGATCGTTGATCAAACGACCTTGACTGTCGGTAGTCCCGAACGAGGGATTGACCGAACCCACCACGTCAACAATCCGAACAAACGGAACATTGAAAACATCCAGCAACGGTGACACATTCGCAAGTGTCGAGAGATCAAACGGCGTGCCAAACCCCACACGATACTTGCCCGCAAGATTGTCGAGATCGGTCGGATCCAGTGAACCGAAAGCACCCACCTGGGCAACGGTCGGTGTCAGAGAGACGGCGGGAAAGCGGAAGAAATCGATGCCGTTGCTGCTCACCTCGACGAAAGCGAGTTCGATGAAATTATCAGCAAATCCGTTCTCATAGACCGCCAGGTCGGCACCGGCGTCGTCCCGGATCGGCTTTTGAAACTGCAGGGTGATCGCTCCGCCGTCGCCTAGACTCACCACCTTGGTGGTATCCGTCCCGGCCGGCCCCAGCGCGTTGGCACCAGTGCCGAACGAGGCAACTCCCAGGCCAGGGTTGGCAATGTTGATCGGCCCCCGCGTCAGCGAGACAACGCTGTCTGCCCAACCCGCAATCGCGGGGCTATCAAAAGGGATCGCGGTCGAACTAGGCTGCCCGGCAGCAGGCGCGAAGGGACCGGCCAGTGACATACTCATGACACCATAGCTCGCGATGATCAATATCCGCGCGCAGAGGTAGCGCTCGTTCATGCTATGCTCCTTAAAAAATTGGTGGAAACCGAATTACACGAGGAAACGACGGAAACCCAGCAGCAGGCCGAAACCCGCCCCGACGAGCATCAGGCTCGACGCTTCGGGGACGACCGCGCGGGGATTGCTAGCGAAGACGTTGTCGAAGGTCGTCGTGAATGCCAAGCTATTCCAATCACCGTCCGCGAGAGTCTCGCCACTCACGCCGGTCTGAGCACTCTCCCACGAACCCCCCGCGTAGGGGTTGCCGATCGAGAGACCGAGATTCCAGAAGCCGGAAAACCATCCTTCGCGGTACAGGTCGCCGGCATCGGTAGCGACGTTGGAATCATCCCCCGACCCGACGACGAAGAGTCCACTTGCAGGGAAGACCGTTCCATCGGTGATGCCGAAAATGCCGTTGTGATTCGCGTCGTAGCCAATCCCGAGAACGCCGATCCCAAACGACGAGGGGGGCGTGATCCGGGCGAACAATTCTGGGTCGCCGCTGACGACGGCGCGAAACATATCTTCGCTAGAAGCGTTGCCGTTCCAACGAAAGCCCCAAACGAGAGAGTCGTTGTTGCCGTCGTCGCCATCCCAATCGATGACAAGGGCCGCTTCGTTCGGGCCCGAGCCAAACCATTGCGTGATGTCAGCAAATGTGGTCACTGGCTTGGTCGCGACTCCCCCCCAAGAGACAGAACTCACCAAGAGCGTCAGAAGAGAACATGCAGCAAAACGAAACATGGAAGGATTCCTTTCGGAGAGAATAATCAAGGAGAAACCGTGGATTGAATCATGTAAGTCGCCTCGCCCGCTGAGCGCGCCGCGAGAGTGTTTCGAGCATTTAAGGTCGGGCAAGCTCCTTTCCGGCCTTGGTCAATAAGGCGTTCAGGATCCGCTGATCGATTGAATTCGTGAGAAAGTCGGCATGGCCATCCGCAAACGCGACTTGAGCGCCGCCGGGATGGCCGCTCCCCATCTCTGTTCCAAGGCCCTTCGTCCCGTTGAGCGGGTTCTCGCCCGTCTGGGCAAATAGGTTTTCGCCGTTGGCCCATTCGCATTCGATGGTTCGGCGAGGCGACATCTCCGAGAGACAAATCGTTTGGCTTGCGCCGTCGGTGATCTCTCGACGAGGGACCGCCGTCTCGTAGAGCATCACCCCTAAAAACTCCTCCTTGAGAAAGTGCGGACTCTGTGGATCGGTCGTGGTTCGGCCAACTCCTTCGACCCCGTAAATGCCCGCGAAATCGGTGAATGCCAAGCCCTTCCAGCGTCCCTGCAAGTTGATGCGAACATCGGGCATGGTGCTCGGACAGAGGAACATTTCGACGGTTGTTGAACAGACCGTTAAGTTGTCTGGGCTGAACGAGGGTAGATTAAAGTTAAAGCCTTCGAAGAGTCCTCGCTGTTCGAGGTAAGGCAAAAGCGAGACGTTCCAGGAGATGAATCGTTGAGGGATAAAGGGCTGTCCTGGTCGCTTCGGCGCAAGTTTGCAGCCGAGACAACCCGTCGGAAATAGACCTTGCTCTTGTTCGTACATCGCGATGCCCATTGCAAGCTGCTTGAGTCGACTCAAGCATTGCGTCTGCCGGGCGCGTTCTTGCGTGGCGATCACCGCGGGCAACAGCAGGGCCATCAAAAGACCCAGCACCGCGATGACAACGAGCAGCTCGAGCAGCGTGAAGGCGCGGCCAAGTATTCTCGTCGTCGCGTGCAAGACGCGCTTCTCCTAGGGAGATAACTTCGTTGGGAAAGACGGCTTCAAGATCGAGCATCAACCGATCGGCAGCATGGAAAAAGGAGCGTTTGCGCTCGTTCTCCCCCGGGATAACGTGGGGAGCCCGAAACAACTTCATCGCTACTTTTGCCCGTACAAAACCGAGATCATCAGACCGCCAAAGCAAATGCCCCAGAGGATGATGAAAGGTTGATTCAGGGTCGTAGACTCGTCCCGCGCAGAGTCTGCCGCCATCAACAACAGGTAGGTCTTCTGACTCTCGAGCTCTGAGTTTCCGGCCTTCTCGACTGCTCAAGGCAGCCAATGGCTTCTGGTGTATTTGGAAACTCTTCGTCGCTCGAACACAGCGGCGGGGCCGTCCCGGAATTTCACCGGAGTTCCCTGTTTACCGCGGAATCAGGACGATGCCGCGGTCACCCATTGTTGAGCAGCCGAAATGGTAGCGACGTGATCGACCCCTGGCAACAAGAAAGTCGCATTTTCCTGAACGGCTCGGCCTCTTGGTCGGCGACGCCTCTTGCCAGAGCGGTTATAATCGACAACATCGAACAACAGACCAACAACGATCCCGATGGAAGGAAGAGTCGACGTGGCAAAAGTGGGGGTGATTCTGAGTGGTTGTGGTGTCTTCGACGGTTCGGAGATCCACGAGGCTGTTTGTTTGCTACTGGTGCTCGATCAATCGGGCGCCGACGTTGTCTGCATGGCCCCCAACAAGCTCTCGGCCGACGTGATCGACCATTGGGCCCAAAAGCCTATGGCTGAGAAACGAAATGTACTCGTTGAATCAGCGAGAATCGCGCGAGGAAAAGTCGTCGATCTCGCCCAGGTTGACCCTGCTGACTTTGACGCCTTCATCCTGCCCGGCGGTTTCGGGGCGGCAAAGAATCTTTGCGACTTTGCGATGTCGGCGGATAATTGCTGCGTCGATCCGCAGGTGGCTCGCGTCCTTCGAGGAGCGCAGTCGCTGGGGAAGCCGATCGGCCTGGCTTGCATCGCGCCGGTCATTGCCGCCCGACTTTTCGGTGAGACATTGAAACCGAGTTTGACGATTGGGCACGATTCTGCGACGGCCGGGAAAATTGATGCGATGGGGGCAAAGCATCGGGCAGTCGATGCGACGGATGTTGTCGTCGATGAACAGAATCGATTGGTCACGACTCCATGTTACATGGAAGCTAAGCGTATCAGCGAAGCTTTCGACAGCATCCAGAAGATGGTTGCAAAAATCCTTGAAATGGTGCAGCAACCCGTCCGCGTCTAGGCCGGGCCAAGAAACTCCTATCACGCTTAAGAGTTGCTTTTCGAGATCGGCCGTGGCCAAGCGATTCCAATGGTCACGCGTGATAGTCGAGATTGCGAACTTCGAGCGCGTGCCGCTCGATGAACTCGCGGCGGGGTTCGACTTCGTCCCCCATCAGCACGCGGAACATTTCGTCGGCCGCCGCCGCATCTTCTACGGTGACGCGAAGCATCGTTCGACGCGAGGGATCCATCGTCGTTTCCCAGAGCTGGTCGGCATTCATCTCGCCTAAACCTTTGAAACGACGAACATCGATCTGCTTTCGACCCGTCTGGCGAACTGCTTTGACCAAATCTCGAAGCGTGTCCAACGGGACGCGGTTATCCTTCGCATCGACATAGAAGTAGCGGGGCTTAGGCTCTTCTCCTGGCCGAAGAGGAACAGGTATCAGGTCAAGCGTTTCGACGTGCCCCTGTGTCTCTTGAAGAAGGCGGTTGACGGTTTTGACCTCGTGCAGTTCGGTTACGACAATGTCCCGCGCGCCGTCGCCGGCCTCGGTGGCGGCTGCCTTCTCTTTCAGAAATGCTTCCACCTTCTCGATCGAATCAAACCAGTGATCGACTTCGTTGCTGCGGGCCAAAAACATCGGCAAAAGCTTTGTTTCCGCATTCTGAAGCGAAAGGAAATCTTCTAGCCGGAATCCACGCCGTTCAATCGTCGCCAGCGCATCATCTAAGGTCGAAAGCTGCCGAACAAGGACACCAAGGGGTTCGCCCGAGGTTCTGGTCGCGTCGACTCGTTCGAGATGGGCGTTATCCAAGCCAATGCGAAGGTATTCCTCTTGGATCTCCTCTTCTTTCTGCACATAGCGTGACTGCTTTCCCTTCGAGACCTGATAGAGAGGTGGCTGAGCGGCAAAGACATGCCCCCCGAGCACCAGTGCCGGCATTTGCCGATAGAAGAAGGTGATGAGCAGCGTTCGGATATGCGACCCGTCGATGTCGGCATCGGTCATGATCACGATTCGTTCGTAGTTCCGTTTCTCGAGGTCGAGATCTCCTCCCACTCCGACACCGATCGCTTTGATCATGGTGATGACCTCTTCGTTCGCGAGGACGCGATCGAGTCGAGCCTTCTCCACGTTGATGATCTTGCCGCGAAGCGGAAGGATCGCTTGGAAGTTTCGATCCCGTCCATCGACCGCGGTTCCACCGGCGGACTGACCTTCCACCAGGAAGAGTTCGCATTTAGTGGCGTCCTTCTCGATGCAGTCAAAAAGTTTCCCTGGAAGGCTGTCGCCCGAGAGAGCCCCTTTTCGTTGCCGAGCCATTTCGCGAGCTTTTCGACTCGCTTCGCGGGCCTCGGCCGCCAAGATTCCCTTCTCGACGATCTTCTTGGCGATCTTTGGATTCTCTTCGAGGAACTGTTCGAACTTCTCATTCACAAGCGAGGTGACGATCCCTTCTACCTCGCTGTTACCGAGTTTCGATTTGGTTTGGCCGCCAAACTCTGGATTCGGGTGCTTGATGCTGATGACCGCGGTGAGTCCCTCACGAACATCCTCTCCAGAAAGGGACTTGTCCCCTTTGAAGAGGTTGTTCTTTTTACCGTAGTTGTTGAGCGTCCGCGTGAGAGCGTTCCGGAAACCCGATACGTGCGTCCCACCCTCGACGGTATTGATGTTGTTGACGAACGCGAGAACGGTCTCGCTGTACTCGAGGTTGTACTGCAAGGCGATCTCGACCATGACGGCAGCCGTGTCCCCATCGAGGGGAATATCTCGGCTTCCTGAGACGGTGATCACCTCCTCATGGAGAGTGCCGGCACTTCCCTGTAAGTGCTTGATGAAGTCTTCGAGCCCGCGCTCATTGAAGAACTCTTCGGTCACGGCACTATGTTCATCTTCGAGCTGAATTCGAATCCCGGGATTGAGAAAACTAAGGTCGCGTAGTCGGTTTTCCAGCGTCGCGAAACGGAACTTGGTATCGGCAAAGATGGTTCCATCGGGTTTGAACGTGATTTTGGTGCCGGTGGTTTTCGATTCGCCGATCTCTCGAACCGGAGCGGTCGGCACGCCTTTCTGACACTCGAAGAAATACTTTTTCCCTTCGCGCGAGACCTCGGCTTGTAGCCATTCGGAGAGTGCATTGACGGCGGTGATGCCGACGCCGTGCAGGCCGCCACTGACCTTGTAGGACTTCTTGTCGAATTTGCCGCCGGCATGGATCTCGGTGAGAACCACTTGCAGGGCCGACACTTTCTTCTCGGGATGAACATCGCATGGAATACCGCGACCGTCGTCAGAAATCGTGACGCTTCCGTCGAGGTTCAGTTTGACGCGAATAGTCTTACAGTAGCCGGCCATCGCCTCGTCGATGCTGTTGTCGACCACTTCGTAGATGAGATGATGCAGTCCGCTGACGTGCGTGTCGCCGATATACATGGCCGGCCGTTTGCGGATCCCATCGACTCCCTCCAGAACCTGGATGCTGTCGCCGCGATAGGTTTTCTCGTTGGCCATGTTACCTTCTTCTCTTTCTGTTGGGGTCGTTCAAGCCGGCCTCATTTAGAGCCGACGAAACTTGATCCCGCGAATCGTGGTGTTGCCGAGTCTCTTTTGAAGCGATTCGAGCAGGTTCCCTTTCTCGAAACCCTCAAGGTCGGCCAGCAAGGAAGCGCTGTCGACGGCAATCTCCAAGATGCCCCGACGCAGCGGTCCCAACCGGGCATGTTCCTTCATCCGCCCATCGGCAATGTCATTCCAAACTCTTTCGAGTTCCACTCGCCCTGCCGTTTGGGCATAACCATAACGAGCCATGATCAGCCCGAGGAGATCACCCAGTTTCTTGGGGCCCCGCGAGATCTCTTGCCATTCTTCCATCATCGATCACGTATCAACGGCATCACGACGTAAGCGTAGTCATCACGCGTCCGAAAAACCGACGCCCGACGATTATCCGCGAGCTCTAACCGAATCTCTTCGCTGGGATCAAGCACTTTTAAAGCATCAATAAGAAGTTGTGGATCGTACGTGACGCCGATCGAATTGCCTGAATAACCCAAAGGCATTCGGACCTCGGATTGTCCGAGTTGCGACGCCCGACTTTCCAGGCGAAGCTCCCCCTCGGCAAACTCGAAATCGACGCCGCGTGACTCGTCGTTGGTGAGGATCCGCGATTGCCTGACGACGCCGTAAAAGGGTCCCACCGGCAGAGGTATCTGAAAGTTCACTTCTGGCGGAATGACGTCTTGGTACTTCGGAAATCGGCCTTCGACCAGACGGGTGTAGATCACTACCTTGCCGGTGCGAAAGAGAGCTTCGTTATCACGCAAGACAAAGGAAACCTCTTCTTCGGGATCGGCCAAAACCCGCGTTATCAAGTTCAAAGCCTTCGGCGGAAGAAGCCAATTTCCCTCGGGTACTTCACCCGCCACTTCCACAGCCCCCGGCATGATCGCCAATCGTTTACTATCGGTGGCAATGAACTTGAAGCGACCCTCTTCAAATTCGACTAGGACCGAATGAAGCGCGTATCGCGAGTTTTCCGAAGCGCATGCAAACGACGTTCGGCGAATCATCCCGAGAAGAACACCGGCTTTGGTTCGGTGGGCCGGCTCTGACCCCATTTCGGGTACGTCTGGAAACTCTTGCGGATCCTCGGTCGCTAACTCGAAGCGACTCGATGCCGCTTCAATCAACACTCCGCCATCACCTGCCCGAAGGTTAATGCGCTCATCGGGGAGTTCGCGCAGGATCGACATCGTTTCTCCGACCGGCAAGACAATACTACCGGCCTCGTCGACATCAATTCCCGAAAGTAGGTAACGAATCCCGATCTCAAGATCGGTCGCGAGCAAGGTCGCTTGGTCGGGAGGAGAGAAGACGAGTTTGACGCTTCGAAGAATCGGGCGTGGGCTTCTCTGTGGAACAACTCCCGAGGCAACCTGAAAGGCGGAGAGCAATCCCTCCCGATGACAGGTTGCTTTCATGCGTTTCTACAGCTCCTATAGAATCTATCTATCTCATCTTCATCGTATTAAAACAGTCCACGCCGTCCTGTTACTTCCCGCTTTCTTCGTAAGCGCAACACAAAACAAATCATCATGTTAGGGCGACCACTTAAGACAAAGTCCCCGTGGAGATCAGGTTGGTGCTTCTGTCACCAAACGGTTGTCAGGCGTCGCTAAAAGAACGTTTCCGAGCCGACCGATTGGCGGGACGTTCGGACGCAACAAGCCCCAACACTTTAGTAACACGGTCGTGAACGAATTCTCCCCAGCCGACACGCGCCGCAAAATGCGTCATCCATGTCGCTGGGAAGACTTCTTTCCGATCGAATTTAACGTTGATCGACATACCAGCAAAGCGGTATGACTGCTGGAAACCAAGAACGGGCCTGGTCGCTGGGGTGAATAGTTTGTTCATGAGAGATCAGCCGCGCAGTTGAGCTTGAACGTCGCGGACGGCTTGCGATAGGAAAGGCTCTTTTCGAATATCGTTGGCGACCTTTCGGCAAGCGTAGAGAACGGTGGTGTGATCGCGCCCACCAAAGTAGCCGCCGATTTGCGTCAGCGGGGCCCCGGTGAGCTCGCGCACAAGGTACATCGCCAATTGGCGGGCCTGAACCAGGGATTGTCGTCTGCTGGCGGATCGAACCCGCGCCAGTTCAACGTTGAAGTAATCGCAGACAACCTTTGTGACATCACTAATTTTGAGCTGCGATGAGGCATGTTTTTGGAGGATTCCACGAACTTCTTCCAAAGGCACGACGCGAGAAGAGGTCTCTCCATGCAGGAGAAGCTCTTGAAAGACTCCTTGTAACTCGCGTGCATTGCGAACTTCTCGAACCAAAAGTGTTGATGCTTTTTGCGAAAGCCGGACGGCATGCCGGCGAGCTTCTTGAACAATGAGGTCCCGAAGCAGGGCTTCTCTCGGGGGCTCGATCCGAATAACCAGACCGCTTTGAAATCGTTGCCGAAGTGGCAAGCCGAGATCGAGCATATCGGCAGGCGACTCTCGACTCGTCAGGATCAACTGCTTTCCGTTGGCGACGAAACGATTGAACGTGTGATAGAGCTCTTCCTTCGCGGGTTGACTCCGCTGCAGAAGATGGATGTCATCGATCATCAAGGCATCGAGCTTCCAGAGAGATTGTCGAAACTCGGGTGCTGTCTGATTCTCCCAAGCTTGCTCGCACTCGCTCATGAACTCGCACGAGGGCAAAGAAACGACGTTCCACTGAGGATAAACTTCGTCCAAACGGGCTCGAATTGCCTGAAAAAGATGGGTTTTGCCCACCGAGGGGGGGCCAAAAAGGACGAGAGGATTGTACTGATTACCAGGTTCGGCAATGACCTTGTTGGCTGCTTCCAGGGCTAAGACGTTCTCTTGGCCCGCCACGAATGTTTCAAAACGCAGGTCAGGTGCCTGACAAGCCACGGTGAGTCCTTTCGATCGAAGCGAAACAGTCCGATAGTTTCGCCAGCGGTCGTACCAAGACAAGCGATCGTCAAACAGCGGAACGGAATCCCACCGATTCACGAGTCGCCGCCGATACGAGCGACATCACAGCTCGTGTTCACGCCGAGCGCAGCAGACCGAACGATCCAGCGATCAAGGCCATCGAAGAGATTATGTTCGATCAACCGAACAGAATCCCGATTCGTTGCCGATGAACACTCCTATCCACGGGATCCGTCCATGCATCCATGATCGACGGAACTTCCCTTCGGTCCAACTGCTCGCGGCTACTTGCACTGGGAGGAGCAACACGAGCATATCAAGACGAAATTCTAGCCACGATAATCGCCTAGGCCAGATGTTTCTCTCATCTCGAGCAACTTCTTTCGTCCGTGTGCGACGGTTAGCTCGATGAATCGGCAGGATAAACAGACATCTTCGCGCGGATTTTTTCAACCACGTGCTCGATCACATCGATCGCTTGGATGATGTCGTCGGCCGTGGTTTGGCGACTGACAGAGAATCGAATCGCGGACATTACTTGCTCGCGCGCCAAGCCCATCGCGACGAGTGTGGGTGAAGGTTCCATCGAGCCGCTGGCACACGCCGTGCCGGCCGAGGCGCGAACGCCGGCCAGATCAAGTCCCATGAGGACTGCCTCTGCCTTTGCTCCTAAAAAAGAGACGTTGAGCGTGCCGGGCAATCGATGATCGCGGGATCCATGCACGACGATCTGCGGGACGCGAGCAGCGAGGGCTGACTCCAGAAAATCGCGTCTTTCCCTCATGATTTGTTGATTTTGCGCCAGGCTTATCGTCGCAAGCCGAACCGCTTCCCCCAGGCCCGCAATCAGCGCGACCGGTTCTGATCCAGGTCGAATGCCTGCCTGCTGGCTGCCTCCGAGAAGAAGTGGATCGATGGAGGTTCCCTTGCGCACAAGGAGCGCGCCAATCCCGGGTGGGCCATGAATCTTGTGCCCTGAAAAGGAAAGGGTGTTGGCTTTGATCGCACGAAAAGAGATTGGCACTTTCCCCACCGCTTGAACACCATCGACGTGCAGCGACTTCCAATCGGGGGAAGACGATGAAGTGATCAACTCTTGAATCGTGCCGGTCTCGCTGTTGGCCCATTGAATCACCCCGCGCGCGTCCGCGGAATCGATGTCCGATAAATCCACTAATCCTTCTTCATCCACAGTCAAGACTCGGACATCGTGACCAAAAGAAGCAAGTGACTCTGCCGGGAGAAGCGCGCTCGGGTGTTCGGTGGCCGAGACATAAACAACACTTGGATCGCGCCGCCAGGATAGGATTGCAAGGTTGTTGGCTTCGGTCGCGCCGCTTGTGAAAGTGATTTCATCGACATTGACGTCGAGCCCCTCCGCGATCTTTTCACATGCCTCTTCGACTCCTTGACGGGCCCATCGGCCGGAAGCATGTCGACTCGATGGATTGCCCGCTTCAGAACCGAGATAGCGAAGCATCATCTCGCGCACGGCGGGATCGATCGCGGTGGTGGCATTGTTGTCGAGGTAGATACTCATCGCCGCCAATCTCTGAATCACCGGTGGATTTGCCGCTGAGCCTGATCGAAAGAGCGAGCCCAAAGGGTTCGATATCCATGTTACGCCCGTGCGAAACTTCTCTTGCAAGAAACACGCGATCGGCTATTCGGAGGCTTTAGAGACCCCGGGGGAAAGAGCGCGCTAAGCTTGCTCTTCCCTCGTCCGTAACGAACAACAACCCTGGGAGTGGATCGCGATGCGAAGCCTGTCGCCATCCTGTCGATCATTCCCTAAATTATTTCCAAATAAGTATTTATATCTATCAATCGGGTTTGTCCTCGCTGCGAACCTGGCCGGATGTGCCGGGCGTGCCCGCATGGCGGACGATCCGTTCCGAAAGCCAGGTTTTGGATTGGGCGGGCGATCCAGCGGATCTTCTGCGGATGATCCTCGCTATCGTACGGGCGATCGGGTCAAAGAGACCTTCGATCGAGCCAATGAGTCGGCCCGAGGGAAGGATGTTTCGAGCGATGTTTCGACCGATCCCCTTTCCGATCGCTTGCAGGCGGCTCGCGATAAGGCTGAGGGTTCTCTTCGGTCGGCATCAGATTCCGCATCAGAACTGGCTCGCGAGAAGCTCGATCCTCTGATGGATTCGGCCCAGCGACAAATGGGCCAAGCTCAACAGAAGATCGAAGGGATGACCAAGAACTTCGGAGAAGGCTCCGAAACGTTCGAGCTCTATGAACGGGTCCGAAAGCAGCTCGAAGTCTCGGGGGCGAAGAACTGGAAGTTCGAAAAGGATGAGGCGACAGGCGAATCGATCTTTCGTGTGGAACTCCCCCACCGCAATAACCCGACACTTTTTCGTGTCTTCGAAGCCAAGTCTCCCGATGAGCTGAAAGCCATGCTTGCCGTTTCCGAGCAGGTTCAGAGCTGGGTAGCGGGGGGCGGCGTCAAGTAGCCCAACCATCAGCCCTGCGACCTCCTTCAAATGTCATCCAACAACGAAACCGGTCTTCTAGGGATTGAGAAAAAACCAGTGTTTCTGGCCCATCATGCGCCATTTTGGGCAACCCATTTTGGAATTTCGTTAGGCAAAAAGCGCCCTTTCCGCATCAATCGGCGACAGAGGCGAATTGATCGTTGGTTTTCGGTCCCAGAGACGCCCCGTTACTCGCTGCTGGGCTACGCTTTACGGAATGAGAGGGCGTCGGTTGTCTCCGGGAGTCGGGAGTCATGGTACACCCCGATCGAATCCGACCTTGCAAAAGTTCCCGGCAACGCGGAGCCTTTACCCTCATTGAATTGACCATTGTGGTTCTCATCCTCGGGATCATTGCGTCGATTGCCGTCTACCGAGGGGGCGACTTTTCTCAGAGTGCTCGGATCAAGGCGACCGCGGTCCACCTGCAACAAATTGCCCAAGCGGCGGATCGCTATTTTGCCGAGCATGGTCAATGGCCCGACGATAAAGGGCCCGGCGTTTTGCCCACGGCGCTAGTGGGAATGATGAGACGATCCGATTTTCGGAAAACACCGATCGGCGGACTTTATGACTGGAACGGTTCTGGTGGGGTGATGCCTTTTATCGGTATCTCCATCGCTCCGTTTCCAGGTTACACCATCTCTGCAGCCGACCAGCAAGCTCTCGACGCATTCATGGATGATGGGGATCTTTCGAAGGGTTCCCTGCAACAGGTTGGGACGGTTTATGGCGTCGCCTTGCAGTACATCCAGGATCAAAACTAACCGCGATTTCGCTGAGAAATGTCAAGATTTAGAGTGAGGGCGGTGGGATTTGAACCCACGGCCAACGGATTAAAAGTCCGATGCTCTACCGCTGAGCTACGCCCTCGTTCGGAAAACAAACGCGGTGCGATCCCTTTCCATCACCCGCCGTTCTACCGACCAGTAATCTACGGCGACAACGTTGGTCATCAACCAAGCTTGTCCCATCCACTTGAGAAGGTCGCTTTTCGACTTCTAAGGTTCGTGCCGAAAAAGGCGCGTCTTTGGCCCGGTTTCGAAAAGGCTTTCCAATCGAGTCGTCGGTTGGTCGACATCGTCCAAGCGCGTGAGAAGGTCCAGATCAATCTCCCAGAACCGATCGCGACCCTCCTCAATCAGACGATCCCAAACCGCGTGAAACGACTGCGTATCCGAGGCGGTTTGGTCATACAGGAGCAGATTCCCCCGAAGCAAATCCGAAATCCCCGCTTGATCCCCAAGGGGCTGAACGTTTTTTCCCTCAAGGGCCAAGTAATAGTTCATCGGCCATCGACAAAGAGTCAGGATCTGTCTCTTGTCGGCGAGATCAGCCGTCGATTCCCGCGCAACCTCCCGGTATCCCGCATGGGACCGATAGAGATCGTTCTGTTGGACAAAGCCCATCATTCGAGTCACAAATACAATACCTGAAATGACTAACATCAAATATACCGGTGCCATGATGCTCGGGAATCGGCGTTTTTCGATCTGCTGATCGGTCAGGGAGTCGGCTCTGTCCCAGGCTCCGCTGGCGAGGATCAGCAGGAGCGTTTCCGTCGGCAGCCAAAGCCGAGCATAAGGCGCGTAAATACCTGGTAGGAAAAGGAGTACAACAAATGATGCCAGCAGGGAAAAGTCTTGTTGTCGCATGACCGGTCGGCAACAGCCCATCAGTGCCAGGGGCAAGATGAGGAGCAGGCTGGCCAGGTTGCTGGATTCAGGAAGGAAGATCATCAGCGCGGCTGAAATTCCCGCGAGCAGCAAAAGCAGGTTGGGCCGAACCGAAGATCGCCGAAGAAGTGCCCAAGCACTCTCGGCCGCGGGGACCAGCCAAACCAGAGTTCCGCCGAAAATCGCCCACGTCGACCAGCCAGATCTCGCCCCTTCCCACCAGCCGGGCAAGCCGCGAAAGTAACCACGCTGATGCTCAATCAGCGAGAGATACCCGTGTTCCACGTGAAACGAGATAGCCCAGGGGAGATAGAACGAAAGCGCAATTCCGGAGATCCAGGCAAGACGACCGATCCGGACCACGGGGTCTCGGCTTCCCGGCACACACGCCAAGCCCAGCCCCGCAGCGAGGAAGCCATGATACTTTGTGTTCCAAGCCAGCCCCACTACGATGCCGGCAACAATCAGCCGCCTCCATCCGCCCCGCTGTACCGCTGACCGCGTCAGGGCGAAGCCGACCAGGAAGAGAAGGGTGAAAAGCTCGTCGGTCAGCCCGACTCGGGAGAAAAGGACCTGAGCCGGGTCGAACGCGAGAAGCGTTGCCGCCATGAGTCCCGCCCGCTCGTGGAACCAATCCTTGGCTATCCAGTACCCCGCCGGCACCAGTAGGATCCCCGCGAGCGCAGAGACCAACGGCCCCGCCCAATCGATCGGAGTCCCCGCGATCGCATTGATGGTTCCAATCAAAATGGGAAAAAGGGGCGGGCTGAAGAATGCTTGGTTGAAGTGGAATTGTCCCGTCCAGGGCCAGAGCCCGCTCTGGGCATAAACGCCGGCATCGAAATGGCTGAGGCCGATGGCGTGGATCCGATCGAGTCGAACGGCGGCGCCAGCGATCGTCAGCAGCAGCACGAGTCCAGAGATAAGGAGGCTTCGTCGTGTCATTCGAGGAACTGGCTCGGCGAGTAGCCACAATCGATGATGCTGCATCCGATGCGGACATCCACGGAATGTTCCCGCAGCTTTCGAATCAGCTCCGGGCTTTCCGTGCCGGGATTGAGCCAAACTTCTTTGGCCCCGGCCCGGATGATTGCCTCTGCTTCCTGCAGACCGACCGCGGGAGGAACGTAAAGACTGATCCGGTCAATGGGCCGGGGGACCGCGTCGAGGTTGGGATAGCAGCGGAGAGATTCGACCTCCGTTTCGCGGGGATGGACGGGGTAGACGTCGAAGCCGGCAAGCAGATGTGCCCGGACCGATTTGTTCGAGAAACGGGACCGCAGGGCGTTTGCCCCCAAAATCACCGCGGTTCGTCGATGGTTCGTCATGGAATCGGTTCCTGTCAGAATTCGAGTCTTCGTACCTACGCATAATACTTTCCCCGAGTTCCACGTGGAACGGAAACGAACTCACGGGGGCAAGAGAGTCGTACAACGAAGTGTCGCTCGATTCTTCCTCGGTTTGGAGGGGGGAACCCTCTTTGTGCGGGATTTTGGGATTCATCGGCGAACCTGATCCAGAAGGGCTCGCCCGCATGATGAGCAAGCTCGCGCACCGCGGGCCCGATGGCCGAGGCTCTTGGAGCGACGGCCAAGTCCATCTCGGTCAGACTCGACTGGCGATCATCGATCGGGCCAGCGGGCATCAGCCGATGCTCGATGAACAAGGCACGCTGGTTATCGTCTTCAACGGAGAGATCTACGATCATGCCCTTCTTCGGCAGCGGCTTCAAAAAGCCGGTCACCGCTTCCGGACGAATAGCGATACCGAGGTGATCCTCGAAGCGTATCGCGCCTGGGGAGAGGACGCTGTTCTTCATCTGGACGGGATGTTTGCGTTCGTCCTTTACGACCGAAACCGGCGACTTCTGTTCGGCGCCCGCGACCGATTCGGCAAGAAGCCTCTCTATTTCGCACAGCCCACATCGACTCAGGTTCGGTTCGTCTTCGCGTCGGAATCGTCCAGCCTAAATGAGCACTCGGCCCTTCGGTCACCGCGTCGGCTGAACGAAGAGGGGATCGTTTCATACTTGGTCCACGACGCGGTGGCGGACCCTCGTTCGATCTGGGAAGGGGTTCAGCAGCTTGCCCCAGGGCACCGCTTCGTTCTCGACCTTGCAGGTGAGAAACCGATCCACATCTCCCGCTTCTGGGACCGGCAGTCCGCGATTTCCGCGGCAGGAACACCCGCTCCAAAATCCGACCCGGATCGGCTGATCTCGCTACTCGATGATGGCGTCCGCAGGCGCTGGGTGGCGGATGTTCCGGTGGGAGTCTTTCTTTCGGGCGGGGTCGATTCGAGCGCGGTGCTGGCCCTTTCTGCCAGGCATCGACCCGCGTCCGAGATCGCCACCTTTTCGATTGGCTTTGACGATCCCAGCTTTGACGAGTCTCCCTGGGCCGAGCAGGTCGCCCGGCAACTCGGCACGGTTCATCGGCATCGGCTGTTCAACAGTCGGGAGATGCTCGCTCGGCTAGAGCCCGTGATCGCGCAGCTCGACGAGCCATTGGCGGACCCTTCGATTTTGCCGACCGCGCTCCTTTCGGAGTTCGCTCGCGAGCACGTGACGGTTGCCCTCAGCGGGGAAGGGGGGGATGAATTACTGGCGGGGTACGACCCGTTCCGGGCGCTTAGCGTGGCCCGGTGGTATCGCCGTTTTCTGCCCCGCCGGTTGGCGCCGGCGCTCGGTTCTTTTGTTCGCAAGATCCTTCCTCGATCGGACCAGAACATGTCTCTCGATTTTAAGCTCGATCGATTCCTTCGTGGGATGGGGGTATCAGCGGAGATTCAGCTTCCGACCTGGATGGGATCTTTCTCGCTGGATCAACTGACCAGGCTCATTCCATCTCGGCGCGATCGCCTTTCCGCGGAGGAGGTCTTCGCTGACGTGTTGGCGTTTGGCCGGCAAGTGCGGGGTGGCGACGTCGACCGAGCGCTCGACTTCTATCAGCGGTTCTATCTCCCCAATGACATCCTTCGCAAAGTAGATCGCGCGAGCATGATGTTCGGCCTGGAGCTCCGTTGCCCTTTTCTGGACACGGCATTTGCCGAGTACGTCAACTCACTACCGGCCGAGACGAAGTTTGCGCGAGGAGTCACCAAAGCGATCTTCAAGAAAGGACTTCGTCGGCAACACCTCTTGCCCGACCAGATCATCGATCGGCCAAAGAAGGGATTCGGGATTCCGATCGCTCGATGGCTTCGCACCGATTTGCGAAGCGAGGTGGAAACGCACCTGGTTCAGGATTGGCCCTGGGCTCTTTCCTTTATCGATTCACAAGGAGTTCGCGATCTGGTCCGTGATCATCTTTCGTTGCGGGCCAACCGCGCGAAAGAGCTCTGGTCGCTGCTGGTCCTTTCGAAATGGGTCAAAAGCCATTTATCGTGACATGCCTATGTCACAGGGATGGCTTCTCGCGAGGGATCACTTGAACCGCGACGAGTTGATCCTCGCGAATCAACGACAGTTCGGAAGCACGCCCCGCCCGGTCGAAAGTGAGCAGGCGATGGAGTGCGTCGATACTGGTGATCGGTCGGTCATCGAGTGACAATAGGATGTCACCCTCTCGCAGGCGAGCTTTATCGGCCGGCCCGCCCGGCTCGACACTCATCACCAGGATGGCTTCATCCTGCAGCAAATCGAATCGACGAATCAGCCACGACGGCAGGTCGATGTTCTGCGCCGCCAATCCCAAGTAACTTCGCCGAACTCGACCATGCGCCAGCAACTGGTCCGCGACGTGCGAAGCGGTTCCCGAGGCGATGGCAAAGCAGATCCCCTGAGCAGAGACAATGACGGCGGTATTCACCCCGATCACTTCGCCCCGAGAATCGATCAGGGGTCCCCCGGAGTTGCCGGGATTTAAGGCGGCATCGGTTTGCAGGATGTCATCCATCAGTCGGCCCGACTGAGCTCGCAGCGTCCGACCCAGCGCGCTGACGACGCCGGCGGTCACGCTGGTTTGGAAACCCAAGGGGTTACCGATCGCGATCGCCAATTGCCCCACGCGAAGTCGACCTCCGTCGGCAAAGCGGACGCTGGGCAATTCCGAGCTCCGGATGCGGAGCAGCGCGAGGTCGCTATCGGGGTCGTCCCCCACGAGCTCGGCCGCGTACTTGTCGCCTTCGAAAAGCGTCACGGTTTGTTTCTCGGTGCCATGCACCACATGGCTATTGGTGACGATGAGCCCGTCGGGCGAGATCAAAAACCCCGACCCGCTTCCACCAACCCCGGGCTGACCCGAGCGCGACGAGCGAACCGTGATATGTACCACCGCAGGGCTAACCCGCTCGGAGGCGGAAATCACGGCTTGCGAGTAAGCGTCGAAGAGGGGCTCATCCGATGTGGCAGCGGACGGGGGATTGTTCGGGGTCGACTCAGGACCGCTCAAACGGTGGATCGTCATGGCATCTCCTTGCTCGGTTTCCTGAGGAGACTTCAAGGTGAATGGTTTGTCTCCCCGGGAACACGTCATCGGAAAAAGCGTCCGTACCCGCATCCAGGGGAAGCAAGGTTAGCGACTCGAGCCGATCGATCACGGAGTGCTGACGGGGTCGGCAAATCGACGAACGAGATTAAAGCGGACGTCGCCGAAAGTGGGGCCGGCCCAGATTCGCCAAAGGGCCCGAGCAAAGGGAAAATCGTGCGCGATGAACGGAACGGGGTCGGCACTATTGAAGGCGCTGTAGACCTTTCCTCCGGGCAGCCAAACGATGTAGACGATGTCGCCCGGCTTGGAACCATTTTGAAAGACCGAGACGAAGTTTTCGATGTTCTGTTGCAGGCGGTCGACATCGACATCATCAAACGAACTGTTGATACGGTCGTAGATGTCGTTCATGATCATCTTGCCGGTCAGCGAACTGATGAATCGAAGCATGTAGACTTTCGCCTTACCATCGACAAGCAATCCATCGAGCAGTTCGAGGGTTTGACCCCGGCTCGGCTCGACGACATAGCTGGCAATGTCGTAGGTCTTGATCTCGACGATGATCTTCTTGGTTCGACGGAATTGGCCCGTGTATTGGCAATGGTACTGGTTCGAGCCATCGGTCACATCGATGAAGGCTGGGAAGTCCTCGACGGTTTCCTTTGTGGGTTGAACGCGGATAGTGCGCGATACGGCTTCTGCCGGCGAATCGGTCAAGGGAGCCGAGCCCGTGGTGGCGTGGGCCTCTGGTTCGGGACCGCCCGGCTGGGGACTACCGAGTTCGGAACTTTGGGCCGCGGGTGTTTGGGCTTGGGCAGTGATGTTATTGATCGGCTTGCCGCGCCGTTTAAGGCCTTTGGTCTGCCCGAAGAGGAAATACCAAGTCGAACCAGCCCCCACGGCCAGGATCACCAACAAACCGGCTAGGATCTTCATTCCCATCATCCTTCTCACTTTGGGGGAGCCCCCCGCATCCTCTTCATTCGACCGGGCGACCAAAATCGCGTCAAGGTAGAACCTTCCGCAGGTGGAACCTCTCTAGAAAGAAAAGACCCCTCGGCCGAATACGTGGTCTGGAAACGGGTGCCGGTGGGGTCCGCTCGCCGCTATAGAATAAGCGGATGATGGCCGACAAGGACAAACGATGCACGACGGTTTGAGAATCACGGGGGGCGAGCACCGCGGGAGGAAGCTCTTTTCGCCGCCGAAGAACACCATTCGGCCCGCCAGCGACATGATCCGCCAGGCGGTCTTCAACATGCTGGGCTCCGATATTCTCGGAGTCGATTTCTACGACGTCTTCGCGGGGACGGGTGTGGTAGGGCTCGAAGCGATCAGCCGAGGCGCCCGCCGAGCGATCTTCGTCGAGAACAGTCGCAAACAAATCCAACTCATCGAACGGAACACGAAGCATGTCGGCGTTTGGGACCAGGCTGACGTTCGGATGGCGGACGCGTTTCTCTGGGGCCGACACTTCAAGGCGAACGGAGGTCCGACGATTGTTTTTATCGGCCCCCCTTACGAGCTCTTTGCCGAGAAGGAGACCGAAAAGACACTAGGACTCGTCGAGCGAGTTCAGAACGCCCTTCGGCCGGGAGACCTGCTCGTCTTTCAGTTTGCCCGACAGGTTTCGACCGATCGACTCCCTCGCCAGGAGGGCTGGTATCGGCTTCGTCAGTATGGCAAATCCCAAGTCGGGCTCTGGTCGATCCCGGATCCGGATGCTCCTAAAGCTGCGAGTGACGATGGGATCGACGATGGGATCGACGAAAGGTCGATCGACAATGAAACCGACGAAGGATCGACCGACGATGAATCCGCCAACCCGTGATGCGCGCTTGTTGGCCATGCAGGTCGTCGAGCGACTGACGGCGGCCGGGCATCAAGCCTATTGGGCGGGGGGTTGTGTTCGGGACTTGTTGCTGGGACACATCCCCAAAGATTTTGATGTCGCCACCAGCGCCAAGCCCCCCGAGGTACAAAAGCTCTTTCGGCGAACCGTCGCCGTCGGCGCGAGTTTCGGCGTCATCTCGGTGATCGGCGGACCTGGACTCACCATCGAGGTCGCAACCTTCCGCTCCGATGGAACATACTCGGACGGTCGACGACCTGACCAAGTCACTTTCAGTTCAGCCGAGGAAGATGCCAAGCGTCGTGACTTCACGATCAACGGCATGTTCTTCGATCCCGCAAAGGACGAAGTCCTCGACTACGTTGGGGGAAGGGAAGATCTCGCCCGGGGACTCATTCGCGCGATCGGCGACCCGGCATTGCGATTTCGAGAGGACAAGCTTCGGCTCCTTCGGGCGATCCGTTTTGCCAGTCGGCTCGGCTTCGGGATCGACGACGAAACGTATGCGGCCCTTTGCCGAGAAGTCGATAGCATCACCCTTGTCAGTGTCGAGCGAATCCTGGCGGAGCTACGCCAGATGATCGAACACCCTTCGCGCGTCCGAAGCATCGAGATGCTCTGGTCCAGCGGGCTCTTTCCGAGGATTTATCCTGAATTGGTGGCTGCCTCGTACGATCGGCGACAGCTCGATCATTCGCTCGCGGTGCTAGGCTTTTCGCAACATGCGGTTTGTTTCGCGTGGGGAATGGCGGCACTTTTGGCTTCGATCGAAACAACGCAAGCGAGAAGTCTCGTTCGGACGATCCTGCATCGACAGCGGGCCAGCAACGATGACATCGCCAAGGCCGACTGGCTGGTGAGCCATCGTGATCTTTGGCGTGACTGGGTGGCCAAGCCGACGCATGCACTCAAACGCGTCCTGGCCCATCCGGCCGCGGCGGACTTGTTCGATTTAGCAGAGGCGACCGAGCGAGCCGAGCTAGGCCTCGCCGATCAGGTCGATCAACTGCGCCGACAATGGGGGGCGTGGACTCCAAGCGAACTCGATCCCGAGCCGCTCGTGACGGGGAAAGATCTACTCGATTGGGGATACTCGGCAGGAAGGATTTTTAAGGAGATTCTCGAGACGGTTCGCGACAAGCAGTTGGATGGCGAGCTCGATAGTCGCGATGAGGCAGAGGCTTTCATCCGACGCCGATGGTGTTGATCCTTTCGGATGCGTCGCCACCTCAGGAAGGTTTTCGATTCATTTCCCTGAGAACCTTTTCGACGACTTCGGTCGGCGAAAAAGGTTTCTGCATGACACCAAGATTCTTGACGGCCGCCTTGGCGAGGATCTCTTCCTCGGGGAAACCGCTCATCAGGACGATGGGAAGATTGGGTCGAATCGCGCGGAGATCGACAAGGGTTTCCAATCCGTTTCGGCCAGGCATGGTGAGGTCGAGAAGGACAACATCGATGCCGGCATCCGCATGGAAATGTTCGAGGGCTTTGTCTCCGCTCTCGGCTTCCAAGACTCGAAAGCCCGCCTTCTCGAAGATGGCCGTCATTACCTGTCGTACTTCGACTTGATCATCGACGATGAGGATAGTTTGGCTTCCTTGCATCATAAGAGGATCATGTGGAAGGGTATTCTGTGTGGGTGCCGCCGAGCATTCGGGCAGATACACGGTGAAAGTGCTGCCTTGACCCATTTCACTCTCCACGATGACTTTTCCGCCGTGCGACCGAACGATTCCCGCAACCGCTGCCAGCCCTAGTCCCCGGCCAGAGAATTTTGTCGTGAAGAAGGGATCGAAGATGCGTGAGAGCTCAGATGGATGAATCCCCGAGCCCGTGTCGGCAACACGAATCAGGATTCCCGGTGTGGCCAGGACCACATCGGGTGGATGGACGTAAGCGGAAGCCGAGACGGTTGGGCTGCCGACCGACGTGGCAATATGAACTTCTCCCCCTTTTTCGCCGATCGCTTCGGACGCGTTGGTGATCAGATTCATCACCACTTGTACGATCTGCCCGCTGTCCCCGTCGACCCAGAGCGGGCTCTGAGCCAAATCCATCCGGAGAGTCGCCCGCTTTTTGACGGTTGTTTCCAATAGACCGGTCATCTCACGAACGATGGCATTGACGTCGACCGGTTGAACATCGCGTTTCGCCCGACCGGCGCAGGCAAGCAATTGCCGACAGAGCTCCGCCGCCCGCAACGTTGCCGACTTGGCTCGGTCGGTGTGGATCACCAAGTTGCTGGGATCACTCGGGATCATTTCGACCGAAGCGAGGATCACGGTCAGCAGGTTGTTGAAGTCGTGCGCGATTCCGCCCGCAAGCACACCGAGACTTTCAAGCTTTTGACTCTCTCGGAGGACTTTCTCGAAGCGACTCTTCTCCTCGGCCATCGCTATTTCGTCGTTGATGTCGCGCGCAGCGCCTCTCACGAAGATCGGCTTCCCCTTCTCATCAAGTTCGACGTGATAGATATCCTCAAGCCACGAAATCGAACCGTCGGGTCGAACGATTCGGTAGCGAAACTTCGCGCTGACGGCATTGCTTATGGCGTCGTTCAAGATTTGTCGAACTTGCATGACATCGTCGGGATGCAACATGTTAAAGAACGATTGTTCGGTCGGCTTAAACGTCGAGAGGTCGACGCCAAACATTTTGAACATTTGGAACGACCACCAGACCTCACCGGTGACGATGTTCCATTCCCAACCTCCCGTGCGGGAAATGGTCTGAGTCAGCCGAAGTCTTTCTTCACTGGCCCGCAGAGCAAGCTCGGCCCGACGTTTCTCTGTGACGTCGTGCCAATTGACGACGATCGCCTTCACATCGGGATCATCCAGCAGATTTACACCGCGGATTTCAAACCAGCAGGATGTTCCATCGGCCCGGAACGCCCGAATCGATAGGTCGTCGATGATTCCCCCTGGCGTGGCAAGAAGGTCGTCCCGACGCGCCATGATTTTCGCCAGATCTTCTGGGTCGGCTTTCTCCCAGGCCGGCCGATTGCCCGGGGGAATGGTGCTGAGCGTATGGTTTTTCACCGGGGACTCGTAAAGGACCTGTCCGGAGGTATCGATCAGCGTCGTGCCGCCGTAGGCGTTCTCGATGATCTTTCGAAACCTTCGTTCGCTGGCGGAAAGCTCCTGCTGCTGACAAGTCTGTTCGTCGATGTCTTCCATCGTTCCGAGGATGAGTGTTGGCTTGTTTTCGGAATCGCGCGATAGGACGGCATCGCGGAATCGAATCCATCGAAATCGACCGTCGGCATGGCGAATACGCGCACGGTGCTCGAAAACGCCCCCCGCGGGCAACCGAGCCATCGTTTCGAAGTACACATCCGGCGCGATGAAATCCTCTTTCTTAAAGAACGCGTACAGGTTTTCGGCGGGAACTTGCCTTAAATCACCGGCCTGGACACCCAGAATTTCCGTCGAACGTGAATTAACGAACGTCAGCCGCTGCGTCTCCACGTTCTGAATGTAGACCAATGTCGGGATGGTATCGATCAACGTCCTTAGAAGAGCAGCCGACTGATCGCGATTGGGATCGAGGCCGCGATGGCCCGGCAGGCGGTGGCCGAGAAGATAGAAGAGCGCGTCGACATCCCGGTCCAAAAAATTTCGGCCAACGATCTCGTACCACTCGGTCGGCTCGCCGTTTCGAAGAAATCGACAGCGGAAAGAACAGCTTGGCCCTGGATCGACGCAGGAAGACTCCCATGCCTGTGCCGCAAAATGGCGATCATCGGGATGGATCAAAGAAAGCGCTTCGATCCCGATCAGCTCGTCCATCGATAAACCGACCACGCGAGCAAAACGATCATCCGCGGCCGAGATTTGACCTCGAGCGTTGCAGATTCCCGCGAAATCGAAAACGTCTTCCGGCAGAATAACTTTTGGCGTGCCAGCAATCATGCGTCATCGGCCCATGTATTTCAATTTGACCGCTAAGCCACCATCGGGTCCGCTTTTCGTTGTATCAGAGGATCGAATGAAGAAGGAGAGCTATCGATCGTGAGGGAGGCAAGACCTATCGATAACTTCAGTCCGACAGGATCCACGAGAGACTAGCGTGTTTCTTTCGGCGCGGAGCGCCGACGAAAATGAAAACGAATTTGGGAGTTCCATGGTCCTGCGTTAGCCCCATCCGATGGGTTGGGGCCGGCAACTAGGTGCTTGCCACCGCAGGTCGACGGGATTCGTACGTGCGGCCACCGTCGTTGCTTTCCCGATTGGTTAGGGCGATCTGATAAAGCTCGGCACCCTTGGGGGTCGGGTAGACGCCGTTGACACAAGCCTGACACAATTCTCGCGACGGTTTGCCCACTGCCCGGGCCAGCGCATCGACCGGCAAATAGCGAAGGGAATCAGCGCCGATGGTCTCGGCCATTTTCGCTTCCATCGTCGGCGTCAAAACCAGCGAGCTACCCATGAATTTGGGAGCGAACAGTTCGCTGACGCGGGACATATCGATGCCATAAAAACAGGGGGCCACGATGGGCGGACAAGCGACCCGGACATGGACCTCTTTGGCATGGCCTCGTTCTTTGATGTGGCGAATCAGCGACGACATCGTGGTGCTGCGAACAATCGTGTCCTCGACCAGGATCACTCGTTTTCCACGAAGAACCTGAGGGATCGGCGTGTATTTCAGTTTCGCCTTTTCGACCCTATCGTCCCCCTGGATGAACGTTCGGCCGACGTAGCGATTGCGCATAAGGCCTTCCATCGAAGGAAGCTTCAACTTAAATGCCATCGCGTCGGCGGCAGCCTTGGCGGTGTCGGGGACCGGAACAACAATCGTGTCCTCATCCAAAGGAAGTGTTTCGCTGGCGGCCAGCTCTTCGCCCAAACGAGACCGAACTTGGTAGACACTTTCGCCGTCGAGTTCGCTGGCAACGTTGGCGAAGTAGATCCATTCGAAGAAGCAGTGGGCCTTCTTGCCCGGGGCGGCGACGCGTCCCGTCTGAACTTGCCCATTCTCGATGGTGATGATCTCGCCGGGCTCCATCGACCGAATCGTGTCAAAGCCGATGTTGGCCAATGCCACACTTTCACTCGCGAAGCCAATCAGCGCGCCTTGCTGCGCGACACACAAAGGACGAATCCCGAGCGGGTCGCGGACCGCGGCCATATCCCCTTGGGCATTCATGTAGAGAATGTTGTAAGCCCCATCGAACTTCTGCACGAGGTTCGAGAACATCTGCACCAAGTTCGGCTGATTCCCGCGAAGCTCGTAGCTGAGATGGTGCATGATGACGTCGGTGTCGGTATCGCGAACGAGGTGGTAATCCTCCTTGCGGAGAAGCTCCTCGGCCAGCTCCGTGTAGTTGGCAAGCTGACCATTGAAAGCGAACGAGAACCATTTCCATTTGCAGCCATGCTGCCGTTCCATCGGCTGGGCGTAGCTCTTATCGTCCTTGCCACATGTGGCATAACGAACGTGGCCGATTCCCGCTCGGCCGGCACAGCGCTTCATGATCGATTCGAACTTCGGTCGATGGTTCAACCGAAATGCTTCAATGACCGAACCAACCTCTTTGTGCGTGCTGATCAGTTGAGGACGATCCGGTTCAAACGTGCTGATCCCGGCGGCCAACTGACCCCGGTTCTGCAGATCGAGCAGCATCCGCGGCAAGAAGCGAGTCGATTCTTCTGGCTGCGAAATAAGGGGGGATACCCCATTCGAAAGGTGATAGATCCCGGCAATGCCACATTCGTGGTGGAGTTCCGCCATGCGGGGCTCATCCTTTCCGCTCGCCAGAAACAGCAATCGCTGGGTAAGTTGCCGCGACTAAGAGGCCTAAGAGGTATCTGCTCTTTCGGGCCTACCCAGTGATTATACCGTCCTTGCTCGCCGCGTCCTCTCGGTTGCGCTGGTCCTCGCGAATCACCTCTTTTGCCAAGTTTTTTCCAGAAGATGGGCAAGAAGGGGAGAATCCCCGATTGCGTAAAGAATGCCGATTTTTCTGCCGATACCGACTCTAACGGTTCTGTCGGCAAGCGATCTCTCTCTTTGCGAGCGATGACGAGACTTGCCGGCGAGTGTTTCGCCAAACGAGGTCGTATCGGCCTCGAAGGAGCTGGGCATGGGATGGTTTTCCCGCAAAAAAAAGAGCCAAGACCCGAATCAAAACTCCGCGCGGACCGCCCGGGCACGCGGGATGGAATCGCTTGAAGAACGAACGGTTCTCTCAGGGCTGACGATCTCCGACGAACTCGCGCGGGCGCTCAAGCTCGGTTCGCAGAGTGGTGGGAAGATCGATTCGAGTCTGGCGCAGTTGTATGACGCTTACTCTCACCGAACGACAGACCAGAACTTCTCCATTGGCCAAACATCGGTCGCCAACGGACGTGTCTATCTCGACGATGGTCGAGTCTCAATCTCGGTCCGTAGCAAGGGGAGCGTCGGCGAGTTGAACGGCCAATTGGCCGGGATCGGTATCCAGGGAGCACGGATCAACGGTGACGCCGTCACCGGTTGGTTGGGCGTCGACAAGATTGACGACTTGATGGGGCTTTCCTCCGTCCGGAGTGCGGAGTGGAACATCGCTCCCGTGACCAACGTCGGTCTTGTGACCAGTCAGGCCGATATCGGGCTCCGTGCCAATATCGCCCGCGCTACCTACGGCGTCGATGGCCGGGGTGTCCGGATTGGCGTGATCTCTGACAGTTACAATGCGCTCGGGGGAGCACCCGCGGGGGTCCTGTCGGGTGATTTACCCGCAAATGTTGTGGTACTCGCGGACGAGGCATTTTTCGGTGGTGGGATTGCCAGTGACGAAGGTCGGGGCATGATCGAACTGATCCACGATCTCGCACCGGGAGCGGAAATTTACTTTCATGCCGTTGGCAGCACTCCTTCCGACATGGCCAGCGCGATGGAACGACTGGCAGCGGCAGGATGCAGCATCATCGTCGACGACATCGGTTTCTTTACCGAGCCCCTCTTTCAAGACGGCATCATTGCCCAGACGATCGATCGGCTCTCGAATCAAGGCGTGGTCATGATTGGCTCGGCAGGCAACTCGGCCGCGGAGTCTTTTGAAGATAACTTCCGCAAAAGCGGACAGTTTATCGAGGACTTCTTTCCGCCCGGCACGACGGATGATGCACTCCGCGCGGCCATCGGTACTGGCGAGCTGATGGACTTCAATCCGGGCAACTCCGTTGACATTATCCAGCCGGTCGTCAGCGGCGGGTCGGTTCTGTTTCTGCAGTGGGACAATAGCTTTGCCTCGGCCACGGGCGGTCGAGTCGGTGCGATCCACGATTACGATGTGCTGGTGGTGAATGCCGACGGCGAATTGATCAACTTGAGCTTTGATCGAAATGTCGTTACCGGCGATGCGTTCGAAGCAGTCGTCATTCCGGAGGACGCGGCAGGCATCCTGATCGTCAATCGGACGGGCGCGAACAATTTCCTCAAGTACACCTGGAACGGTCCGTTCAACGCCTTCGAGTTCACCAACACCCAAATCGGTCATTCGTCGATGACGGGCAACCACCAGGCGGCGGGCCTGATTGCCGTTGGGGCCGCCTTCTACAACAACCCCGTCAACAATCCCGAGGATTTCACCTCGCTGGGAACCGTCAAAATCTTCTTTGATACCGACGGAAATCGCGTCACCACGACGTACCGCAACAAGCCCCAAGTGACGGGGATCGATGGTACCAACACGACCTTTTTCGGTGGGATCGATGTCGAAGGGGATGGCTTCCCGAACTTCTTCGGGACCTCGGCCGCGGCTCCGCACGTGGCGGCCGTCGCTGCCCTCATGAAACAAGTCGCTCCCAGCGCGACGCCCAGACAGATTCGAATCGCCCTCGAACAGACCGCGGCCGACATGGGCCCGGTCGGATACGACTTCTTCACCGGCTACGGCCTGGTCCAAGCCGATGCGGCGATCGCCTTCCTCCAGCGAAATCTTCGAAGCGTCATCATCGTCGATGTGTCACAGTCGATGACCAGCTTCGACTCGCTGGACATCAATGGCGACGGGAATCTCTCTCAAGCCGACGATCTTGATAACGACGGCGTGAAGGGGACCCCCCTTGATCAGGCGATCGCTGTCTTGAATCGGCTCGACACCGAACGATTCTTTATGCCCAAGGTGTCGGTGATCGTCTTCGGTCGCGATGCTCGCTTCATTGATGTCTCGCCCGAAGCCGGCGTCCAGACCGAAACCAACTACGTGCCGGGCTACATCCAGCAGCTCACGTCGATCGCCACGGGACAGGGTGGATCGCTGCAGACGACGCTCGTCGATTCATCGAAGAGCTACTACGATCGGGCTCTTTGGCTGATGTACAACACCATCCAGCCCAACGAGTTTGTCGACGCCTATTTGATCACGGATGGTTCGGGCCTGCTCGGCAGCAGCAACTTGGTGATCAATGCATTGGCCTCGAAAGATGTGACGGTCAACACCTTCGTCGTCGGTCACTATTACACTGCCGGGAGTTTGGGCGCCGTCCAGCGAATTGCCGACGGAACGCAGGGAAGTGTCGCGTTGGACTTCACCCCCAAGATCGTCGACAACAAGGCCATTCGCCCGGTCGCGTCGACCAATCCGTTCCCATCCAACAACATCGCCCTTAATCAGTTCGAATCGATTTTCACGAACGGCTTCCAACCGATGCGGCTCAACGGTGTCGATGCGGCCAACGCCTTCCGACCGACTCTCTCGACCAACAGTGGCGGGACCAGTTACAGCTCGTTCTTTAACTTCTCGTCGTCGCGACGCACACAGAACTCGACGAGCACCGACGACACGGATGTTGCCGTCGGCACGCCGGTCAATCCTGATCCTTCACGGGATGATAACGGCGGAAGCGATGTCGGCGAGCCGAGACCAGGAGATGTCGTGATCGAACTCGATGATCCTGTCTTGATCGATCGAACCGATTCCGATTTGACCGAAGCCAGCAATGTCTGAGCCGGTTTAACGGCCTATGAATTGATCAGATCGCCAAGCGCGAGGGGGGGCGTTTCGTTGATCATATCGCTTCCCAGTGAATGCTCTGCACCTCGGGAAACGTCCGACGGAGGCGGTCTTCCCATGAAGGAAGGCCGCTGATCGCGACGCTCGGAATCGTGGGTCCCGCGAAGGTGATCGCGGCGGAAAGTTCGTCCCCCTCGAGGCGAATGTTGCCGAGCTTCCCTCCGATGGGTTCGACGAGGGGTGTCAATTCCATGTCCAGCCATTCCCTGATGGTCTGTCCTAGATCGCATCCAAAGGGATGGCGATTATTCTTTTCGACCTGACGAGCGAACTCGACATCCTCATGGAGTTGATTCTTCAATTCGTCGAGCGAGGCAAACGCGCGGACCTCGCGGACAAACCGCAGAAGATCCAGCTCGATCGATTGGTTGTAAAGGTCGCCCACAAAGTCAATCAAATGAGCTTCGACTTTTCGCTGATCGATTCCAAACGTGGGGTTACCGCCGATGTTGACCGCGGCAGGGTACGAACGACCCTTCACCCAAGCTCGACAGGCATAGACTCCTTCGCCGGGAATGATCACGGGAACATGGGCGAGATTCGCCGTCGGAAAGCCGATGGTTCGGCCCCTTTGATCACCCTGGACGACCAATCCCTTCAATCGGTGAGGCCGGCCGAGAATCTCGGTTGCTTGCTCGACCCGTCCTAGGGCGAGTTCCCGTCGCACCTGGCTGCTGGAGATTTCCCTGGCGTCGTCACCATGAATGATGTCAATGACATCTAAGCCGATGTCGGCGGAATGACATTGCTCGGCCAGGATCTCGATCGTTCCGCTTCGACCCTGCCCGTAGCAGAAGTTTCTTCCTTCGACCATGCCACGAGCGTGGAGTCGACCGAGGACGACATCGTGAAAGAAGGCATTGGCCGATAGATTCAAAAACGAAGTTGAGGTCGCCAGCAGAATCGCTTGGTCGGCACCGGCGGCTAGCAGCAGTTCTTCTTTTCGTTCGGGCCAAACCAGGGCTTCCGGGGCGGCTTGCGGTCGGATGAGCCGAAGAGGATGTGGCTCGAAGCTGACGGCGATGGCGCGCGCATTTGTCTCGCGCGAACGCTGTCGAAGTCTTGCTAAGAGTCGGCAATGTCCCCGATGAACGCCGTCGAAGTTGCCGATGGAGACGACGCCCCCTTCGAGCGTGGGTCCGACATCGGAAAACGGATCGACCTGCACGGAGATCACCTCGCCGAGATGTGTGACCTCTCCATCATATAGGTGAATTGGCCCGCGGGTCTTAGCAAGCTTATTGAGGGGAACTGGCGAGAACGAGCTCAGCATCCAGCGACTGTTTCTGACCCCCTTCAAAGCGATCGAACTTCACCCGGACGGTGTCGCCGGGCTTATGTTTTCGAAGGATTCCGCGAAGATCGAGCATATTGTCGATGGGAGCGTCATCGATGGCCGTGATCAGGTCGCCGTACGAAACCGATCCATTCGCCAGCGGAGCGACTCCCTTCAGTCCCGATTTCTCGGCCGCTGATCCTTCTTCCACTTTGCGAACCATCACTCCTTTGGGGATGCCGTTGGCCCGAAGCAAGCGTTCGTCGATCACCAGAATTCCCAGGGAGGCCTGTTGCGGGGCGACATTTTGGCCTGCCTCGCGAATGAGTTCCGGCACGATCCGATTGATGACATCCACCGGCACCGCGAAGCCGATGTTGGAAGCAAGCGCCCGGGCATCGACCGCGGTGGTCATGCCGATCAAGCGCCCCGTACTATCGAGAAGTGGTCCCCCGGAACTTCCTGGACTGATGGCGGCATCGGTCTGGATCAGGTTTTGAATCTCGCGACCTTCTCTCGTCTGTATCGATCGTCCCAGCGCGCTGACTAGGCCCGCGGTCAGGGTGTAGTCGTACCCGAACGGGTTGCCGATCGTGAATGCCTTTTGTCCCACGAGAAGATCTTTCGATGTTCCGATCGGGATTGGCCGAAGGACGTTCGATTTCGGTTCGATTTTAACGACGGCAATGTCGTGGTCGGGATCGGCTCCGACGAATCGCGCGGGATATTCCTCGCCGTTTTTCAGTCGGATTCGGCATTGGCCTCCCGATCGGGCGGCCGAGGCGATGACATGAAAGTTCGTGACGATGTTCCCTTTCTCGTCCCAGACGAAACCGCTTCCCGTTCCTTGAGGCACGGTCAGGGGTTCCATCCCAAGAAGCCCTTGCCGCCAGCCTTGCGCGAGAGTCGTGACGAAGACCGTGCTGGGCGAAACGCTTTCAAAGATTTCGACAGTCGCTTGTTCGTCTGCGGCTAGGTCGCCTCGGGGCGTGATCGCTCGCGGGATGGCGTTGGGGTCTCCGAGCGATGGGAGAAATGCTCGCGAGAGTGAATTTCGGCTTAGGTAGAGACCCAAGGCGACGATGACGGCCAACAACAGCCAGCGGAACCGATTCTCGCCGGGGGAGGTTACGGATCCGAAGCTGCTCATGAACCGGTTCCTTTTGCTTAATCTGCTGACTGCTACTGATACGTTCTCCGTGGGCCGATGTCGAGACAGCCAATCGGAAACGGGTCGGCCTTGCCATCCGAGCGATGGGTCGATCCGAAAAGACGTACTTCCCTTGGTACGAGGGTTGGCCCTGGCCTGTTGGAGAGGACGCGATGGATCAAAAGGATCCGTTGGACAGGCTCCCGCCGGCCCGGTATCGTGGGCGGGATACCTTTCCCTCTTCCAGGATAGGTTGGGCGCTCGTAGCTCAACGGTTAGAGCAGGGGACTCATAATCCCTTGGTTGCAGGTTCGAATCCTGCCGGGCGCACTCACCTCAGCTCGTGCTTGCTGCCGGGCGTACTCGAAACGCTCGATTACTTGCTGCCGGGCGTACTCGAAACGCTCGATTACTTGCTGCTGTGTCGCACGGGTATATCTAGAGAAGCTTTTGCCGGCCGATCATCCATAATAGAGCTGTTAGCGGAAGAATGGGCTTTCGATCGAGGGGGCGATTGCATCATGGCATTTTGGGATGGGCTGGTCGGGACGGCACTGGTGATCGGCGTGGGCGTTTGCCTGCTTTATGTCATCATTTCTCTTTTGATGCCCGAACTGGGCCCCAACGAACGAACCGCTCCCTCGGCTCTGGGCCTGTCGAAAGATCGATGGCTGGTCCTGGCCGGCTTCCTCTATTTCATTGCGGTCGGACTCGAACTGACCAAAGGCTGGGCTGACGGCTCGAGCCTGGGCGAGATGATTTACGGCCTCGGTCGTCTCTTTACTGTTGGCGGAGGTTTGGCGATCTTGACCGTAGCGGGCACCGACGCCCTGTTATCCTTCAAGCGAAAGTTCCGCCGATCGAACTCGTAAAGAACGAAACCTCACTTCGGACTCAAAAGATAAGAGCGAAGCCGAGGTAAGTCATCCGTGTTGATCAGGTCGACCTTGGCCGATCGGAGTTCATCCCAAAGCGATTCCTTTTCGGGCGTGGCCCAGAATCGAACAATACTCCCTCGCTGATGGGCTTTGTCGACGAATTGCCGAAGCTTCTCTTTTTCTCCTGTCGGCATGGGACCCTCGCCCCGCCAACGAAAGAGCGAACCCCAAGATTCGCTGATCATCGGCATCAAGTCGCTGGCGACGGTTGATTCCAAATCGCCGGGCCGACCGTCGATACCGACCATTCGCTCGGCATCATCGGCAATGGTCTTTTGGGGTCGATCTCCAGAGATGACCACCGTTACCGCGCCTGCTTTCCAAATACCTGCCTCTAAATGACCCAACATCTCGCGATATCTCGTCAGAACCTCGCGAAGCCGAGCGTACGTTTTCTCGCCGGTGGATTTGAAATCAATGAGAAGCACCAGCGGCGGACCATCCTTATACACCTTACCGCCGTGTTGACGCACGCGCTCGAGGAGCGGATCCAGATACAGCTTTTCCAGCGTCCGATCCTTCTTAAGCTCAAGGCGGGAATGACCCACCAGAAGGTCATTACCCACCAGAAAAATATCGGCTTCAACACTGCCGAACCCATGATCGAGCGCGTCAATCAAGGGCCGAGCATGAGCATAATCGTTGTGCGCGTGCGCCTGTGGAACGGGCGTAACGTCGTCGCTTCGGATGGTCGATCCAACGAAGAAGAGTCCTAGCATCGACCAAAGATACGTCTTCATCCGAGAGTTCCTTTTCGTGTCGGAAAAATGTACTCGGCCAACCAAGCCAGTAAGCGAACCGTGGGCTCGGCTTGAAGCGACGGAACCAGCGATTGCGCAGGGGAAAGACCCAAAACGCTTCCCGCAGCAATGTAACCTCCGCGGACCGCTCCTTCCATCGTGGCGGGCCAACCGGTTTGCACGTAGTCCCCCGCTAAGACCAAGCCTGCCGTCGAAGAGTCACTGCTCGGTCGATCTCGATCGACACCAGGAAGAACAGAGAAAGTCGCTCTTCGTTCCGTCACAACGCGATGATGCTTGAGTGTTGCCGACCGGGCCAGCGGAAGGAGTTCTTCGGTCTCGGCCCGCACGATGGAGAGAACCTCCTCCGCACCGCGAGCCGAGAGGTCGCGCGAAGCGCTGATGACGGCTTGTACATAGCCTTCGTTCCCCGCCGGTCGACGAAACAACCACTGCACCTGTCGGCCAACAACAACCAGATGCGGATATGTCATCACGGGTCGATCGTACCAAAGATGAACGCTAGTGATGGGGCTCGATTCGAGTCGCTCGATTCCCTCGAAACGATCGTCCTGTCTCCGATTTTCCTCGGGAATCAGCGACGCGACATGGTGCGGCGCGACCGCTAGGATCACGTTCTTCGCCGAGATCGTTTCGCCCGTTCGCAGCGATACGCCGGCAACGCGCGCGTTCTCAAAAACAACGCGGGCCACGTTCGTCTGTGTGCGAAGATCGACACCCCGCGACCTTAGCGACGCTTCCAACACGGGCCCGTAGAACTCGCTGAGAGGGGTTCTCGGGATCTCGACGCGAAATGCTCGCCCGCGCGCCAGGAAGCCTTCGACGAAGACTTGCCGAGCATAGTGCAGGTCAATGCGATCGATCGATTCGTTGAGGGCGCTTGTCAGAACGAGCCCCCAAAAGCGTTCGATCGTGTCATCCTGTTGACCCTTCGCGCGAAGCCAAGCAAGGAACGATTCGCCCGGCGTGTCCGCCGACCGAGCCAATAGCGCGATCATCCCTCGCGCGACCTGAATCTTCTGGCCGAGACGGAGGAATCGGAGAAAAAGAAAGCTCGGGGCCAGATGGAGCGGTGCGGGGAGCGGGGCGGCCGACATTCGGCTTACGTGCCCTTGTTCATCGAGAAAGTAGAGAATGCGGTGGATCTCGATTTGGTCGCTGATTCCAACCCGATCGCAGAAGTCGGCAAGATTGGTGCAGCAACCCATGCTGACATGCTGACAGTTATCCACGAGTTCTTGCGTGGAGGGATCGAGAAAAGAACTTGCTCGACCTCCCAGTTGGCGTCGGCTTTCGAGCAGAGTTACCGCTTTGCCTGCCTCGGCAAGTTTAAGGGCGGCAGCCAACCCCGCCAGGCCCGCCCCGACCACCACCGTTCGATCATGATCGGCCGCCGACTCGGCGCGGGACAGGGTCACGGCCGAGCCACGGCCGGGATCGGCATCGAACGCCCGAGGTAGCGGATGGGCAATGCCTGCAAGACGCAGCCGATCTTTTGCGACGTGGGAAGAGAGAGTCGGCGTTCGAGAATCCCCATCGGACGCTTGGCGATCGCTTCGAGCAATCCCCCGTAGACGCCGTACATCACGGACAAAATCGCCCGCCCCGTCGGAGGCAAATAGGTCGCCAGCTCGAGCGATGTTCGATAATATCCGCGAGCTCGGTCGATCTCGAAGGCGACAAGGTTTTCGAGCTGGGGTGTCGGCCGACGGGCGGCAATCATCCCTTCGGTGACGCCGAAACGATCGAGATCCTCTTGAGGCAGATAGATTCGGTTTCGGCCATAATCCTCGACCAAGTCCCGAAGAACATTGGTGAGTTGAAAGGCAATGCCACATGCCACGGCAGGCTGGGCCGCCCGCGGATCGGACGCTCCCCAGATAGGTAAACAGGCCAAACCCACCGCCGACGCGACTCGATAACAGTAGCCATACAAATCCTGAAAAGTCGCGTATCGGCATGTATCCAGATCGCTGGTGACGCCGTCAATCACTTCGTGCAATCGTTCGACCGGGATGGCGTACTGACGAATCGTGTCGACCAGCGCCATCCACCAGAGATCCGGGGGCATTCGGCCGGCGAGCGCTTCCTCTAATTGACACCGCCAATCGCGCAGCGCCTGTCGCCGCTGTTCAATCGGAGCGACACTGTCGCCAATATCATCGGTGCCGCGCATGAAGGCATATAGCGCACACATGGCCGACCGCTTGGGTCGAGGAAGAACCATGAACGAGTAGTAAAAATTGCGAGCCGTCTGCTGTGCGAGTTGCCGACATTGCCGGTACGAAAGTGCCAAGCGATCGTTGCCGACGTCGTTCCCTTGACCGAAGGTGTCGGCAATCGGTCGGGGAGAATTCATCGAGCAGTCCTTGGAATCCGTGTTCGATATCGAGGTCGTCCACCGGAGTGGCCCTTCGTTACCGGCTTATCGCCTGCGTAAAGAAGGAAAGAGATCCTTCGGGCCAGCGAGAAAAGAGGTCAAAAGCCGGCCGTATAGGCGATCGCTCGACCGACGACGCCCGCTCGGTCCCACCGGTTCAGTCGAGGCCTAGCCGAGAGCACATTATAGTTTTCTTTTCGAATTCGGCGAAGAATGCCTCGGCCTCCCTCGGCAAACATCGCCGTCATGATCGAGAATCGTCCGCGTAGTCGCCGGGCAAGTGGAAGCCCTTCCACCAACCATTCATCTGCTTCATCGACCAGTTCGCGAAGCAACTCCTTCCAAGTTGATGGATCGGTCGGCTCGGCCATGGATTGTTCGGTCAATCGATGCTTTTGAAGTCGATCCGCAGGAATGTAGATTCGCCCCTTGTCGAGATAGTCGACGCGTACGTCCTGCCAAAAGTTCGCCAGTTGGAGCCCCGTGCAGATCGCGTCCGAAAGAGGAATGTTGTCAGGCGTGGCCGACGACAAGAGATAGAGAACCAATCGCCCCACGGGATTGGCGCTCCATTGACAATACCCGAGGAGTTCGTCCATCGACGCGTATCGCTTGACCGTTTGGTCCTGACGAAAAGCAGCCAGCAGATGCAGAAACGGCTCGGCAGGAATATGGAACTCTTCGACGGTGGGGCGCAGGGCGATCATTACCGGATGGGTCGGCAAGCCATCGTAAACTTTGCGAAGTTCTTCCTCCCACCAGTCGAGCAACTCGAGTGATTGGTCTTGATGAGGGATCTCGTCACCCAGATCGTCGGCCCATCGACAATACGCATAGACCGCGGCAAAATGCGGGCGTAGCCGAGCCGGGACGGCGAAACTTAAAACCGGGAAGTTCTCTTCATGCTCGCGCGCAAAACGTTCGCAATAAGCCCGCGCCTCGGCCAGCGGGACCGGTGGGCGGACCCCAGGTCCCCAGGCCTGCAGGTGAGAGGCGAAATTGTATCGGCCCCCGCTTGGCACCGGATGATTCTCCTTTTGCATGCGATCACGGTGGCAATCGTCTCGCTTTGCGGTCCTGGATTGCTCGGTCCCGGCCATCTGCGAGCGTTATAATGACAGAGATGCCGATTCGGACAAACTTCATCCACGGACACAACAGAGAGGAGTTTTCTTCGCGATGGTCGGGAAACCGAAAGGGGCAAAAGGAGAGGGACCGGACCATCGCCGATTCCTTGAGACGCGCCTTCAGCGAGCCGGTCAGCGGGTTCGCGGGGCCGACATTGCTACGGGCGTCGCGCTGATCTTTGTGATTTGTGTCTGCTGCCTGCTGGTTGCGGTTGTTGCCGACCAATTGCTGGAGCTTTCGGTTTGGATTCGATTGACCCTGTGGATGGGGGCATTCCTGGCGAGCGGCGCGGTGGCGGCTTGGTGGATTGCTCGGCCGATGATGAGTTCGGTCAACACGCTTTACACCGCGAAGAGTATCGAGTCGGCCAAGCCTGGCATTAAGAACAGTTTTCTCAATTGGGCCGAGCTATCGCGAAACTCGACTGATGTTCCGGGCGTCATCATGAAGACGATCGAGACCCGGGCGGCTCAAGACATCGCGCGCATTAAGATCGAAGATGCGATTCAGCCTCGCTTGGTTTTGCCCGCTCTTTACGCCATGGCTGCCGTCGTCGTTCTTTTTTGTCTCTACACTCGGCTCACTAGCAAAGATCTGTTCACGTCGTTTCAGCGAGTTCTTTTGCCGCTTGCGGATGTCCGCCCGCCGACATCAACGCACCTTCGCATCACGTTCGATCCAGGGGAAAAGGTCGGCTCAGAGCCGGCTCCTTTGCCGGCAGGGGCATCGGTCACGATCAAGGCGGCCATGGTGCGAGGAAAGCCTTCCTCGATCATCGCGTACGTTCGAACCGAAGGGACCGAGTACGATGAACCCCATGAACTTTCGCCCACCAGCGTTTCCAGTGAGTTTGTTTTGACGCTTCCTAAAAGGCAAAAGTCTTTTGATGTGACGGTGGTGGCGGATGACTTTCGAAGCCGATCTTACCGTGTGCCGGTCACCTCGGCACCGATGATCACCGACTGGCTGCTGACGTATACTCCGCCTGCGTACACGCAAGAGGAAGTCTTCACGAGCCCCAAGCCCGATATCGACGGGCTCGAAGGGACGAAGGTTCGGATCGAAGCAACATCGAACTTACCGCTTCGGCCCACGGGGGCGCTGATCGAGTTGCCTCCACGGACCGTTGATTTGAAGCTGGCCGACGGTTCCGATCGAAAACTGGTTGGAGAAATCACGCTTGAGAAGGATGGAACGTATCGCCTGAAGTTTCAGGATGCTCAGGGCCGAACGCCGGAGTTCAGGCCGATCCATTCCGTTCGTGTTCGAGCGGACCAGCCGCCCCGAGTCGAATTTGTCACTCCTGCCGAGGTCGAGATCGATTGGCCTGTTGACCGGCCCCTTCCTTTGCGGGCGAAGATCACGGACGATTTCGGTCTTCGCCGGGCTCGTCTGATCGTTGAAAAGAACCCCTCGCCGGAACCGACCGTTGACGTCGAGAAGGGTGGGCCAGGCCAATCGCTTGGCCGAGCGATTGCGTGGGAAGAGAACCTGACACCCGAGCGGCTTGGCTCGAAGGTCGGCGACATTTTTGAGTATTGGATCGAGGCGAGTGACTCGAAGTTGCCCATCTCCAATGAGGTCTCTACTCGATCGCAGCGCCGCCGATTGAAGATGGTCGCGCCGCCCGAATCAAAAGAAAACCAATCGACCGAGCCAGCAGGAAAGAATCAAGAGAAGGATCAGCAGCTGGCCCAGGCGAACGACTCCCAAGAGAAAAGGGAAGCGAACACACCGGGCGAATCCTCCTCTTCGACAGAAGGGCCCGAGGGATCCGCTTCCCCACCGCGCGACGAGATCGCCCAGAACGAAACCAAATCGAAGAGCGCCGATTCGTCCAATGCCAACACCGCCGGAGCCCCCAGCAGCAGCGGCAAAAGCGACCCGCAGGGTAAGGATGACCTGACGGAGAGTCCAGAATCGAACAAGGATGGCGCGACGAACAAAGAGGGGGCGTCGGCAGGGGAGGATCAATCGGGCGAGAAAGATGCTGGCCTTCGGGATGAAGATCGACAAGCGATGGAGAAATTAGAGAAGTACTTCGAAAAGAACCGATCCTCTGCTGACAACAAGAACGCGTCCGAGTCGCCAAAGAATTCGTCCTCCTCGAATTCCAACGAGGATAAGTCGAAGCAGATCAATCCGACAGAATCGAACGAGGGACAAGAACAATCCTCCTCGTCCAAGGGCGATGGCAAGAGCCAGCAGGGCTCGACCTCCGAAGGTTCTTCGTCACCTGGTGCCGATTCGAAAACGGAATCTCCAAGCGAAGCGAACCGAGGAGAGCCGCGACAGACGAAGTCCTCTTCGGATCAACAGGCCAAACCGAAGGGCGCCGGCCAGGCCAGCCAGGAGGAGGGCTCTTCCTCTAACGAGGAGAAGTCGCCGAAGCCAGGCGAGGCGGGTTCATCCGAATCATCGACCAGCAAGGATTCCGCCGGCGCCAAAACCGAATCGAAGGAAGGGGATAAAGAGTCCCCATCCTCCGCGGATGGATCGCCCAAACCGGAAGGGGGCGGAGATTCAAACACGCCTCGTTCGTCGAAACAGGGTAACGACAACGCGAGTGCGGCCCCGCAAGGGAATAGCGATGGCTCGGCCAGCCAGTCCGAAAGTGGAACTCCCCAATCGGGTGGCCAAGGAGAGCCGACACCTGGTCAGGATGGTCAACCCGATTCGAAAAGTACATCCTCCCGCCCCGGCGAATCTTCCAAAGAGCTCTCGTCGTCATCGGGCGAAGGTCAAGAGTCCTCGAACTCGCCGGGCACGAAGCCTCAAGAGCAAGCAAAACAGTCGGACGAGTCCGAGGGGGGTAGTGCACCAAGCAAGGGAGATGAACAAAAGGGGAAGGGGAAAGCGTCGGACTCATCTCCCGGAAAAGGATCCGAATCAGGAGAGGATGGCAAGAGCGGGAAGGGGAGTTCAGAACAGAATCAGCCTGGTTCATCAAAGTCTGGCAGCGAATCGGAGTCGTCCGAATCGTCGGCACCGAATAAAGAGGGGGGCAACATGATCGCCGGCAGCAAGCCCGGCCAACAGAACGGCAGCGATCCGAAATCGGCCGGCACCAGCGACCAGATCAATGACAATCTCGGAGAGAAGCCCGAGCTGTCCGACAAGAAAAAATCGAACCTCGTCCTGAGAGAGTTGGCGGACAAAATCAAAAATAAAAAGATCGACCCCAACTTGCTTAAGGAGATGGGTTGGACCGAAGAGGATGCGAAGAAGTTCTATGACCGAATGGAGTCGTCCAACGGAGCCAACGACAAGACCGATCCCCTCTCGGCCGCCCGGCGAAAAGGTTTCGGCGAGGGGACCGATCTTCGTCAGAGCAGCGGTCGGTCGGCCGGCAAGGCAAACGATCAACAGCAGGATCTTTTCTCTGGTCGACGGACACCCCCCCCTCCCGAGGTTCGAAAGCAATACGAAGCCTACATGAAGAGTCTCTCGGCCGAGGGGCCTTCGCCCGCGCCCAATGGCGAGAGTAAGCCGGCCAACCCGTAACATCCCCAGGAGTCTGTTCCGCACGATGACCCCTTTGGACCCCCCGCGATACCTGGCGTCGTTTCACCCCAAAGAGGTAAGTCACCGATTCTGCGATGTCTTGGTGCTGGGAGCGGGGCTTGCGGGCTTGCGGGCGGCGCTCGCCGTCGAGTCGACTCAAAGCGTCCTGGTCGTCACGAAGTCCTCCCTGCAGCAAAGCAACAGTCAATGGGCTCAAGGCGGGATCGCCGCCGTCTGGAACACCCAAGAGGATACGTTTGAATCGCATACCGATGACACGCTCATTGCGGGGCAAGGGCTGTGCAATCAACTCGTTGTCGACCACGTCATTCATGAAGCCCCGAAACGGGTGCAAGAGCTGATCGATTGGGGTGCCAACTTCGATATGTCCGCCAACGGGCAGGTTGCGCTCACGCGAGAAGGGGGACATCGCTTCAGTCGAATCTTACACGCGCTCGGCGATGCCACCGGTCGAGAGATCATGCGAACGGTGATCCACCGAGCGACCCAGTTCCCCAACATTCGGCTGATTGAAAACACGTTCACGGCAGATCTCTTAACGCATGAAGGACGCTGTGTGGGGGCGATGACCTGGTCCGAAGGGACGGGTCTCCAACTCATCTGGGCAAAGGAAACGATTCTCGCGACGGGGGGCTGCGGCGCGCTCTATCGCGAAACCACCAATCCCGCGGTAGCCACGGGGGACGGCCTTGCCATCGCCTTTCGCGCCGGCGCCCAATTACAAGACATGGAGTTCATCCAGTTTCATCCGACGGTTCTCTACGTGGCCGGCTCGGCACGCCATCTCATCAGCGAAGCGGTTCGAGGCGAAGGAGCCTACCTGCGCGATTGTCGTGGCGAGCGATTCATGCCCTTTTACGATTCGCGAGCAGAATTGGCCCCGCGCGATGTCGTCGCGCAGGCAATCGTTCGGCAAATGGAGAAGACCAAACACCCTTGTGTCTATCTCGATCAGCGAGATCTCGATCCCGACCGCGTCAAAGAGCGGTTTCCCGGCATCGCGGAAGCATGTGCGAAGTTCGGAATCGATTTTGCTCGCGACTTAATTCCCGTGCGACCCGGAGCACACTACATGATCGGCGGAGCTACCACCGATCTGCGCGGGGCGACAACCTTGCCGGGCCTCTGGGCCGCGGGCGAAGTGGCGGCCACCGGTTTGCACGGCGCCAATCGACTTGCTTCCAACAGCTTGCTTGAAGCGCTCGTGTTCGGCGAATCGGCAGGTCGATTGGCCAGTCAGAACGTGCAGGATAAACCAGTCAGCTATCAAATCATTCCCGTCGCCCATCGTCGGCCGGCCCGCCGTGGCGTTGAGATCGACGTCGGCGATATCCGGAACTCACTTCAAAGTGTGATGTTTCGTCAGGTTGGCATTGAACGCGATGGCGAAGGGCTGGATGCGGCTGCCCAACAGGTCGAGTTCTGGTCCCAATACGTGCAAGCGATCGAATTCGATCAACCCGCCGGCTGGGAATTGCAGAACATGCTCACCGTCGCGGGGGTGATGATTCGGTCGGCCAAGGAGCGAACGGAATCGCGGGGGACGCACTACCGCGTTGACTTTCCGCTGCAGGATGAAGTTCATTGGAAGTGCCACCTCGCTCCGATTCGTGGTGAACATCACATCAAGAGAATCCCGCTGGCCAACGGTTTGTTACCGTGAGGCATATACTGTTTCTCGATAACCGAATGAATCATGGGCTCGAATCGAACCGGGGAGGGGGGCGCGGATGAAGGCGATCGAAGTGCAGGGAGTCGGCGGGCCAGAGACGCTGCAGTTGATAGAAGTGCCGACACCGGTCCCGGGGCCTGACGATGTCCTGATCGAGGTCGAGTCGGCAGGGCTTAATTATGCCGACATCATGATGCGGCGAGGGCTCTATCTGGGAGGCCCCAAGCCTCCTTTCATTCCGGGCTTCGAAGCGGCGGGCCATATCGCCGCCGTCGGCGAAAAGGTCTTGCATCTGGCCGTGGGTCAACGCGTGGTGGCCATGACCGGGATCGGCAGCTACGCGCAATTTGTCTGTGTCCCCGCCTCGCGAGTCATCCCACTTCCCGACACGGTTTCGTTCGATGAGGGAGCTGCCTTCCCGGCACAGTATCTCACCGCGTACTTCTGTTTGCACGATTGCGGACGATTGGCCGCTGGCCAGATCGTGCTGATCCACGCAGCAGCAGGCGGTGTCGGAACCGCGGCAATCCAACTCGCGAAGATCGCGGGCGCGACAGTTATTGCCACCGCGTCGAGCGAGGAAAAGCTGGCGGTTTGTCAAAAGCTCGGAGCGGATCATCTGGTGAACTACCGCACGACGGATTTCCTTGACGTTGCCAAGGAGGTCTCGCGAGGCAAGGGGATCGACGTCGTCCTCGAATCGGTGGGCGGTGAAGTCTATGAAAAGAGTCAGCAGGCTCTGGGAACGATGGGTCGACTCGTCGTGTTTGGTTGTGCAAGCGGCGTCGCGGGTCGAACCGATCCTATCGATCTCCTGTTTCGCAACAAAAGCATCGTCGGTTTTCATCTCGGTCGCTACACCGCCGATCGCGAAGCGATGACCAGGGCAACGTCGGCGATGTTTCCTGCTTGGCATGCCGGCAAGTTAAAGCCCGTCGTCGGTCGAACGTTTCCGCTGAATCAAGCAGCGGGCGCTCAGAACTGGATTACGGATCGTCGATCGATCGGGAAAGTAATATTACGGCCAAAGGAATAGCGAGATCGGCCGATCACGCCTTGCCGTAGTACTGTCGATACCACGCGACGAATTGCTGAATGCCGTCTTCCAGCGTGGTTCTCGGCCTGAAATCGACATCGCGCTCAAGATCGGTCATGTCCGCATGTGTGGCCGGCACATCGCCTGGTTGAAACGGAAGCATTTCCTTGATCGCGGGCTTTCCAATCGCGCGCTCGAGGATCTCGATGAAATCCATCAGCTCCACCGGGTTGCTGTTGCCGATGTTGTAAACGCGATGCGGCGCGTAGCTTGTCGCTGGGTCCGCCAGACTTCGATCCCAAGCAGGGTCCGCTGACGGTGGATGATGAATCACTCGGACGATCCCTTCGACGATGTCGTCGACATAAGTGAAATCACGCTGCATCTTCCCATGATTGAAAACCTTGATCGGCTTACCCTGAAGAATGGCATCGGTGAAAAGAAATAGAGCCATATCGGGTCGGCCCCAAGGACCATAAACGGTGAAGAATCGCAAGCCCGTTGTCGGCAGTCCGTAGAGATGGCTGTAAGTGTGGGCCATCAATTCGTTGGATCGTTTCGTGGCTGCATAAAGACTCACCGGATGGTCGGCCGGCCGATGCTCGGAAAAAGGGGCCTGTCCCGTCGCGCCATAGACCGAACTCGAGGAGGCATACACCAAATGTTTGGTTTGATGATGCCGACATGCCTCAAGGATGTTCGTGAAGCCGACGATGTTCGATTGAATGTACGCTTGGGGATTCTCGATCGAGTAACGAACCCCCGCTTGTGCGGCCAAGTGCGCGACCGCGTCGATAGGCTCCGCAAAGAGCTGAGCAATGGCGTCGCGGTCGACGAGGTCGGCTTCCAGAAAATGAAAGCGATCACTTTTTGGGATCTGTTGGAGTCGGTCTCGCTTCAACGTGGGCGAGTAATAGTCGTTGACATTGTCCAGACCCAGGACACGATGGCCGTCGGCCAAGAGTCGGCGGGTCAGATGGAAGCCGATAAAGCCGGCGGTTCCGGTCACCAGAATCGTTGCCACGAAGAAACCTCATCTGCGATCTTTTTTAACGATCTCTCTTACCAGAGATCATCTCTCATTCGATAGGCCCCGGGGCTTCTAGCTGGGTCGATACGTCCCACCTTTTTCGAACCATGTCCACGCGGTCCGAACGATCGGTTCGAGTTCAGTGTATTGGGGTTTCCAACCGAACAGCGTTCGTATTTGATCGGCAACCGCCACCAAAACAGGCGGATCTCCCTCGCGACGCGGGCCATACGTCACGTTCAGCTTTCTTCCCGTGACGCGCTCGACCGTATCGAGAACCTCTTTGACCGAGTGGCCTTTTCCGGTGCCGCAGTTCAGCATCTTCGATTCGCCGCCACCGTTCAGGTGCTCGATGGCGAGGATGTGTGCTTTGGCAAGGTCGTCGACATGGATGTAGTCGCGGACACACGTACCATCGGGCGTGTCGTAATCAGTACCAAAAACCGTCACGCCGGGCCGCTTCCCGATCACGGCTTGCAGCGCCACGGGGATGAGATGCGTTTCCGGATCATGATCTTCACCAATCAATCCATCGGGGCTGCCGCCGGCCGCATTGAAGTAGCGAAGTGCCACGTGCTTCATCTCATACGCGCGGTCATAATCTCGCAGGATCTGCTCGACCATCCACTTCGACCATCCATAGGGATTGATTGGCTTCTGCGGATGTGTTTCATCCAGCGCGGGCCTTTGGGGATTGCCATACGTGGCACACGTTGACGAGAAAATGAACTTCTTAATGCCGGCATCATTCATCGCGTCGAGAAGATTCAGCGTGCTGACGACGTTGTTGTGGTAATACTTTTTCGGCTGCGTCACTGATTCACCCACGAGCGCGAAGGCGGCAAAGTGCATCACGACTTCGGGCCGATGGTCGGCAAGAACCCCTTTCACACGGGGAATATCCCCGAGATCCCCCTTTTCAAAAGGGACCTTCAATCGGCGAGCCGCTTCCTCGTGGCCGGCACAAAGATTGTCGAGAATGATCGGCTGGTGACCTTCCTTCTGCAGAAGACGAACCGTGTGAGAGCCGATGTATCCTGCTCCACCCACGACGAGCACCTTCATGAGTCACCTCTCCTCCGGATGGGCCCGGTGCTCTTGCTGCCAGGCGATCATGTCATCTAGGATCTGATCGAGTCCATGTCTCGCGCGATAGCCGATAAGTCGTTCCGCCTTCTCCAGACTAGGAACTCGCCGGCGCATGTCCTCGAAGCCTGGTTTATACGCTTGATCATACGGGATCGAACGAATCTCGCACGAGGGATTGATCTTGTCGGCGATGCGCTCGGCCAGTTGCCGAACGCTTATCTCTTCGGTGCTGCCGAGATTGACAACTTGCCCCCAGGCGGCCGGCGTCTGTGCCAATTGGGCAAGTGCCGGCACGATGTCTTGCACATGACAAAAGCAACGCGATTGCTCGCCGTCGCCGAAAACCGTGATCGGCCCCCCCGCGAGAGCTTGATCGATGAACCGTGGAACTACCATTCCATAGTGACCGACTTGTCCGGGACCGACCGTATTGAAGAGCCGAACCACGACGGCGGGCAAGCCCTGGGTCTGGTGATACGCCAGGGCTAAAAACTCATCGACCGCTTTCGAGAACGCGTAGCTCCAGCGGGATCGTGATGTCGGACCGTAGAGAACGTCATCGTCCTCACGAAACGGGACGGCGACTCCTTTCCCGTAAACTTCCGAAGTGCTGGTGACGAGAACACGCTTTCCCCATCGAGCCGCCAACCGAAGAACGCGGGCGGCTCCTTCAATATTGGTTTCAATCGTGCGAACCGGATCATCCACGATGAGCTGCACGCCCACGGCGGCGGCTAAATGAAAAATGGTATCGGCTTGTTCGATCGCTCGGTTGGTGATGGCTTCGTCGGCAAGATCCGCAATGAGATACGTGAAATTGGGCCGACCCACCAGTGGCCTAATGTTCTCGAAACGCCCGGTGGAGAGATTATCGAGAACAACGACATTCTCGCCTCGTTCGACGAGCAGCCGAGCGAGGTGCGAACCGATGAATCCCGCGCCGCCGGTGATCAGATGCTGCACGCGCGATATCCTTCCACAAATCGGTTCATGGGCCGGCGGAGTTCGCCGGCTGTTTACTTTCGTATGACGCTTGGGCGGCCTGTCTTGTTCGATCGAGTTCGTTGGCCGCCGACTCGCGAGGTGAGATTTCTCATACGGGTTCCTCGCGAGATGAGACATCCCCCCTCAGGCCATGAAGCCCGACAGGAATCATTCCATGACATTCGACAGCGATTCGTCTTGGGTCAGGTCGGCAGGTTGGTGGGCCTATTTTCTGTTCATGTCGACGGCGCTCTTGGTGCCGTCCGAGTTTCTGCCCGATTGGCTGGAGGGGGTCGACGACCTGACGCCCGGCATCATCCCCAAAGACAAGATCCTGCATGCCGGCTCTTTCGCGGCCCTGCTAGTGATCTCCGTCTGGTCGCGTCGCTCTTGGGGGCGGTTCCCTCGTTTGGAGGTCTTTTGGTGTCTGGTGTTCGCGGTCGTGACGGAGATCGTTCAGTCGATCACCGGTTGGCGCGATGGCGAATGGTTGGATCTGTTGGCCGACGGCTTAGGGGTTCTGTTCGGCGCGCTCATCTGTTGGGGAGTTGAGGGGTTTGCGAAGCAGAAAGCTCACGCGCCGGCAAAGGCCGAAACGTGAGCAAACCATCTTTCGTCATCAATGAAAAACTACGGGGCTTTAACACCCTTACCCGCCTTGTCCTGTTCGGCTTGAACTTCTTTGAGCTTTGCGATGATGCGGATCTCTTCGTCGGCAAGATCTCTCTTGTTGAGTTCTTGATAGCATCGCAAGAGGGCGTTATGCGTTGCGACGTTTGAGTTGAGTCCGTACCCGACCGCCTTTTCCAAGTCGGCAACGGCCTCTCTCCATTGTCGCCTCATGGTGTAGATCTGCCCGCGTGTATCGTAAAAGAAGCCGAGACTGTCATCGCCTAGCTTTTGTTCCTGCGAATACTTCAAGCAAGTGTTGATGTACTCAAGGGCCCGGTCATAGTCGGGGGGCTTAATCATCGCATAGACGTTGGCCAGGTTATTAAGGGCGGCTAAGAAACTCGGCTCTGTTCGAAGGACCGCTTCGAGATGCTTGCGGGCGAGTTCCGGCTTCCCTTCCTTCAGAAAGTGATCGGAAAGAAGGACGTGAAGCGTCGGACTGTTGGAAGAGGCCAGTGCCGTATCGATGCGGTCCTGGGCCATCTGTGCGATGGGGTTGGACTGCGTGAGGTAATAAAGAATGTACCGGAACGCATCCTGATTCTGAGGGTCGATGGAAATCGCTTTGTCGAAGAACTCGAGTCGTTTCTCGAACTCTTCGGTTGGGATATCCTGCATCGCTTCCAGAAGAAGCTGGGACACCTTCTTGTTGATCTTCGGATCACGGTTCAGCTTGATCCCATCTTCGAGAAGATTGACTGCCCCTTGGAAGTCCTTCCGAACCATGTACTGGTCCGCCAGGATGAAACGGTAGTCGAGGTTGTCGGGATCGGCATCGACCAGTGATTGAAAGTACGCCATCGCCTGCTGTGCGTAGGTATCGGCTTTTTCTTTTTGGTTCATTCGCGAATAAAGCTTCGATAGATCGGCGAGTGCCCGCTTGTCGATTACCACGGCGACGAGCAAATGCTTTTCTGCTTTCTCCAGGCGTCCCTGCTGAATGTACAGATTGGCGAGTTGCGTGTGGGAGAAGTAGTCATCTTTATCGGCAATGAGCACTCGCATGAGATGGACTTCCGCAAGATCGCGGAACTGCTTCATCGCTTGCGGATCCTTGGCTTGTTGCAATTGAGTCAGATAATAGTTCGCCAGCCATTGGTGAGCTCGTTCAAATCCGCCGGGGCGATTCTGCGGAGCAAGCTGGGTCATTTCCGCCAAGGCTGTCTGCATCGCCATCGGATTCTTGGTTTCGAAGGACGCCCGGGCATGGTTGAACTTCGCTTCAGGATCCGTTTCGTCGAGCATCATCCATCGCTCGTAGCACAAGAGTGCTCGCTTGAGCATCTTGTCCCGTTTCTTCTCGTCCTCGGTCTCCTTCGAGACCTGCTTCATCGCGGCGTCGCCTTCATCCTTGAAGTGCTTGACCAGCTCGGGCTTTCGCAAACTGGTGCTGAAGGCGATGATGCCGACGGCCAGCGATCCTGCGATCACGAGGATGGCTGGGATTCCCTGGATTAAGAAGAGACCGTTGCGGGTCGTCGCGTATCGGCCGATCCCCGAGAACATCGTCCCCAGAAACTCGCCCGTCGCTACGAACGGGAACATCAGCGTGCTGATGATCGACTGTCCCAGAGTCATTTTTGGGATGTTGTCGGCGCGGTTTCGATCGCGTCTTTGTTTGTTTCGCTCGGCCCGCTGAGCGAGAAGCCGAGAGGGTGTGGAAAGAAAATGGGTCACCGCCCCGAGGAATCCGGGCGCTTGCTTCCGATTTTTACCCCCTGATGGTCCGGTCGACATGGCTATGTCTCCTCCTTGGCTTTGAGGATGTCATCGACCCCGTCCACAGGAGCGGTCGGCGCGTCAGATTTCGGCTTTTCTTTGCGATACTTCTCGACCAAGACTTTCATCTGGCCTTCGATCTCGCGGAAAAACTGCTCGGCAAGAGCCTTCTCTTGTTCGGAAAGCTCGGCAAAAGAGGAGATCACCACCTGCACCTGATAGGTCGGCGCCGTCATGCCGGAAACACTTCGGCCGTAGATTCGATTCATGATGACGTCCAGACGCTCTTGCCAAAGCTTGGTGCTTCGGGAAGGTGGGTCCAGCCTTTGGCCACCCTCGTCAAATAGGCTGAAGAAGACCAAGCCCTTTTGCCCGGTGTGGCGTTTGCTCATGTCGAGGCGGATGTATGGCTCTTTGGCGACACCATTGTCCATTCGGCCTTCGGTGGCTCGCTTGTCGATGCTCCATCCGTTGTTGCGATAGCAAACCGTCAGATCGTGCCAGCCGGTAAACGTGTAATCGAGCGAGACGGTCGATTCATACTTGTTTGCGAATGCGAAGGACCACGTCTGCGAGTTCTCGCCGTTGATATTCTTGACGTCCCGTTTCTCTTTCATGAATTGCATTCGGCTCGAGCCGAGAATCCGTTCGGGGAATCCGTTCAGGCCGATCTCGGCAATGTCGATGTTGGGTCGATTGAAAGAACTGCTCGCGATGTCGCGTCCGACGATCCAGAACTGAAACATGGCGATCAGGGCAAACAATAGGCCGATCGCCCACGAGGAAACCCACGACCGAGGGAGATCAGGGATCAGGCTGAGGATGGAGCCGCCGGTCGCTCGGGCTTTGTTCGAAGCGGCCTCGGCTGCATGCGCGGCCCAAGGCGAAAAGAAGAGAAGCAAACGATCGGTGCTGAAGACCAGTCCCAGCAAGCCGATGAAAATTAACATACTCAGAATCTCGTGTTGCGGCTGAGAAGCCAAGTCGTAGCCGAAACGTACCTCGGCGAGCACGATCGAGATGATCCGCAACAAGTTGCCCAGAAGTACGAAGTAGACCGAAATCGCGAGGAGAGCGATGGTGTGGATGACACCACGTCGAGCCCACAGGGCCAATCCGAGAGCACAAAACAGCGTCGAGAAGAGCGAGTGAATACCACTGCATGCTTCCTCGACCATCAACTCTCGCCCGGGGATAAGAACCTTTGCCCCTTGTACGATGTGTTCGACGGGCCAGATGTCGAGCACCATGCCGTTGGCTTTGGCGACCCAGAGTTGAAGGGTGGTGATGAGTTGTTCATCGAGCTTAAACGGAGGCGGGACGGCTAAGAAGAGAATGACCCATCCCGGAAACAGTTCGCGGAAGAGGCTCCACCCGCCGATACCGTAGATGGCGGTGGCAATGGTCAGAAGCGTGGCCAAGGCGGCCATCGTTCCCGATCCGATCAACGATGATAGGACCAGCAGAAATCCCGATATCAGCGCCAAAATGAAGCAGAGGATCTGATTGCCCGACTTAACCGGTCCCTTCAATCGGCTGAATCCTTCCCACATCAGGAAGCCCGAAGCCGGAATCAGGAACGGGTAAAACTGGTAGTGCTCGCGAGACCAGAGGTCTTTGCCCAATTGAAACAGCATCGGAAAATGGGCGACGAGCAAGATCGCGCCGACAACGATGGCCGCCAAATAATTGGGTGCCGACGCAGGCGGTGCTGCCTCATCATCGGTGGTCACCAGCGACGTCGCGCTTGGTGTGGTGAGTTGTGTAGCCAAAACAGTTCCCCCTCGGACAATCTCGGTGGCGACCAGCGCGACGCCATACCCGCACGTTCGACCAGGGATCGCCTGGGAATTGCCCGTCCTGGGCCTGTGGCACCGATCCTTCGTGAGATATGACGCCCTTATCTTACGCGTTCGACCCTTGCGTTGACCAGACGATTGTGCCGAGCGATCGAGAACCTTGCGGTTCTGCTTTGGGAGCGATCACCCAGCCTTCCCCCCGGGCCGTCGGACCTTCGGGTCTTTCCAACAAAAACACGGTTGGAGGCCCGCCCCGAACGGAATTCTGACCGAGGTCTTTAACCTCGGGGCGAACTGCCGTTCTTTTCGATGTCGACCAATTCGGTCGCCTGTTCGTGCTGTTCGATCCCCGCGGTGCTGTAAGCGTAGTTATCTCCCAAGAGATACGAGCCGCGGAAATCTTCGTTGTACTTATAGAAGCGCGAGCCGGATCCGAAATCGCCCCCGTCGCGATAGGCAAAGGCGCGTCGCCAGCCGACGCCATTGACGACGACCCCCAGGATGTTGGCCCCCAGTTCGTGAAGGATCTCGACGGCTCGCTCGGCCGAGGGCCGAACCTTTCGTCGAATCTGTAGCGCCAGCAGGACGCCGTCGGCTCGGACCGCGACCGCCCCTGGGTCGGTCACCGCTAAGATGGGGGGCGAATCGATGATCACGAAATCGTAGCGATCCCGGAGCGTGGCCAGGAGTTCCTTGAATCGGGGCAGCGCCAGCAACTCGCTTGGATTGCGGGGCCTCGGGCCGGCCGGCATCAGATCCAGATTCTCGATCGCGCTGCGATGGATCGCCTCGGGGAGTTCGATCGTGCCGCGAATCAGATTCGAGAGCCCCGTCCCCTTATCAATGCCGAAGTTCACATGTACCTTCGGTCGGCGAAGGTCGGCATCGACGAGCAATACCTTCACACCCGACTGCGCGAGCGAAACGGCCAGGTTTGCGGCCAACGTCGACTTGCCGTCATTCGTGGAAGGGCTGGTGACTTGAATCACCTTGTGACTTTCGCCGTGCGTGCTGAAGAAGAGGTTGGTTCGAACCGCACGGTAGGCCTCGGCAGCCAAGCTGTCGGGATCGGCATAGGAGCAGATCATCTTGTCGAGGTTGATGGCGTCAGCAGGCTGATCGACCTCGGCTTCTTCCTCCGCTCGGGGGAAGAAGACGGGAATGTGTCCCACCACCGGCAATCCGAGCGACTTGCGGATTTCGTCTGCCGATCGGAAACTCCGATCGCTTCGATCGATCAAGTAGCCGATCGCGAACCCCATCAACATTCCGACCAGACCTCCGAGGACCAAGTTAAGAGGCAACGACGGGGCGACCTGCAAGCCAGGGCCCGGTTTATTGAGTTCTTCGACTTGCGTTCCGGTTTGCGGAAGGACGTCGATCTGGGCGAGCTTCTCGACCGAGACTTCCAATTGGCGTCGCTTGTTTTGCAGCTCTTGTGAAAGGAACTGCAGTTGGGTCGAAATGGTGGTGGCGGCTTTGGCTCGTTCGCTTTCGAGACGCGCTTGGGCGGTCGCTTCATCGCGTCTTTGAATGGCGGTCTGAAGCGCCATTGCCAAGGCGGACATTCGCTCGGTAAGAATGTCAGGCCGCTGCTGCGAGGGCTGGAAACCCATCTCGGTCTGGGCATCCTGGATGACCTTCGGATTCACAAAGTAACTGACGAAGAAAGCTCCGCCGGAAACGCCGTCGTTGTAGAGGTTCGTGTACGACAGCG
>JAIELF010000010.1 GCA_019753235.1 bacterium
CGTCGGCGGGGCGTGTTCGTTCGCGCGACGAGGTTGCGGGTCGCCCTACCAATGTCGACACGGCGGCCAATCGCTCGCGGTCGGCGACGATCGACTCCCGCAGGCTCTTGATTTCAACATCCCACCGGGCCACATTCTGTCGAAGCACGGTGATCACGCCTTGATGTGCTTCACGCAGAGCGCTCTCGACATCCTTCAAGTCGCGATCGAGAGCTTGAAACTCCGGATGAGCGGGCTTTAAGTACGCGGATAAACGTCCTCGCTCACTCAAGAGCTGTTGCCGGCGCGATCGAAGCGACGTGATCTCAGGATAGCTCGCCTCGATTTCTGCAGGCGGATTGACCGCCAGCGGATTCGCTTCCGCTTGATTGATCGTCTCCATTGCCCGCGCGATTTTCGACTCGCGATCATGAAGTTGCTCGACTCGGTCTTCGATCGATCTTTCGAACTGATCGATCACGAGCGGCAACTGTTCAACGGAAACGTTTAGCTCTTGAGCGAGACTGACCGCTTGCTTGTTCTGATCCTTATTGGGCAGCAATGGTGCCTGATCTGCTTCCGACGATGTCGCGTCGGCATCGGGGGCATGAGCGGTTCGCTGAACAGATGAATCAACGGCGGGTGTTCTCGTGGCGGTCTGATCGGTGTCGGTCCGTCGGACGGCAACAGGCATCATCGGTCGTTGCCGGCGAACCAGCAGAACTCGCTCGCGGAATTCGCTGTCGATGCGGGCCGCATAACGATCGAGTCGTTCACGCGCCGCAATGACCGATGGCGCCGGAACCTCGATTTGCAGTGACCATACGCTGCTTCCAGCGGTCTGCGCCGAGACCGGAGCGAGTTGAATCGATCGATTCACGCGATCGAAAGCGGCACTGGTTTCGTCGGCCCCCTCGGTCAACAGATTCAAATTGGACGCGCTGTAAACGAGTTGCCAAAGCCGAGCGTTGTCGGGCAGGAGAACGCGCGTGGGTGCTCCTTCGACGGCGCTGGCCAGTTCGAGTCGGCCAAGATATACGCGCTCTTGCATGTAGCTGATGGCAGCTCCCGCGCCGGCGCCCGACAAGAGCAGGAAGAGGAGCCAGCTCCGGTGGGCGAAGAAAGCGCGAAAGAATTGTCGAGATCGAAGCGATCGTCGAGGCATCTCGCTCTGCATCTCTGGAATCCTTCCTTCCAACGGGGCCAACCTCTTGTCGGCCCAGTAACAGTTTTCGCAACAGACCAAACTCTTTACGGTCGGCCCGCGAGCCGAACCATCACACCAAAACCGGGAGCGGCCCGGCGAAAACGTTCATTCAGCTCATCTTCAAGCTCACCGATATCGAGGTTCTCGGCTTTGACCGCCCCGAGAAACGGAACCATGATCGCCCCATCGGGAGCGATCCGCGTCGTTCGACCACCCGCGCTGGCGAGTGCTCGTTGAAGTTCTTCGAGCCCACCTCCGGTGGTGACGAGAGAAACAAGAATGTTGGGATTCACGTACAAGTCTTGATAAAGCCCCGTCAGTTGTTGGCTCAACTCGCGAATCGTCGTCCCGACGGCGCTGACCACGCCGACATACGGAAGCGAAATCATGCCGTCCGGCTGAAGCCGAACCGTTCGATCAAGGGGTGATTTACTCGTCCCCGCCGCATCCGCGCGCAGGACGAACTCGACACGAATCTGATCGCCTGGCAGCAAGCGGTACTCTGTCCCCTTTGCCCAGGACTCGACGAAAACCAAGTCGAGATCATCCCCCACCGCAAGGCGATAACTTCCATCCACCACTCGTGGCGGCTTCGCTTCTGTTCGTGGGACTCCGGGCCCTTCAGCGGACGATGCATCGTTGCTGGGTCGAGGTTGGTCTGGGATCGCGTTTGCCTTAGCAGCTTCGAGAGGCTGTTCATCGCTACCTTTTCGAAGCGTCTCCTTCTTCTCATCATCCGGCGGAGGTTGCAGCAAGGCCACGTCATCCTTTCCAAGTCCCTCCTTGGAAAGCATGTCGGCCGATGCAGGATCACGCGGTCGCTTCTGATCGTCTCGAACGGTTGATGGTTGATACGGAACCGACCGCATCGTGCCATCCGGATGTGACTTGAGCGCCTCGGGGGGCGGAAGTTCCGGATAGGAAGGATCCTGTGCCGATGGGATGGTTCGCGCGTTGCTTATCGTGGTCATGGGATAGACGGCGCGAGCAGACTCTGTGGAAGCGGTTTTCCATCCACGCCGGCCGTTGCATCCCAAAAGGGATGTCGCGGCGAGAGTCGCCAGAAGAACGATGCTTCCCCAAGACGCCCTTCTCACCGAAGGAATCAAATTCTTCATGGTTGTGCTCCTTCGGCGAGCGGTGACCTGTCGCGAGGGACCGCTTGCGGGATTCGCATCGGGCCGAGGTTGCTTCGAGGATTCGTCGAGGTCGCGTCGTTCGCTCGTGGGATGGCGATCGATGCCGGCGGAGGTGGTTCGATGGAGTTGGTCGGTGGAGGACTCATTAAGCCCCCCGACGGGACCACGCTCGGCAAATTGCCTCGTGCGTCTTGCGAAGCGACGGGTCGAACGGAAACCGACTCCGTTGATTTCCCTCGTGCCAATGCCTGAGAGACCATCTTCGATGAAGAGGACGCCTTTGGAATGGATCGCGGAGCGTCGGTCGATCTACGTGCGACGATCGACGAGATCAGAGAATTCGATTCTGCATGCGGAATGGCGGTGCGACTCTTGCTCGACAGTCTTCGGACACTGACGCCGGCAAGGTTGTCCTCTGCTTCTCTTTCCATCCATGCCAGACGCTGACTTTGTTGCAGAGCCCATCGGCGGTCGGCAGGCGAAACATCTTTCGAACCGGCCAATTGCTCGAGGCCCTGTGTCAATTCATGGAGTTCCGAAGGATAGATCGCCCCGGTCGCGGGAACGACCGACCAGCGCGCCCGTTCGAGAAGCGCGGGGAGGAAGGTCGGATCAAGGCGATGAGCTTCTTCAAAAGCCGCCGTCGCTTCACGCTTACGCTGACGTTGAAGATACCACTGACCGAGCGAGAGGAGTGTTTCTGCATCGGGGGCCGACCGAGCGGCTTCCTCAAAGCAATCACCGGCATCTTGGTCGAGCCCGCGATCTTGCAATCGCAATCCGAGATCGCGGAGCGGCCCAGGAAGCGAACCATCAAGCAGATGGGCCGTCTGATAACAGACCTCCGCCATGCGACCCGCCTCGGCCAGCGTCGGGCGCGGATCGCTCTCGATCATCTCATAGGCGCGACCGATGCCGAACAACGCATTGGCAAGGTCGGCCCGGTGCCCGAGCTGATCCGCCCATATCTTCGCGAGGTTCTCCCGTGTGCACCGACCCGACTTCTCCAGCGTTTCAAGAGATACTTGTCCGCTCATGACGCGAATGATGTCGAACATTTCCTGATCGGGGCCAGCGATCTTCGCGTAACTTTCAACGATCTCTTGGAATCGACGAAGCGATGAAAACGTTGCCCCCCGTTCCAGACGATCCCAAATCACTTCAATCTCTTGCACTAGCCCTTCATCCGTGACGGCGACCGGCGAACGAAGTTCAGATATCTTTTCCGGCAGTGAAAATGAGATTGGCTCGGGTGGCGGTTCCAGCTCGATCATGATTCGTCGTCGGCCCGACTCTTTTGTCCCGCCGACATACTCGACGTCGAATGCTCCCTCGGTCAGACCACGGAAACTGGCCTTCCCCTGCTCGACGGGCGCGGCAAGCTCGGCGCCAGTTCCCACGCCGGATAGTTTCTTCAATCGAACCGTCCAAACAGAGTTCACCAGATCGTCGGGAACCGCAAGGATGACAGCGGTGGACCGGTAGATAAGCGTCGGCCAGCGCGATGAGCTCTCCTCGCGTGTCGGCTTCTGCGCGGGTGAAGTCGGTTTCGGCAGACTTGTCGACAACGATTTCGTCGGCAACGTCGGATTCTCAATCTCTACGTTGGCTTTCTTCGCCTCTGCCGGCCAAGGAAGTGGTTCCACATCTTTTTCGACAGGGTTTGTCGGAACCAAAAGGGGAGCGGTGCCGACGTGGGGTGCATCGGAGACTTTCACGATGCTGCCGCCCGGCACCATCCGTTGACCTGTCGTGGCGAGCGGAGCGGGCACGTTGTCTGAAGCAACGCTCTTTGCGCCGGCCTGTATCACGTTTTCATCGATGCGAATCGGTCGAGCCGACGAATGAAGAGGGATTCGAAACGCGGGGAGAGGCGAATCAACGGTGTCATAACGAGCGTGTCGTGTCTGCGAGGTCGGCCCATCGACAAAACTTGTCGCACTGGCGTGAATCATCCCATCAAAGGGGTTCCGTGTTGAAGAGGTGACGGTTCTATCTTGTCCAATGGCCGGGCCTGTCGAAGCGAGGAAAATGAACCCCACTCCTAATGTGGCCAGCGCCCGTCGTTTCCGCCGTGGTTGGCGGATGGCGGAATGTCGGCGGTTATTCAATTCCACCTGACCCATGGCGTCACTCCATCCTCCGCGATCCAGAGAGGCCCGTCCTTTGAGTTCGATCATCCGAACCAAAGCGCAAGCCCCGGGGCGCGGGTGCCCTCGTTGGAAGAATCGGCTAAAACGCACCAACCGCTTCAATCGGCATAACGCGAAAGGAAAGATCTTCAGGATTTAGGCGGCCAATACGAGGATTGGGCAGAATGGGTTGATTTCATGACGGAATTCGATGGCGGCCGTCCAAGAGAAGAGGGGAAAGAGTCCTTCCGCGCGACGTCGGCTTTCGAAGAACGCCAAACAATTATCCCACAACCCGCAGGGTAGGATGGGAGGTGGGCCGAGACGCTACCTGCCCGAGCGATCGGCTTGTTCCCCCTTGGCCGAGTGCTTGCCGAAGGGAACCGACCTGGCTAGCGTCCACATCGACCTTGCTCTGGGTGAACCAACCAATACCGTCGGCCCAACTCTGCTGACAAAGAGCAAGAGTTCCCGATGCCGACCCAGGATTCAGAAACAGGGCGAGCCGATCGTTGTCGGATTTGCCTGGAAGGGCAGCGATCAAAACCGGCTCGGTCGACATCATCACCATCCCGCGATATTGAGACTGGGTCTCTGAGACTGTGTCTCAATAGAGCTTAATCCGATCAGGTCATCGGTTCAAGGGAAACTGTCCAGAATTGGCAGGATGGGACCAACCGCCCGCCTGTTCGTTCAGCGTTATGGTGCGTAAGTCATTCATTATAAATGGTTTGTGGTTGATGCCAAGAAACGGAATCGGGGTCAGATCCTGAGCAGAGGATCTGACCCCGAACCGAATATAGCCGGCTGGGCTCGGACGTCATCAATGGAGCCACCCGCGAAGCTAGGATCGCAGAGAAGGGCAGGCCCGTCTCCAGCCCCTGGTGCTCCGTCCCTTGCGTCCCCAGGTGGGGGTCGAGGTTCGAAGCCTGGGGCTGCCCGCACGCCTGCGTGCGGTTGCACCTCCCGAGCCGCCGGCTACCCAGAGTTTGGGGCCGTCTCTTCAGGTCTGATCAACCGCTGCGACTCCCACAAGCGAAGAGGACGTTCCGTAAAGCCAGCCGCTGCCCGGGTCGAACGTATCGAACAACCACGATCAGCGGACTCCTTCTTTGGGGTCGAGAGGAACATGTTCGCGTATTGCGAACACCCCCATCATCGGCAGCGTTCCATTTCGATCCGCACCTGTCTGATCGGTCGCGGATGAATTCTGACGATTGTTGACCCGTTTGTACGACACATCGTGGACGACCGGGCCAGTCCGCAAGACTGATGTCTTGAGACGAGTCATCTTCGGGAATGCGAGAAGAGGCATTAAACCTTGCCGACAGGTGTCGAGATCCGACACTTCGGCCGACGGCAGGGCAAGGGCGTACAATGCGTCATCATATTGTTTGCGGATCGTCTCCTGTGAACGCTCGTTTCAAGGATGGGTAAAGCCGCCTTATGCCGAGACCTTACAAACCCCGTGGGGCGATCTCTCCCCTTGCCCCCGATCCTGTCAGCAATCCTTGGTTGGGGGTTCTCGGCGCTCGGCACAACAACTTGAAGGGAATCGACGTTTATTTTCCGCTGGGACGATTCGTTGCCGTCACCGGTGTTTCGGGGAGCGGAAAGAGTTCGCTGGTCAATGATATCCTTCGCGAGGCGCTGTCCCGCGATCTCAATGGGGCGCAATCGATCCCGGGCGAGCATGACCGGATCGTCGGAATCGAGCATCTCGACAAAGTCATTGACATCGACCAGTCACCGATCGGGCGGACACCTCGCTCGAATCCTGCCACGTATGTGAAAGTGTTCGATCTGATTCGCGACCTCTATACGAAGTTGCCCGAAGCGAAGACTCGAGGCTACAAGCCAGGCCGATTCAGCTTCAACGTGGCGGGCGGCCGATGCGAAAACTGTGAGGGGAACGGCTCTATTCGCCTCGACATGGATTTCCTGGCCGATGTCTGGATGACGTGCCCTGTTTGCGATGGCCGCCGGTTCAATCGCGAGACACTCCAAATCCGCTTCAAAGATAAGAGCATTCACGAAGTTCTCGAGATGGATCTGGCCGAGGCTGTCGAACATTTCGCCAACATCCCCGCGATCCATGGCATTCTGCAGACGCTTTGCGATGTGGGGATGGACTACATCAAGCTGGGTCAACCGTCGCCGACCCTCTCGGGGGGCGAAGCCCAGCGGATCAAGCTTGCCAAGGAACTCGCCCGCCGAGAGACCGGTCGAACACTTTACATACTTGATGAGCCGACCACGGGGCTCCACTTCGATGACATCGCCAAGCTGCTCCGTGTTCTGCACGGGTTGGTCGATCGTGGGAACTCGGTGGTGGTGATCGAACACAATCTCGACGTCATTAAGACGGCCGACTGGGTCATCGATCTGGGGCCCGAAGGTGGGGTCGGCGGCGGGACACTTGTCGCGGTTGGTACGCCCGAAGAGATCGCAAAAACTTCCGCCAGCCATACGGGCCGAGCGCTGCAAGCGTTTCTCGCACCGACGAAAGCAAAGACGACTTCTAAAGTTGGAAAGAAGGGACTCGTCCCGAAGACGTCGAAACTTCCCACCCACTTGCGAGTGGAAGGAGCACGCGAGCACAATCTCCGCGACGTGACGCTCGAGATCCCTCTCAGGCAAACGACGATTTTTTGTGGTCCATCGGGAAGCGGCAAGACGTCGTTGGCGATTGATACGCTTTATGCCGAGGGACAAAGACGCTACATCGAATCCCTTTCGTCGTACGCTCGGCAATTCCTCGGCCAGACGCAAAAGCCAAGAGTCGAACGGGTCACGGGCCTCTCGCCGGCCATCTGCATCGAACAAAAGTCAGCCAGCAAAAGTCCCCGATCCACCGTCGGCACGGTGACGGAGGTTTACGACTATTTTCGGATTCTGCTTGCTCGCTTGGGCAAACCTCACTGCCCGGCATGCCAACTTCCCATTGGCACCCAGACCAGCGATGAGATCATCGACAAATTGATGTCGCTCCCCGAGGGGACGAAGGTCTACGTCCTCGCGCCGATCTCACGCGATGATACGTCGAGTTACGAAGCGCTTTGGCAAGAGCTCGCCCGGACCGGGTTCGTACGGATGCGTGTCGACGATGTCAGCTACGAGATCGCTTCGCCGCCGAAGATCGATCGCAAGCGAAAGCATCGCGTCGAAGTGGTGGTTGATCGCCTGGTGATTCGTTCCAATCAACGGGGTCGCGTTGCGGAGGCGGTCGAGTCGGCTCTTGACCTGGGTCGAGGGATCATGCATGCGGCTCAGGTCGACGAGAGCAAGGATGAGAAGCACTGGAAGGTAGATCGCTTCAGCCAGCATTTTGCCTGCGACAGGTGCGGACGAAGTTTTGAAGAACTGACACCCAATCACTTCTCGTTCAATTCGTCGATCGGTTGGTGCCCCGCATGCGAAGGGCTTGGCACCCAGGCAGGCGCGGACGGCGGCGCGGTGATGGAACGTGCGGGCCTCTCGATTCGCGAAGGGGCGATCGCGTATTTTCCGTCGCTATACGATCCCACCAACCCGCTGGTCGCGGGTCTCGAAGCGGTCGCAAAACATGCGGGGTTCTCGCTTGATGTCCCGTTCGAAGATCTGTCCGCTGCTGATCGTCGCGTCCTTTTTCACGGTACCGGCGACGATTGGATTATCCTCGACGACGGCCTGGGAACCGAAGTGCAGTTCAAGGGGATTTTCCCCGCCATCAGTGAAGCGACCCGCGTAAGTTGGGTCTATCGGCATCGTCTGTCGGACATGTTGGGGGAAGTCGGTTGCTCCACCTGTCACGGTTCTCGGCTGAAGGAATATCCGTCGGCCACGCAACTTGCTGGTCAAACCATCGTGCAGTGGTGCCAGTTGCCTTTGGCCGAGTGTTTGTCCTCGGTCAAGGGGATGAAACTCGATCGAAGCGAACGCCAAATCGCCGGCGAGCTCTTGCGCGAGATCACGCAGCGACTTCAATTTCTCGTTGATGTCGGACTCGACTATCTCACGCTGGGCCGAGCGACGCCGACCCTCTCGGGGGGCGAAGCTCAGCGAATCCGATTGGCGAGCCAATTAGGAAGTGGGCTCACCGGCGTGTTGTATATTTTGGATGAACCGACCATCGGGCTCCATCCCCGCGATAACGGTCGTCTTCTCGGCGCTCTTTTGAAACTTCGCGATCTTGGCAACACGGTGATCATCGTCGAACATGATCGCGAGGTGATCGATGCGGCCGACCATGTTGTCGATTTTGGACCAGGAGCCGGCCGGCTCGGCGGTCAGGTGACTGCGGAGGGGACGCCCGCTCAGTTGAAGCGCCGACCCTCGTCCTTGACCGGCCGATATTTGGCGGGAATCGAGGCGATCGTCGTTCCCAACAACCGCCGACCTGTCGGCGAGAATCAACTGCAAGTGGTGGGGGCGGCCCACAACAATCTCAAGGGGATTGATGTTTCGATCCCGCTCGGTTGCTTCGTTGCCGTGACGGGCGTCTCGGGAAGTGGAAAGAGTTCGCTTGTCAATGATGTCCTCTGGGCAGCCCTGGCTCGAAGGCTTCACCGAGCCCAGACATCGCCGGGCCTGCACGAATCGATTCTCGGGATCGAGCAGATCGACAAAGTCATCAACGTCGATCAGCAGCCGATCGGCAATACCCCCGCCAGCAGCCCCGCGACGTACACAGGTATCTTCGATCTCGTGCGAGATCTCTACACACAACTCCCCGAGGCGAAACTCCGAGGCTACACACCCGGTTGGTTCAGCTTCAATCGGCCCGGCGGTCGATGCGAGGCTTGCGAAGGGTCCGGCGTCAAACGAATCGAAATGCACTTTCTGCCCGATGTCTGGGTCACCTGCGATATATGTCAGGGAAAACGCTACACGCCTGAAACACTCGCGGTCACCTTCAAAGGAAAATCCATTGCCGACGTCCTCGAACTGACCGCAGCCGAGGCATTGGAACTCTTCGCCAACGTTCCCCGCCTTCGTCGTTTGTTAGAAACGCTTCGGGATGTCGGGCTCGATTACATCCCGCTGGGACAGTCGGCACCGACGCTGTCGGGAGGCGAAGCCCAGCGGCTGAAGCTCGCGGCAGAATTGGCTCGGCCGAACACCGGCAAGACTCTCTATGTTCTTGATGAGCCGACCACCGGTTTGCACTTTGATGATCTTCGCAAACTTCTTCGCGTGCTGCATCGCTTGGTCGATCTGGGCAACACCGTTGTCACGATCGAACACAACCTCGATGTGATTAAGACAGCCGACTGGGTCATCGACATGGGCCCCGAAGCCGGCGACGAAGGGGGACGCGTCGTCTTTGCCGGGACACCCGAAGATCTTGTCGCGACCGTGCCAAAGAAGCGAACCGCAAAATCGATGATCTCGCACACTGCTCGGGCGCTTGCTCCGGTTTTAGAAGTTGGTCCGTACCGCCCGCGCGATGTGGCAGAACCGATGGCGACAAGCCTCCCAGAACCAACTGGCCCGATCGATCTTGGTCAAGATGTCAAGATGCCTTGGGAGATTGATGGCCGACGATGGCACACCGAGCAGCGTGTCAGTCTTAGGGGAAAAGCGACGAAGTGGGAGGGTCGCGCACTGGCGTGGTTGATCGACGAGATCGAGAAGCGTGGCATCTTTGCGCCCGTGACATGGAATGATCGGCAATGTGTGGAAGTGACGGCAGCACGCAAAGCGAATGGATGGTTCCTCCACGCCATGACCGGCGAAGAGTGGCTTTTAAGACTCAAGTTTCGACCCGCCCGCGGCGCGTTCAAACAGGAGATGCTTTCGACGCAACTGGGGCTTGGCTCGCTTGACGATCTGAAAGAGGTTCCTCTGTACGGAAAGCAATCGCGGGTACGAGTTCGAAAGCTTCGAAGCTTGTTTCAGCAAGTCGAGATCAGCGTTCATCGATTGGAAGAGATTCAAACCGAGGGATTTCTCGAATTTCTGGAGAAGGCGATCGAGTCTTTCACGAAGCTCGTCGATCGGCGAATCGACGAGCCTTCGTCCGCCGAGCCTTGGACGGCGGATGGCGAGACTTGGCATCGCGCGAAGACCGGCTTCAAGCCGGGACGTTCGCGCCGCTGGCCGGGCGAACTGCTCGATCGCGTACTTGATGCCCTTGCCGAGGCCAGTCCGCACGGGAACTTCGATTGGAAGAGTCGCGATTCGGTCAAGCGTCGCCTCCCTGGGGTTGGGTTGGCTTGGGCTCGGTTGATGACGAAAGAGCATCTCGCGCTTCGGCTTGTTTTGGTGGGGCCGAAGGGGGCATTCAACCTAGCGGCGATCGATCATCTCGCTTCCAGTCAGAAACTTCGAACCAACAATGCTCGCTTCGATGTTGTCGAGTTTCTCTTTGCCGACGACGATTCTTTCTCGTCGGCGCTCGTGGCGGATTTTCTCGCTCGTCATTGGGCAGAGTTCGAACCTTGGGCGACGAAGGAGAATGCCGACGCCCCCCTCGCGGAAATCAGTGCCTGATCGTGACGTATCACGGCGCTTTCGGTTTCGCCTTAAGCTGATAGAGATGAAGAAACGGGAACAGCGGCGCATCAACCTTTGATCCCGTTTCATGAACGACATCAAAATGCTCGCGGAGCCAACCGTCGATGGCGGCAAGCTCGGGCATGGTCTCGCCCAATGACAAATAAAGAACAAACCAGAAACCCTCTTCCGTCGTCTCCCACTCTTTGATCAGGCCCTCTTTCTGCCATCTCTCGGCCGCAGGAGAAAAATGAAGCCGAACAGGGTCGATTGTCTTGATGGTCAACTTCGGTGCGTAATACCGAAGCGAAAGACCCGCGACATCTTCGTAACAGTAGGTCGGAAGGCTCTTGTTTTGTTCATCGATAAACCGCGAGATTGGCCGCCAATCTTCTTTGTGCCCGCCGAGGTACAAGATGGTCAACGACGCGATCATCATACCCGCGATCGCCGTGGAAATGACTCTCGCTGCCCGCGGCCAAAGAGACCAACCGGCAACGATGCCCGAAGCGATCAGCAGCATCAAACAGGGGAATATCGGCGAAAGGTAGCGAGATTGCAGCATCGGGCTCTTCGCGACGCTGATGAAAACGGCAATCGCAATCAATCCAAAAGGCAACGCCAGCGATACCGCCGAGAGCGTTCGGCCTTTCCAACTCCAATAGAGCGAGGGGAGATAGATCAGTCCTAAGCAGAGGGCAGTCATTCCCGCGACCGCGAGCATGCCGTCTTCCTTCCAGACCAGCGTGGTGCCGGCAACGCTGTAAAGTGGAAGGACAAATAGATGTTGAAGCCAGGTCGCTCCGGCACGCGTGGTTCCCATCGCGATCTGCTGTTTGAACATCGGCAACCAAGGAAGAAATGCCGACACGATCACGCCATACGAAATGAACAAACAAACGATCGGCCCGATCCCTTGGCCTAAGAGTCGCGCGAAGAGATAGAGTCCGAAGACCGCCAGCAGAAGAAAGCTGTAGTAGTGAAGATACGATAGCGTCGCAGCACAGATGGTGAACGCGATCCAGAGCAGCGTTCTCTCAAGCGCGCTGCGAAATCGCTGATGAATGATTCCCTCGGCAGCCGCGGCGGCGAGGGTGACCATCAGCGTGAAGAGGGAGTAAACCCGCACCTCGCGCGATAGGTAAACCAAGGGAGGAGAGACCGCCACCAAGAGCGACGCCAACAGTGCAACACCGGCCGATTGCCCCGCTGCTCGCGCGAGAAGCCAAATCGCCACAATCCCCAGCGTACCGAAAAAGCCGGAAAACGCTCGCCCCGATTCCACCGTTGATCCGAATGTCTTCAACCAACCATGAAGCAAGATGTAGTAGCCGGGTGGATTGCCTGGATCGAGAGGCTCGCCCCGAACAATCTCGCTGGGTGTGTGAGCGGCCATGTCGAGACTGAAGGCTTCGTCAAGCCAAATACTCTCGCGACCCAAGTCTCCCACGCGCAGCGCGAAACCGACCAGCGTGATGATCATCAGCACAAGTAACTCTCGAGCGAAACTCACGGAAAGAGACTCCGTCCTTCTGAAGGTAGAGAAAGGTGATCAAGTCCCTGGTGATGCTGTTGTCTTGGCCCGGCTCGTCAACAATGCCGCCAAGTACGCGGGCAGATTCTCGCGATCGCGAGCCCATTCCGCGAGCGTCTCATAGTCACCCGCCTCTTCACAAATCGAATCGATCAGCCCACTCAGGTTTCCCATGGTCGCTGCTTCCCGTGTCCGCACAAACGCGATCGCATCGTCATGGTTGCGTAGCTTCTGTAGCAGTCGCAAGTAAACCTCTGTTGGAAAAGTGCCGACCTCTGTGGGGGTCAGTTGCTCGGCTTTCTCTCGAAAGAAAGAGAGCCCCGCCTCGGCGGAGTTCCCGAGCAACGTTTCAAAGTATCGCTTGCTATCGGTGTAAACGTCGGCGAACGGTTCTGGATCGGCATAACGATACTTCGGCGAAAGCTTCTCGCCGTACGAGCAGAGTTCGATCCCCAAAGCATAGACGACAGGCGAATCAATCAGCCGAGCCATCCGAATTGCTGCCTGCAAGTGAGAGGTGTCAACGTGGTAATTGTCCTCTGCAAAGAGCCAGTCCCGCTGGGCAATCCAATCGGTGAGTCTGCCCGCCGAGGGAGGCTGACCTTCTTGTCGTTCAATCTCTAGCGATAAACGCTCGCGAAGATCAGCATGGAGTTGTCCGACAATATGCTCGACGGCGGCGGTCCTTGCCAACATCGATGTCGATTGGCTGAAAAGCGACTCACAAGCGGTGATTGCCTGGCATACGCCATAATGACGCAGCACCAGTTCCACGCCACGAGCGGGATGCGCCCCGCGATACAGAGCAACATCGATCCAGGCAGGGACATCTTCTTCCGCTGGCGAGGTGGAGTCGAGCGTTTGCTTGATGGGTTCGAGTTCGCCGATCATCTGAAGATATCCGTAGGCACCAGGAACGTCCCCCTCTTGCAGAAAGAGATGTCCCACCTCTCGACACGCTCGCGTGAGAAGTTCCTCGATGGCGATTCGACGGTCGTCATCCAAGTCGACCAACTCTGCTTGGCCAGCCAATGGTAGTTGCAAGGTGTGTTTGGCCCGAAGGGTAAGCGCTTCAAATAGGCGATGATTCTGCTTCGTTTGTCGAAGATGATCGATCAGAGCATCGATCGCCACCGAAGGACCAGCCACATCGAGCGATCTCTTCAATTCGTCGTAGATTGGATCCACTTCCGTACGCGCTCCTGGGCCAACGTTCTGCGAAGAAGGGCCTCTCCTCTTCACTCTTTCGATAGGAACTCGCCGGTCCACTTGTCCTGATCGTTATCGCTGAAAAAAGCAACTCAGTGAGTCCCGACCATCTCAACCGGGGCAGGGAAGGAGTAATCATGAATGAGCGATCCCGGCGCCGTTTGCAGCGATCGATCCTCTAATTGAATGAAGTCGGCTTCGACCTGCCCCTTCCAGCGATTCCAGAAGAGCCTCTGATTCTCGCCGTGCGATTTCCACCGGGCCCAGCCGCTCGCCTGCCCGACATGAATTCCCACCGCTCCCGGTTCGTACGTCAACCAATGATCGGCTAGTCCGACGCGAAGAGATAGATCAATGTCTTCCATCCCATTGACGAATCCTTCATCGAATCCGCCGACACTGGCCCATGTCTCTCGTCGTGCCAGCAGCATCGATGCCGTTACCGCTTGCAGACGGAGGCGTTGATTCATGGAAGGGTCCGCAGGGTTCCACGTTCGACGAAGTGAATGGACCTCCATCGGTGCGCCTGGCCGGCTTCGCTGAATGAATCCGTAGCCCGCGTGATCGACCAGCCCGTGCGGATAGAGCAGTTTACCCTGCACGAGAGCAACCTTCGGATCATCATCAAGGTGTTCAGTCATGGCCGTGATGCTGTGCGGGCGTAACTCAATATCGTTATCAACGAACAGCACGTACGGAGACTGCGCCTCGGCAGCCCCGCGATTGGCGGCGGCGGCAAACCCGCGATTGGAATCCATTCGGATCGGTCGAATCAATTCCCAACGTTTGGCCCGCGCTTCGAGATACTCCCAAGTGCCGTCGCTGGATCCATCATCGACCACGATGATCTCCGCCAGTCGGCGATCCCCCAGAAAGCGAATCGATTCAAGACAACGGTGTGTCAGTGGAAGATTGTTGAAGGCGGTGACAATCACGCTGACAGCGGCCCTCTCACCGGGTGTAAACCACGGGCCCGAGCCGACCAAGCGAGGATGACGGGGCTCAATCTGCGCAGCCGACCGCGTGAAGGACTCGACCAAGTCGGGACGAGATGCCTTCTCGCATAGATGAGCCAGAAGAAGCAGTCCGTCGGCATGATGTTCGTTATGCTGCAGAAGCTGCTGGACCAGGGTGTGTGCCTGGGCGAGGTTCCCCAGGCCGACGAATATCTGCGACAAAAGAAGAAGCGATCGAGCTTCAAAAGGATCGATAAGGAGAACCTGCTGAAGTGCCTCGATGGCTTTGGCCCGCTGATCGAGATCGATGTAACACTCGCCAAGAAATCGCCAGCCAACCGTCAGTCCGGGAGAAGTAGACAACACCTTTTGGCATCGGGTGATCGCCTGATCGAGATCCCCCCGTGCCCAGGCCAGCAAGGGGGAGGTCAGCTCTCGAGCGTGATCTTGTCCGTAGTTTACCTGACCGAATCCCATCAAATGTCGGCGAATGACAGCGTTCATCGCGGGGCTTGGTTCGTCCGGACCGGCGGCAAACGCCAGCTGCGTTAAGCCTCGTTCCGGCGATCCCACCAGGAACTCCTGCTCCGCCTTACTCAAGGCGTACTGTTGATACATTTGCTGAAATGGGAATGCTCGGCCATCGTCGTCTGTGGGCTTCGATGGCGTCGGGCGACGAGCGAGAAGATCATCAATGAACTTGCCAATCGCGAGACTTACCTTCTCGTAGGAGAATCGATCTCGTGCGAAGTGTGCCAACGAGTCGCCTAGCTTCTGACGCTCGATTGGCTGCTTGAGAAAGGCATCAACAACGGCTTCAAGCTCCGTCTGATGCGAAACAACGGGATACCCCCCCGGCAACCCGAGAAACGGGGTGTTCTGTTCAAAGCCCGGCGAGCTCACCACGATCATCGGGCATCCCAGCGCCATGGCTTCTTGGCGAACGTTTCCTCCCATAAGCGGAAACGTCTCGATGAGGAAGTCGCAACCATCGTAGTAGCGCGTTAAGTCTGGCCGCTTGCCGAAGACGTGGAATCGATCGGATAGACCCGCCGCTTCCACACGACGAGCGAACAACTCCTCCCCCTGGCCGAGAATCAACAGATGATGATGGTTCGGCTGCGCTCGTAGAAGACTGACCATCGCGCTGAAGTAATCCCACCGCGAGCCAAGAACCTTGTAAAGGCTCGCCACCGTCAACGAAAGAGTTTTGCCCTCGGCCAAGCCAAGCTCTTGGCGAACAAGCAAGCGATGATCGTTCCGATCTCGTTTTTGGTCGGCGGCGGCACACGTCAGAGGAATGATCGACGTTGCCTGAATCCCGCGATATCGCCGAGTGTAGATTTCACCCACCTGGCGGAACTCGACGACACGGTCGGCAATACCGGCTCCCAGCCAAAAGGCATGGTCCGCATGGTTGATGACGACTACTTCAAATCGATGAGGCTGTAATCGGCGAATGGCTCCGAGAGCAGCCACGACGATCGTGTCATGGGGATGAACGAACAACGTCACCACTTTGGGCCCGACGATGTTGATGAATCGATAGAGTTGCACCACCCGCTGGGTGAAAGATAGTAGTGAATTGCTGAAGTAGCACTTGTCGGCCAAGGCGACCAATTCAGCCCAACGTTCGAGTTCGACGGTCGTCAGAATCTCGGTGCTAAAGAGAGCCTGACGCTGTTTGCGATGCGCCAGTGTCCGCATCCAGTTGCGGAGCATTTCTGTGTGTCCGCCGACAAAGCCGGTATGCGAGACAAGATGAAGCACGTCGCACGTGAACGAATTCGTCGTAGGTAAACTCCTCACCTCGGGTGCCAGAGCGATGATCTTTTCACCGATCGAGGCGAGCTCTTTATCGAGACCAGGGTCGCTGAAGAACCCCCCTAAAAAGCTGTAAGCCTGACTCCCGGCTTCGGAGGCCGATCGAAGTGCGTTCTCGAAGTCCCCCTGTTGGGCAAGAGCAGTGGTTTGGCTTCGGCGGGCTTCGTACTCGGCCAAACGGGGCCCGGCATAAGCCAAGCGATCTCGAGTCTCTTGATCCAGAGGAAGCATCGCTTTTGCTCTTTCCAATAACCGCGGAGCGGTTTCAGGGAAGGGTCGAAGAGTCCATTGAATCCTCGACCTGCCATGACCTATCTGCGTGCGTGCTGACGCGTGCGTGTTGATCGTTATCAATCAGCGAAACTTTACCGCCTTCATTCTCTCATTGATCGGTTGTGCATCCGTAAGAGGCCCGATTGTCGCGTGGTTTCACTGGCAAGATCCTCACTTTCGCTGCGACCGGTATCCGCAAGCTGGATTGCCTATTCTTTCGAGACGACATCCCTCTGACAAAGATCTCTATGTGATAGGGTTTCGCGTTTGGACCTGTTTGGACCATGTTGGCTCATCAGTGAACAAGCTTTGGAAGGATGCAGGCGGTGTCGGCGATCTCGGTCAGTCGATTCCAGAACCTTTCCTACGACGAGTTTCGTCGTCGTGCGGTCGATCCTACGCTGAGTCCGGCCGAGAAGATTGGCTTTCCCGATGCGTACCGGGCTGGCCGATCGGAAAGCATCTTGGCGGACATCGAACAAAAGCTTCCTGCGCTCGGGAGTATACATCGGCGAATTCTCGACATCGGCCCCGGGTGTGGCGAGTTGGCCCGCTCGTTGATGGAACGATGTCAAGATCGACAACATGAGCTCGTGCTTATTGATTCGGCCGAGATGCTGGATCAGATTCCCGATCAGACGAACATCATCAAGCGAGCCGGTCGGTTCCCTGAAGCGATCGAGGGGCTGGATGGGGCTCCGTACCATGCGATCCTTTGTTACAGCGTGATTCAATACGTCTTCACCGAGGGCAACCTCTTCGCTTTCGTCGACCGATGCCTTTCTCTCCTCGCGGACGGAGGTCGTCTTTTGATTGGCGACGTGCCGAACGCATCGATGCGAAAGCGGTTTCTCTCGTCGCCAAACGGCATTCGGCATCATCAACATTTCATGCAGACAGAAGCTCCACCGGTCGTTGAACACCTGGCGATCGAACCGGGACAGATCGATGACGGCGTTCTGATCGGCCTATTGCAACGGTGTCGCGGTTTCGGCTTTCACGCGTGGCTTTTGCCGCAAGACGCGAGTCTGCCGATGGCCAATCGACGCGAAGATCTGCTCATCGAGAAGCCTTGATCGCGGGAAGAATAGAGAAGGGGGTCGGGTCATGATTCGATCGAAGCGACCGCTGGTGATCTTTGGAAACACGGCGTTTGCGGAGATTGCCTTCGAGTATTTCTCCCACGACTCGGACTACGTTGTCGATGCCTTCACGGTACACCAGCGATTCATCGAAGAGTCTCATTTGTTCGGCATTCCGGTTGTTCCGTTCGAAGAGATCGAGAAGTCGCATCCGGTCGGTTCATGCGATTTGTTTGTCGCGATGACCTACCACCAACAGAATCGACTTCGGACGTCGATTTATCAGCAGGCCAAAGGAATGGGCTACACGCTGGCGAGTTATGTGAGCTCTCGCGCGTTTGTTTGGCACAACGTCGAGTTCGGGGAAAATTGTTTTATTTTCGAGGATAACACGGTCCAGCCTTTCGTCCGGATCGGCTCGAATGTGATTCTCTGGAGCGGCAACCATATCGGTCATCATTCGGTGGTGCGCGATCACAATTTTGTGTCGTCGCAGGTCGTGATCTCGGGGTTCTGTGATATCGGTCCGTCGTGCTTTCTCGGTGTTAATGCGACGATTGCCAACAACGTAACAGTGGCGGCTGATTGCTTGATCGGGGCGGGGTCGCTGATTGTCAAGGACACCAAGCCGGGCGAAATCCATCTTGGGACGAAGTCAAATCTGTTGCCGACGAGTACCTACGAAAAATTTGGATTGGATGCGAATGCACTGGAGGAAGTTGGGGCGAATCGTTGAGCCCGATCGAAGTCAGCCATGGTCGCAATCGTACGCGATGATGCCGACGCCGATCGAATGGGACAAGCATCGCCTGCGGGTCTTTTATGGGAGTACCGACGCGGAGAACTTTGGAAGGATCGGCTATGTCGATCTGGACCGAACCGATCCGACGCGCGTTCTCGATCGATCAACGGTGCCGATCTTGGATGTCGGCGAACTCGGGACGTTCGACGATTCAGGCGTTGTGCCCAGCTGTTACGTCCGCGAAGGATCGACCGATTATCTGTTCTACGTCGGTTTCCAGCGGAGCGGGCGAGTTCCTTACACGCTCTTTACGGGGCTTGCGATCAGTACCGACGGCGGGACAACGTTTCGCCGATGGGCCCGAACGCCGGTGATCGAACGGACCAGCGAGCGCCCCTTTTCGTTGGCAGCCCCTTTTGTTTCAGCGGGGATGCCAGCTTGGAGAATGTGGTACTGGTTCGCGAATCAATGGATCGAGGTTGCCGGCAAACAGTACATGCAAGCGAGCATCGGCTATGCCGAGTCGAACGGGCCGACCCATTGGAAGATGGATCCGGTCCCGACCATCGAGTGCTCGGCGGATGAATTCACCGTCGGGCGCCCTTGGGTATTGCAGGTCGGCCACGAGTATTGGATGTGGTACTCGAAGAGATCGCGATCGACGTCGTATCGGTTGGGACTGGCGACGTCGCATGATGGCAAGAAATGGACCAGGCGCGACGACGATGTTGGCTTGGATGTGTCGGATGAAGGCTGGGATAGCCAGATGGTCTGCTACCCGGCCGTGATCAGCGTAAAGGACAAGACCTATCTCTTCTACAACGGCAACGGAAACGGCCAGACCGGTTTCGGCATCGCCGAACTCGTCGGTACTCTCGCTTAAGAGACCGACGTTTCGCGACCGACTGCGCGCCGTCCGTTATCGAGAGAGCGATGCCGCCGAGTGGGACGACTTTGTCTCTCGGGCGAAGAACGGTCATTTCATTTTTCATCGCCGATACATGGACTATCATCGGGATCGATTCCCTGATCATTCGCTTCTCCTTCGCGATTCATCGGACAAGCTCCGCGCGATTGTGCCGGCGACGATCAAGGCGGGTCGAGTCGATAGCCACGGCGGACTATCCTTCGGCGGATTGGTTTTAGATCGGAACATCGGCGCGACCGAGGCGACCGAGGCTTTCTGGGCCGTCGTCGATCATCTTCGTTTTGAAGGTTTCGACTCGTTCATTTATCGACCCGTCCCGGCCATCTACCATCAACAGCCTGCCGAGGAAGATCGATTCGCGCTCGTGCAGCACCAAAGTAGATTGATTCACCGCGACTTGAGTTCAGCCATCGACTATTCGCAGCCGATCGTTTACCAGGAACGCCGGCGGCGATGTATTCGCAAAGCCGAGCAAGCTGGATTGGTTATCGAAGAGACTCAGGACTTCGGTGATTTCTGGGAGATCCTGGCGGAGAACCTGGGCCAAAAGTACCACGTCAAACCGGTCCACACGATCGAGGAGATCGAACTCCTTCAGAGGCGCTTTCCGAGGGAGATCGTTCTCTTCCAAGCGAGACGAGCAGGCCGAGTGGTTGCTGGCGTCGTTCTTTATCTGACGCCGACGGTGGCACATTCGCAGTACACCGCCAACAACGACGTCGGTCGGCAGACAGGCTCGCTTGATCTTCTTTTCGATCACCTGATTAAACGATTCCATGCCGAGGGAAAGAGGTTCTTTGACTTCGGTGTCTCGACGGAACGGGACGGATCTCTCAACGAAGGATTGGTGGAGTTCAAAGAGAGTTTCGGCTCTCGAACTATTTGCTTTGACCGCTACGAGGTGATGCTATGAGCCAAATCATTCTGGATGATCCGATTGTTCTTCGCTCGAACCGTTTGGGATCGGTTGCGCCCGCGCCCGAGGTGGACGAGACGCCTTCTCCGATCGACCTGGTTCGTCTGGTCGATCTCCCGCGGATTGAAGATCGGCGAGGCAACTTGACGTTTATTGAAGGTTGTCGACACATACCGTTTGATATTCGGCGGGTCTACTATCTGTACGACGTTCCGGGCGGCGCCGACCGCGGGGCCCATGCCCACAAGCAACTCGAGCAGTTGTTCATCGCGATGTCGGGAAGTTTCGATGTTCATCTGGATGACGGACGAAAGAAGAAGACGTTCCATTTGAACCGCTCATACTACGGCCTTTACATACCATCGATGGTTTGGCGGTATCTCGACAACTTCTCGAGTGGTTCGGTTTGCCTCGTACTGGCTTCGCAACCCTTCAGCGAAGGGGATTACTTCCGACAGTACGGCGACTTCCTCGCCGCAGTCCGTTCGAACGATACCACCAATCGCTAATCGGCTTTCATGAATGGGATCGCCCGTGTCCTCTTGGCCGAACGAACTTATCAGTAGGCCTTTGCGAAGACGACTCGCTTGGGGCTGGGCTTACCGGTGAAGATACACTTCCCGGGCTCGGCTGGCCCGTCGAACGGAATGCATCGAGCCGTCACTTTCAGTTCTTTCAATTTTGCTTCGACGGTCGGATCGTCAGCCCAATGAGAGAGGGCCAACCCTCCGTGAATTTCCGGCTTGTCAGGATTCTTCGGTGTGAAGAAGGCTTCGAAATCGGCCAGCGAATCGATCGGCTGCACGAATGACTCTCGCATTGCTTTGGCCCGCTGAAAGAGGCCATCTTGGATGTCATCGAGAATGTTTCCCACCGTGGCGATGAACTCGGCTCGGGGAATCGCCTGCTTCTCTTTGGGTCCTCGATCGCGTCGGCCGACAAAGACCGCGTCGGCTTGGATGTCTCTGGGGCCGACTTCCACGCGAAGAGGGACTCCCTTTTTAATGTGCTGCCAAGCCTTGTCGCCTCCCCGGATGTCTCGGTCATCCAAATCAACAAGGATTTTGCCATCGAAGTAAGGGACGTCGCGCAACTGAGTGGCGAGCGACCGACAGTATTCGAGGACCTGGCTTCGTTCAGCATCATCTCGGTAGATCGGCATTAAGGCGACATGTCGCGGGGCCATTCGCGGCGGCACGATCAATCCATCGTCATCGGAATGAACCATGATCAACGCGCCGATCAAGCGGGTGGAAACGCCCCACGAAGTCGTCCATGCCAGTTCCTGCTTACCCTCGGCACTGAGGAATTGAATATTTGACGCTTTGGCGAAGTTCTGGCCGAGAAAATGACTGGTTCCTGCCTGCAGCGCCTTGCGATCTTGCATGACGGCTTCGATGCAGTAAGTGGAGACAGCACCGGGGAATCGCTCGGCAGGGGTTTTCTCTCCCTTGATGACCGGAATGGCCATCACGTTCTCCGCCAGATCGGCGTAGACATCGAGCATGCGAAGCGTTTCTTCCATCGCTTCTTCCGAGGTGGCGTGCACGGTATGGCCTTCTTGCCAGAGAAACTCGGCCGTTCGGAGGAAGACGCGAGGTCTCATTTCCCAACGAACGACATTGGCCCATTGATTGATCAGGATGGGGAGATCGCGATAGCTTTGCACCCATTTCGCATAGGTCTCCCCGATGATGGTTTCACTGGTTGGCCGAACGACGAGAGGTTCTTCGAGTGGGCCCGCGGGCTTGAGTCCTCCCTTCCCATCGGGTTCCAGGCGGTGGTGTGTCACGACCGCGCATTCTTTGGCGAAGCCTTCGACGTGCTCGGCTTCGCGTTCGAAGAATGAGAGCGGAATGAACAGCGGGAAGTACGCGTTGACGTGGCCTGTTTCTTTGATCTTTCGATCAAGGACGCGCTGGATGTTCTCCCAGATGCCGTAGCCCCAGGGTTTGATCACCATGCAGCCTCGGACGGGCGATTGCTCGGCGAGGTCCGCTGCCTTGACGACTTGCTGATACCACTCGGGATAGTCTTCTTGCCGAGTCGGGCTGATCGCGTTTTTGGTGATCTGCTTTCCCATGATGAATCTCTCCTCGTGAGCTGTTGGCGGTGTTATGCCATCCTCGCCCGTGTGACACTGTGTGGGCCGACCTTCTTCGATGGGCCGATCTTGACATCAGAAAAGGGTTTGATGCCTTTGTCCTCGGGATGTCGAACCGCTGGTCTACGGCCTTGAGAAAGAAGTGACAAGCAACGGAACGCGAAGATCGTGCTGGGAAGACCGTCAGCCGACAATCCGTTCCGTCGGTTTCCAGGTGGCAGGTACCTGTTTTTGCAGGAACATTCGCCAGCCTTCGATCGCGGCCGAGATGGCGATCAAGGCGAAGCTCATCAGGCGAATCGGTTTGAATGAAGAGAGAGTTGGAACCCTCAAGCCGACATAGCCGATGGCGAGTGGCATTCCCATGATCAATGCTGTCATCAACAAAAGCCGATCGCCAAGGATACCGCCGATCAGTGAGAGTCCTATTGCCAGGAGAAGGGCGATCGGTCCCAGCCAACGAGCGACTTTGTGGCTGAAGAGAGCCCACCAGAAGAGGAGATGGCCGGCAATGTTCGGCCAGAGGCGACGATCCGCTAACGTCCCGAGTCCGCCCGCGATCGTCCGGGCTTTTCGACGAAACTCGGCCTCGATGGTTCGAGCGGGCAACATGTATCCGACGGCTTTCGGCTCGACGACAACACGGTAGCCTCGGCGAACCGCCTCGAGTGCCGAGGCGAAATCGTTGCATGCCGACGGCGCAAAGGGAGCAAAGCAGGTACTCCTCACGGCATAACAAGATCCGCAGCAGCCGACCGCGCTGTAGACGGCCGACTCGTAATGGCGAGTTCGAATATCGAAGCTCAGGTATGCACCCTCGGCATCGCTCGCCTCGAGATGTTCGTTGACGGGGAAGCGGTCTTCTCCTTCACGCGTGATCTTGATCACCGAGCTAACCGCGCCGACACGCGGGTCAAGAAAGTTCTCGGCCAACTCGCGCGCGACGGCACCATCGAGATTGACCGATGCATCGGTAAAGAGCAGGAGCTCGCCAGTCGCGATCTCGGCCGCCCGGTTCAAGGCGATCTGTTTACCGGACCGCTCGGCCAAACGGACCAGCTTCACACGAGGGGAAAACGATCGAACGATGTCGTCGGTCGAATCGTCGGAACAATCCGAAACGACGATGACCTCCAGGCGGTCTTCGGGATAGTCGAGTTCAAGTGTATTCTGAAGCTTCTGACGAATGACGCCAGCTTCATTGAAGGCGGCAATCAATACCGACATGGTCGGATGAAAAGGACCGCTCGACCAAGGCCGAGGTCGAAGATGGTGAATCAGCCAGAGCATGGCTGGGTAGAGCGTGTAGGGATAGGCGACCGTTGCTAAGAGCAAGGCGACCTTGAATCGCAGGATTCCGTAGAGACTGTCCCAGCCTTCAAGCATCCGCGGATCTTCCCGTTCCTGTTCGCACCGCTGAAGCCGCAGCGGCCGGCATTTTTGATCGGAACATTTTCGAATGGGCTTCCATGCCGATGCTGTTGACTTTACGACCCTTCCGCCCGAATGGTATCTCTCCAGCCGAGGACCGATCGCTCGTCAAGGTCATGAACAGCGAACCTCCCGCGTCGGTAGAGATCTCTCATTCACCCTAGCACGAGAACGGGCGCCGTTGCGGGATAGATGATGCGAAAGGGGGCGATGGAAAAAAGTGCCCATGATTTTTGGAGGAACTGGCGTCGATTCGCCCGCGAATCTCCACCCCCTCGGCTCCGAGGCAGAACGTTATGTTTTGGGAAAAATCCATCGGAGCGAGTATTCAAGATCACGCGATTTTTGGTCGCCAGCTTCGTGCCGAGCTGGCCTTATTGATCGCCAGCTTCATGTTGAGCTGGCTTATTGTGGTGCCGGCTCGATCACCGCGGACATGCTCCCTTTGCAGTGTGGGATGAGCGGGTCCTGGCCGAAACCGTGTACCTGCTCTTGCTTGAGCTCGGCATGTTCGCGAGTGGTGGTCATCAGGATGACGCGACCGGAGCTATCGACTTCGCAAGCCAGCTCGTAGGCCTTCTCGGTCGTGTATCCGAAGACTTTTTCGACCATCCGAATGACGTAGTCGTAGGTGTGGTCGTTATCGTCTAAGAGAATGACGTGGTACGGAGGCTGACGCCGAGTCTTCGTATCGGTTTGCTCGACCACGCGAGGGAGAGTAGCGCTTTCTGCCGACATGATGCTGATTCCCAGTTGTACCAAGCCGGGAGTAAGGGACGCCCTTCTACCGGCCGATGATCGATAGTTCGACCGATGCCTAGACAGGCCGTCGCTCGCTCGCCTGCCCCGACACGTGTCAAGACGTGTCCCTAGCCGACAACGGCGTACCTGTTCGTAGCATCGAATCCCGCGATCAATGGATAATACTCGGTTTCTGGCCTAACGAAAAGCCTCTCGTTGTCGAAATGCAACTTGAGAATCCCGAGAGTCTACCGATGAAAGGGCTTGTAACGAGCAATGACCGCTTTGGCCGACCGAAGGCCGTCAACGGCGGCCGAGACAATACCCCCTGCGTATCCTGCTCCCTCGCCGATGGGGTAGAGTCCGCCGATCCCAATCGATTCGCGCCGAACCGGATCTCGGGGGAATCGGACGGGGCAACTTCCCCGGGCTTCGGGCCCCACTAGGGTCGCCCCTTCGAGGAATTCCCCCGACCATTGCCGATCCATCAGCAACAGACCGTCCGCCAGCAATTTCGCGATCGGACCTGGAAGGAAGTCGGCCAAATTCATCGGCTTGGTTCCGCGGGGGTAGCTCGACGGGGGCTGGTCGCGGGTCGGCTTGGCATCAATGAAATCTCGGGCCCACTGGATGGGGCTGTGGTAGTCGCCGCCCGCCAATTCGAAGGCTTTCTTTTCGATGGCCGCCTGGTAGCGAATCCCTGCCAGTGGGTCGTGGCCGAAACCGGAATCGGCAACATTGGCGGCGTCAACGGTCACAACGATGCCGCTGTTGGCAAAGGGGGACTCGTGAAATGATCGGCTCATCCCGTTGGTGCAGAAGTATCCCTCTTGCGAGACGCTGGGCATCACGTAGCCCCCCGCGCACATGCAGAAACTGAAGACCTCTTGCGTTCCCGCCTTGACGTTCATGGTGTAGTCGGCCGGCCCCAGGAGTTGCGCTTGCCAACTTTTGCCGTACTGAACTTGCGTGACGCGCTGTTGTGCCTGTTCGATTCGGACTCCCATCTGAAAAGGCTTGAACTCGATCGGCACACCGATCTCATTCAACATGGCGATGGTGTCTCGCGCGCTGTGACCGATCCCCAAAACAACCACTCGGGTCGGGAAGTAACCCGTCGACGTTTCCAAGCCGACAACCTGTCCCGATTCAACCAGAAGCTTTTCGAGCCGACAATCGAAGTGAATGGTTCCCCCCATTTCGATGATCTGTTGTCGAAGTGCTTTGACCACGGCGGGGAGTCGGTTGCTCCCGAGGTGGGGCTTGGCCTCGTAGAGGATCGATGGTTTCCCTTTCGCGTCGGCCAGGATTTCAAGAACGCGATCGGTATCGGGCCCGGTGTTTCGACAGGTCAGCTTGCCGTCGCTGAACGTTCCGGCACCTCCCTCGCCGAAGAGGTAATTGCTTTTTTCATCGAACGACCCGCCGCGATCGAAGATACGAACATCGCGAGACCGCTCGCGAACGCTTCGGCCTCGTTCAATGACGATGGGACAATAGCCCATTTGGGCAAGCTGGTGAGCGGCAAGCAAGCCCGCGGGGCCAGCGCCGACGATGATCGGCGGATGTTCGAGGAGTTCCGGGCCCGGGTTTGGTGGCTCGAAGAGGGCGGGCTGGTACGGAATTGCTCGGCCGGCGGCCTTTTGCAAGGCTCGGGGTTCATCGGGAACATCGACCGCGGCTGTGTAGACGTGCTCGAGTCGACCTTTGTTGCGGATATCCAGAGACTTGCGAAGAATCCGGAAGTTCTGGATCGCGGTCGGCGGTACCTTCAGGACGCGGGCACAGAAGTCGGCCAAGCGGTCCGCCGGCTCTCCCACTGGGACACGAATGTTAGTGACTTTAAGCAAGGCTATGATCCGTCTGGAGAGGAGTTGGCTCTCAAGGAACAGAGGTTATATCACCCCGCACGGGTCCGGTCCCGGGATGTTGGCTTTACCCAAATGGGAAGTATTGGTATCGACGGTTGTTGAAAGTGGGTCGATCCCGGTTCCGCGGACTCGCCCCTTTGCAATAGCGGATGAAGCTTCGAGAGGCTTTGTCGTGCCACGATGGAGGAGTAGCCGCCTGTGATTGGCATCGGGTCGCGGTTCATCATGTTGATCATTCTCTGCGTCTGCGGAATGGTTTTTTCATGGATGGGTGGATCGGCCGCTTGGGCCGACGACGGCGCTCAGATTCTCGAGAGTCGGGTCGACGCGGTTTTGCGCGAATGGTCGGAAAATACCGGACAGGTTCGATCACTTTACACCGTCTTCAATCGGACGATCATCGACCCTGTTTGGAATGATAAAGATGTCAGTCCCGGCAGTGCTCGGTATCTGTCGCCGAGAATGGCTCGGCTCGATGTCACCGGAGGACGCGATCCCGAATCGCTGGTCTTGCCCGGCAACGGCGAAGCTTGGCACTTTAAGCCCGCGACCCAAGCCGGCCAGCCGAGCATTGTCGAGATTCACAAGCTTCCCAAGGAGGTCAACGAGAAGGACGTTCTCGAAGACGGGCCTCTTCCTTTCCTCTTCGCTACCAAGCCGGAAAAAGCCAAGCAGCGATATAAATTCGAGATTCTCGAAGAGACGGATACCGTCCTTCGTGCCAAGATCACGCCGAAGTTGGAAGACGACCAGCGGGATTTTGTCGAAGCAGAGATCACGCTCAGTAAGACCGATTGGATGCCCAGCAAAATCATGATTCTGGAATCCACCAAGCAGCAAGTCGTCTACGACTTGTCCAAGACTTGGACGAATATCGAGATCAAACAGGAAGATTTTGCCGCCACCGTTCCCAAGGGATGGAAGGCGATCCAAATGCAAGCCAACGGGCCCGAGGCAGGTCAGGCCGGCCCACCCAATGATCCGGGAGTGCCCAGAGTCGGCCTACGCGAGTAACTCGGCGGCGAAGGCTCTATAAGAGCGAGCCCTCAGGGACTGATGGCAGACGTACTCCGAACCCATCGATCGACCCATGCCGACAATTGATCGAATGGCGGGATGTGATCGAAAAGTTGAATCGCGCCCGCGGTCCGAAGCACCATCTCCGCCTCAGACGACGTTCCTGTTGAAAGAAATACGAAACATCGGGCATCCCACGGAAGGGCGTATTCCAGAAGCGAAACCGTTTTGGCAAGATCGCCAGCATGTTCGATGACCACAAAGGCCTTTGGAGCATCGGCCAGTTTTTTGCCGATGTCCGAAGCATCTTTTGCCTCGATCACCTCGGCAGGTTGATGGCGCACAGCAGCGCGGAACCGTGGTGCCAGTCTACCCTGTTGTTCGACGATGACCAGTCGCGTCGCGGGCATCTTCGGAGTTTCCACGAGCAAACTGACGGCCAGACTTTTCCAACCTGTCCCACACCGGTCGGCTTCATCAGTCGATGTAGCGGATTCGCTTGTTGACATCGATATTGACCGAGTGGAACGGTCGAATCAGATTGCCCGTATCAAAGAGCTTTTCTCGAACACATTCGACATCATCGTATCCGATTGCCGTCTTGAATATCGGTTCCAGATAGTTGATGGCCGTGGCACTGGGGCGAAGAGAGATGGCATCGTACATGGAAGGATGAACGAAGCGGGCGTGGATGTGTCCCCAACGGTCTCGAAAGGAATTGGCAGGCAGGCCTTCCACGTGGAAACCCCGCGCGCGATCCCACTGTAGGACGGCAACCGAGTTGTGCTGTCCGTCGATGAGCATATCGAGCGCTTTGCCTCCGAGTTGGGCGGCATGGAACCGGTCGAAGAGAATCGGCCGACCGCCACGTTGCGTGTGCCCGACTTTACGAGTGAAGACGGCAGCCTGGGCGTTCTCGGCTCGGCGTGTTCGTCTGAAGAAATCATCCCCCAGCCGTTCGATGAGAATCCATCGCAAGGCCTCGGCTGCTCCGCTGAGAGTGACGTTCCCCGCAGGGTCGGTCGAAAACTTCTCGGCCCCAAGCTCTTTGCCGTTCTCGTCGACGATCCCCTCACCACAGACGATGACGACATTTTTCTGCAGTTCGTAGAGTTCAGAAACCCGATCGACCAGTCGTTCGATGTTGAGCGTTGCTTCGGGGATAAGAACGATATCGGGCTGTCCGTAGGAACTGGCGAGTGCCAAATAGCCCGAATGTCGGCCCATCACCTCGATGATGGCGATTCGGCGATGGCTTTCCGCCGTCGTCCGTATTCTCTCGACGCCCGAGGCAGAGACGTAAACGCTGGTTGCGAAACCAGGGGTGACGTAATTGACCATCTGTTCAATGTCGAAGTCGGCCCGGGGCCGTTTAGATCGAACATAGTTGAAACCCTGTGGATTCTCGGCAGGCTCGCGAATCCATTCGTCGGGCTCGTTCAAGTAGTTAAGTCCGAGATCGTTGTCGATGGTCTTCGGGGCCAACACCGTGGGCAACATGTCGGCCAGAGGCTGCATGCCGTTGAGTGTTCCATCGCCGCCGACACAGAGCAGCCCATCGATACTCAACTTGCCGAACCGCTCCATCATCAACTTGTGAGAAGCTTTGTCGTTAGGATCCACGTAGTCGCGGGAAGCACCGAGCATGGTTCCGCCGCGAGTGGCGTCCAGCTCGGGAATACTGGCGTAGAGCGGATTCAAATGAACGTGGGGCAATCGGGGGTTGAAGACGCTGCTGAAACCCTTGATCAAGCCAAGAACCTCGACCTTTCGCTGATTGGCGCGCGTGACCGCCCCCAGAATGGTCGCGTTCAATGCCGGCGTATCTCCGCCCGCCGTCAAAATGGCAATTCGCTTCATGACTTCGTCCTTTCGCGCGGAGCGATTAGGCTCCACGGCTGATGGCTCTCGCTGGAATCGTGCTCGAACCCCTCTGCCGGGGCCCGATCGAAGGCGAGAAAATGCTCCTGATCTGCCCACTCCTCGGGCAGTAGGGCCGCGATCGGCGGGGGTCTTTCCCCAAAAATCCCAACGGTGTCGCTCCGTCGGCTCCAAGCCAACAGGCGACCATTGATGCCATTACGGCAAGGTTTTGTGTTCGTTATGGGCCGAGCGGGCTTCCTAAAGAAGCGGTCATCCTCCTCCAATTCCCTTTTCGGGCATGCAAGAGTAGCACTCGCCATGCCATTTTGTTTGCTCAGGGATCGGCTGCCACCCCACCATCAAACCTTCATCTCGGGCCGATGGGTTGAATTCTGCGAGCTTTGCGGATCAAACGGGTCGATCAAGGCGACCGGGAGGGATCCAAAGGGGCGTTAGATCCCCTGCCGAGGCATTGAGCACGATCGGCGGAAGAAGTCGCCGGGAGGGCAATTGGTCCCAAACGAGGGACCCAGGGGGAGAGATTCCGTCGAGGCTGACAATCATGTATCGGCGATCGCGGGTGTCGGTCTGATCCAACAGATGCCGGGCTCGATCGAGGTCGGCCTTCTCGGAAGTAGGTTGCGCCTGGGCCAGGGCTCGAAGATAGGTGCTGACTCGTTGCGAGTTGATCGTCCCGCGAATTACGACGGGGCTTTTGCCGACAATCAACAGCGTCAACGCGAGCGTCGGGTCTCGACTCACGTCCATCACCAATGTTGAGACAAAAGATAAGAGTTCATCCACCAACCGGTCGTTCGTCGAACGGCGTGCCGAGACCAGATATGCCACGAGCAGAATTCCTCGACCCGCGGCGGGGTCGAGTTCTCTCACCACCAGCGAGCCACGCCGAGCGGTGCTTCTCCAATGAATCAATCGAGACGAGTCGCCAGGCCGATAGTCGCGCACGCCGCGAAACTCATCGATCCCCTCGAGCAGCCCGGTTTGCGGCTTTCCCTCGCCGGACCCCTGGATGCCTAGCCTTTGTCGCCCCAGCGGCTGCATTTTCCCCAAGGCAGGATGAACGATCACCGGTTGCTCGGCACCCACAGGAACAAGCGATTGCCAGCGCACCAGACCCAGCGGATAATCCGATCTCAGCCGAAGTACCCCCAGCCGATAACTCCCCCGTTTCACGAAAGTTCTCACCAGAGGAAGTTGAGCGGTCTGTCCAGGGAGGATCTCGGTGACACGAACTTCGTTTGGCAACGGTGTCCGCGAGTCTGCGGAGACTTCGCCCAGCGAGAGTCCGATGATCGGCCGATGAATGTTCGACTTCACCGCCACAAGGGTCGTGAATGGCCGACCCACGGGGACCAGCGTGGGAAACGTTCTTCGGGCGACAACGTTTCTCATTTGGCGTCGGCCCATTCTTGCCGAGACGATGGCGGCCGAAATCATCAACGAGAAGACCAATAAAAGCAGATTGACCCGATGGACGAACGAAGCGCCGAAGATCGCCAGCGACACAGCCAGAAACGGCCAGCCTGCCAGCGTCGGTCGCCAGCGAAAACGCGGCTCGCTCGCGGTCCCAGCAAGGTCGGCATGATGCTTCCGGGTGATGTTGCCTGCTCCTAGCCGGGCGAGGGGGTTTTCGCGAGGATGTCATTCAGAATGGCGGACACATTCTTCTCCGCACTCGTGATCCAGTCGTGCGGAACAATGCGATGGCACAAGACGGAAGGGGCAAGCTGCTTGATGTCGTCGGGAATCACGTAGCTCCTCTCCAGAAGCAGCGCTCGTGCTTGTGCGGCGCGATAAAGGAGGATCGCCCCACGTGTGCTGGCTCCGACGCGAATATCCGCATGATCGCGGGTCGCATGAACAATGTCGAGCAAGTAATCCGATATCGAAACATCCACGGCGATCGCCTGAACCGATCGCTGGAGCGAAGCGATTTCATCGGCTAAGGCGACACTGTTGAGTCGGTCGACCGGTTCACCCCCACGGTGATCAATCAAGAGACGTCGCTCGGACTCTCGAGCGGGGTAGCCGATCGAGATGCGAAGCATAAAGCGATCGAGTTGACTTTCTGGCAGCGGGTAGGTTCCCTCGAACTCGAACGGGTTTTGTGTCGCGACTACAAAGAAAAGCTCCGGCAACGGGTGTGTTGTTCCATCGACGGAAACACTGTGGTCATTCATCGCTTCAAGGAGCGCGCTTTGCGTCCGCGGCGAACTCCGATTGATTTCGTCGGCCAGGATGATGTTCCCGAAAATCGGGCCCGGCTTGAAGACGAACTCTCGTTCGGTCTGATCATAGACCGACGAACCGAGAATATCGCTGGGGAGCAGATCGGGCGTGAACTGAATTCGTTTGAACGTTGAGGAGATGCTCTGGGCGATCGCCCGCGCGAGGAGAGTCTTGCCGACGCCGGGAACGTCATCGATCAGCAGGTGTCCTCGACCCAAAAGAGCGACCAGCGCCAAATCGATCACGTCGTTTTTGCCGAGCAGGACCGCACCAATCGACCGACGCAGTCGGGCCACGAGGTCGGCCGTCGGAGACTCCTGAATCATACCCTCTCCCATTCGTGAACGCGGGCCCGTCCACTTTCTACGAAGACTCCGGGCAGATCGGCTCTCGGGAAACAGCAAGCCACGACCGGGGCGATCCTTTCGGCTCGGGCGTCCCGCGATACAATGAGCGTGTCCCAATCGATTCAGAACCAAGTTTACGGAGGCGAGCCTCGCGATGCCTTTGTTGACCCCCGAAGAGAGGAGATCATTCGAGCAGGATGGCTTCATCGTCGTCCCGGCACTCCTCTCATTGCCCGAAGTCAATCTGCTTCTTTCCACGGCGCGAGGGGACCGATCGGTCGAAGACGGGGCGCTTCAGCGATCCGATGGCGAAGGAGGAATCACTCGCCTGAAGGTTTGGAATCAAGAAGGAGACGATGTCTACGGACTGGTCGCTCGGAGCCGACGCGTCGTTGAGCGGATGCAAACTCTTCTGGGCGACGAGGTTTACTTTTATCACTCGAAAATGATGCTGAAGGAGCCTCGCACCGGCGGCGCATGGGCTTGGCATCAAGATTACGGGTACTGGTACAACAACGGCTGTCTGTGGCCCGACATGGGAAGCTGTCTGATCGCGCTTGAACCGGCCACGCGAGAAAACGGCTGCTTGCAAGTGCTGGCAGGCTCGCACCGCGTCGGTCGAATGGACCATGGAAAGGTCGGCGATCAAACCGGTGCCGATCCCGAGCGGGTCGACCTTCTTGCACAACAATTACCTTTGATTTACGTCGAGATGAAAACGGGCGACGCGATCTTCTTTCATGCGAACTTGCTGCATCGGTCTGATCAGAATCGCAGCGAGAAATCGCGTTGGTCTTACATCTGTTGTTACAACACCAAGCACAACGACCCTGTCAAGATCCATCATCACCCGAATTATCATCCTCTCTCGATCGTCGAAGATTCTCTCATCACTGCGATGGCTCACGCGGAGCGGTAAATGATCCCAGCGGGATCGATCTGTCCTACGCGGATCGGCGGTGTTCGAAAGGGTCCGCGATGAGAGGACTCGATCACTTCATCGACGCCGAATCGTTCGAAGAGATCGATCAGCGGAGCCCAGCGCGGATCTGGATTCATCACCGGCGAGATCGATCCATCGACGAGGACAACCAAAGGACGATCGTTGGCGTGACTCTTGAGCCAGACTTCCCAGCGGGCAAGTCCCGCTGCCGACAAATCCAAGCTCGGCACTGTTCCCCAAGTTGTGGGGGGATGAGAAATGCTTCCGGCCACGAAGAGGGCGGAGGTCCCTAGGAAGTCTCGACGATTCATCAGGCAGGCTCCTCGGTCGGACGAACCGCATCTTACCAAGGTTTACCTGCTTCGGCCTGCATCGCTCCGGACGATTCGCTCGACCTTGGAGCCAGCGAGCGTCTGTTCCGACAGAGCCTAGTCATTTTCTTTTCGCATCGCGACGGTTCGGCCCGTGATCCGCTTCAGAAAGCGGAATTGCTGACCCATGGTGAGTTCGTCGATGTATCGGCCTCGAACGGTGTCGATCCATCGGCAAGCCCGGTCGCCATAATCCGAACAGACTCGAATCAACACGGGGCGATTGATAGAGAGGGCCTCTAACACCCCGTCCTCGATCGCCGCCTCGCCACGAATCTCGCGATACTCGAGTCCAAACGCCTGCGCCAGCGCGGGGTATTGCACATGGGCGAGCACTGTTGCCGTCGTTCGCTTGTAGGCGGATTGCTGGAGTTCTTGCATGTAGTGATAAGCGCCATCATCCAGGATGAAAAACTTTACCGGCAGGCACTCACGAACAGCCGTCGACATTTCCAAAGCCGACATCATCAAGCAACCATCACCGGTGATCGTGATCGTTTGCCGACCAGGAAAGACGCGCTGCGCCCCAAGGGCTGCGGGAATCGACCAACCCATGGCTTGGTTATCCACGGGGTTAAAGTACGTTCGAGGTTGCGTCGTGGTGATGGTCTCGGCAGCCCAATGTTCCGACATGGTCACATCGACAAAGATCATCGCATCGCAGGACGATTGCCGAGAGATCGAGTCGATGAGCAACATGGGGTCGCAGCCACACGATGCATGGCTTTTCATGTTTCGCTTGTAGGAAGCGAGTTTGATCCGCTCGATCTTCGACCGAAGCGACGCGTCACATCCTCGGCGCAAGCAATCCTCTTGCGAGAGAAGACGATCGATGAAGAGTCCCGCGTCGCTGTGGACGCAGACATCGGGCTCGATGACCTGGCCAAGATTGGGCTGGTGAGCATCCACATGGATCGCGTGCTTGATTTTTGGGACAGCGTAGAACGCTGTCGAGACCTCACTGTACTTGACGCCGATTGCCAGCAGCAGATCGACATCTTTGAAAGTCTTTTCCGCGACGAGCGTCCCCTGTGTGCCATAGCCCCATCCGACGGAAAGGGGATGTCTTTCGTTGATGACGCCTTTCCCCGAGACGCTGGTCGCCACCGGTGCTTCGAGCAACTCGGCCAATGCGGTCAGGCTGGCGGAATGATTCATGCAACCTTGCCCCGCGTAGATGCCGACGCGGAGGGATTTCTGTGACAGAAGACGAATCGCTCGTTGAGTGGCGTCTTCGTCGCAAGCGGTGATCGTCTCGCAGGGTCGCTCGGCATGGAAGTGCCCCTGCTGAATCAAAAGATCGTAAGGGATCAAGACCGCCACGGGGCCGGGCTCTCCCGATGTGGAGAGTCGAAAGGCTTCAAAAGTCTTGCTGGGAATCTCCTCAACGCAACGAACTTCGAGTACCTCTTTGCAAACCGGGCGCAGCAGGCCGGCGTTATCCAGCGAATGAACTTGAAACGGATGGGCATCAGGCCCCCGCGCGACATCGCCCGCCAAAACCACCATCGGCACGCTGTCTAAGAGCGCTTCGCCGATACCCGTAAGCGCGTTGGTGATCCCCGGCCCGGGGACAATACAGCAGACGCCCGGTAACCCGGTCGCCCGGGCATAGCCGTCGGCCATGCAGCTGGCCGAGAACTCGTGCGTGCAAAGAAGATAGTCGAGCCCCTTCGATTTGAAAGCGTCCCAAAGCTCGTTCTCTTGCGCGCCGGGGATGCCGTAGACGCAACGAGTTCCCTCTAAAAGAAGTGTTTCGACGAGCGCGACCGCGCCGGTCATGTGCCCGCTCACGGCGGTGCTGGCTCGGCCCGCCTCGGCGACGGGAACTTCGGGAAGTGTCGTTGCCAGGGCACTCGCCGAGGCGGCTTGCAGAAACGTTCGTCGCGAAATCTCGGATGGCATGAGAATCCTTTCTCAGGCTTAACAGGCGAATCCCTTCGCCCCGGTGCCGAACAGGTAGACGGGCCTGTTGTCTTGTAGTTCGGCTCGAAGGATTTCACACGGCCAGCGGTTGAAAGATGAATTGCTGTAGAAGTTCAAGGTAGGGAGTATCGCGACGGCACAACAGCACTGCGCGAGCTAAGCAACGCAGACGTAAGAATCGGAAAAGTCAGCGTGGACGCTGCTGGCATCACGGAGAACGAACTGATGCCGTCAAAGAGTGGTTCTTCCCACATCGTCTGAAAAGGACAACATGGCGTAAAGATGGAAGTGCCAGTAGACTTCACGGTGAAAGCCATAGGGGTAGTCGGAGCCTTTCATGGCGTCGGCTCGTACTGACCAAGCATGCGAGATCTAGAGCTCGCCAGCGAGGAGGGATCACGGACAAGCAAATTAAAGGCGTGCTTCAGAACGGTCGATTCGTCGGCCCAGGGAAGTCGAAAGGAACAAGGAAGTACGAAAATGCTTATCTACATGGTAAAATTGTGGTCGTGGTGAAGAAATTGCCGAGGGAATGGCGGGTGATAACGGTCTACTGGCAATGAGTACTGCAGCACTGCAAGGTTATTCGATTTCCATAAGTGTCGGGCGAGATGGCACGTTTGAATCCGCCTATATCGGGCTTCGCCGTGGCCATGTCGAACGAACAAAAGAGTTCGCGTCTGGTTCGCTGCTGGTAGATTACTTGCCAAGCGGAAAAGTACGTGGAATCGAGGTGATCGGTCCATTTCGAGGAGAAGAGTTAAAGGCAATTGTTGACGCGGCGGCAAAAAGTCAGCAACGTGGATCACTCGTCCCAATGAGAGACGATGGGTAAAGAACTTATGTCAGAATAACTATTCGATTCGAACAACCAATTGCCTTTTTGCCGCCGCGTCAATTGTTCTGGAGGAATTTCACCCCAATTCGATCAAACTGCTGATGAAATCCCTTCCCAGGGGGATTGTCCGGCGCTGATATCTGTCGACGTTTCGACGCCCTTCGGTGTAGGGTCTCAAGTCTGATTCAACTCTCGCTTGTGATTGTGCCCCCTTGCCCATATCGTAAATCGAATCAGAATCATTCCTTCGAGCGAGGTGGTCATGGCGGAGCTAGGTAGACGAACGTTCATGCAGTCGACGGCGGTGGCAGCCTCCGGTTTGGTCACACGCAGCACCTCGGCGGCCGACCCTAGCAACAAGATCCGAATCGCGGTGATTGGTGTTGGCGGGCGCGGCGGAGGTAGCCATGTTCCCGGCTGGCAGAATCATGCTGCTGACGGCGTCGAGGTCGTCTGTCTATGCGACGTTGACAAGGCAATCTTGAATCGCCAATCCGCCGATTTCGAAAAGAAGTACAGCGTGAAGCCCTCGCTGGAAACCGATCTTCGAAAGGTCTTCGATCGAAAAGATATCGATGCGGTGAGCATCGCCACTCCCAATCATTGGCACGCCCTTGCGACCATCTGGGCCTGTCAGGCAGGCAAAGACGTGTACGTCGAAAAGCCTGGGACGCACAACGTCTTCGAAGGCCGAAAAATGATCGAGGCGGCAGATAAGTATCAACGAATTGTGCAGCATGGCGTCCAATTACGAAGCTCCGAAGCCCTTCGCGACGTCGTGCAGCAAATGAACGACGGATTGATTGGCAAAATTTATATGTCCCGCGCGATGATCTATCGCTGGCGCCCGGGCATCGGAAAACAAGCCGACGGAAAGCCCCCCAAGTTTCTCGATTGGAATCAATGGCTAGGGCCGGCCGAGGAGAAGACTTTTAGCCGACGTTACCACCCTTACAACTGGCATTGGCACTGGGCTTTCGGCAACGGCGACCTTGGCAACCAAGGCGTTCACGAACTCGACATGTCCCTCTGGGGATTGGGCGAGAAAATGCCCACCCAGATCAGTGCCATGGGAGGGAAGTTTCTTTGGGATGATGATAAAGAATGCCCCGAAGTCCTCTCCGCCCAGTACCTCTTTCCTAGCGGCAAAATGCTGGAAGTGGAAGTCCGACACTGGTGCACCAACTACGAAGAAGGAGTGAGTGTCGGCAATGTCTTTTACGGCTCGACAGGGGTCGTCATCGTCGATGAATACAACCGCTACAAAGTGATCAAGGGTGTCGATGCCGCCCGCAAGGAGGGACAATGGGTCGAAAAAGGAGGGGACCATTTCGGCAACTTCCTCAAGGCCGTGAGAAGCAGGAAGAAAGAGGATCTGCACGGCCCGGTCGAGACCGCCCACTATAGCTCGTCGATTGCGCATCTCGGAAACATTGCGTATCGGCTTGGTCGACGACTGAACTTTGACCCCGTGACCGAGAAGTTCGTCAATGATAAGGAAGCCGACGAAATGTTGACGCGACCCTATCGCGCCCCGTTCGTTGTGCCGGACCAGGTCTAGCCGCTCCTCATGGCAGCGAAAAAGACATCGGCAGGCAAACGTCGCTCGGCAAGTCGATCCAGCCTGGCCGACAAAAAGGCTTGGGCCGTCGATGTTTGTCAAAAGTTGAAACGACTCTATCCACAGGCGAAGTGCGCTCTCGATTATCAGAATCCCCTCCAACTTTTGGTGGCGACGATTCTCTCGGCACAGTGCACCGATGTTCGTGTGAACATGGTGACACCATGTCTCTTCGATCGATACCCCACCGCAAAGGATCTCGCGGGGGCGGACCTGAGCGACCTTGAATCGATCATCCGGAGTACCGGTTTCTTTCGCAACAAAGCGAAGAACATCAAGGCCTGCGCCCAGCGATTGGTGGACGAATTTGGTGGCAAGGTGCCACGGACGATGGAAGATCTCCTCTCGCTCGCCGGCGTCGCCCGCAAGACCGCGAATGTCGTCCTCGGGAATGCGTTTGGCGTGCCGGGCTTTGTGGTCGATACGCATGTCGGCCGGCTCAGTCGCCGTTTGGGCTTCACCCGTCAAAACGACCCGGTCAAAGTCGAGCGAGAAGTGATGGAGCTATTGCCTGCTGAGGATTGGACGCTGATGAGCCACCTCCTCATTTCGCATGGCCGAGCCACTTGTCAATCTCGCAAACCAGCTTGCGATAAGTGCTTCTTCGAGGCGGATTGTCCCAAGATCGGCATCGGTCATCCCGCGACGAAGCAATGATCGTCGCGGCCGCGCTATCGGGGGCGAGATCCCGCCCACCATCAGCGATACATAGAACACCCCCAAGCGGAGCGCGGAAAAAGGGGGGGCGGCATCGGTGCCGAGCAGTCGACTGCGAAGTGGAATCGCTTGCTCAGGCGTACCTGTTTCCCCTTGGCGGCCAATAGCGACCGCGAGGTTCGAGGGGACGCGGGATAGAAGCCCACTCGACGAGGAGCACCGATCGCCGAGTGTCGGCGACATTCAACGGAAGATCTCATGGCACAGTCATTCGACATCCAAAAAATTCGCAACATCGGTGTGATTGCCCACATTGACGCGGGCAAAACAACCACTACCGAGCGAATCCTGCATTACACGGGCGAAATCCACAAAATGGGCGACGTCGACGAAGGAACCACCGTCACCGACTTCGACCCCCAAGAGCAAGAGCGAGGAATCACCATTCGCTCCGCCGCGGTCTCGTGTCGATGGCGCGATGTACGGATCAATCTCATCGATACCCCCGGGCACGTCGACTTCACGGCCGAGGTCGAACGAAGCCTTCGCGTTCTCGATGGCGGAATCGTCGTTTTCTCGGGGGTGGAAGGGGTCGAAGCTCAGAGCGAGACAGTTTGGCATCAGGCGGACCATTACCGCGTCCCAAGAGTCTGTTTCATCAACAAGCTCGACCGGATCGGGGCCGACTTTTATCGAACCATGGACGACATCACCCAGAGACTCGGCGCTCGGGTCTGTGCATTGCAAATTCCGATTGGCCGAGAAAAAGAGTTCGCCGCCTGTATCGACCTCATCCAACAGAAGGCCATTTTCTTCAATCAAGAGACGCGTGGGAAAGAGACGATTATCGAGGAAATTCCCAGCGATATGGAAGACGAGGCGGCCCTCTACCGCGAACGGATGATCGAAACACTGGCCGACGTGGATGACGAGATCGCCAATCTCTTTTTAGAGGGTGCCGACATCTCCGAAGAAGCTCTCCATGCCGCCGTTCGTCGAGCCACGATCTCGCTGAAGATTTTTCCGACGTTCTGTGGAAGCTCCCTCAAGTACATGGGGGTCCAACCGGTCTTGGATGCGGTCGCGCAATATCTGCCGAGCCCGCTCGATATCCCCCCGATTCACGGGCTGGATAGTAAGGGGAAAGACAAGGAGTATCCCCCCGACCCCGACAAACCATTCGTCGGTCTTCTCTTCAAAATTCAATCCGACAAACACGAAGAGCTCGGCTTCGTCCGGATCTATTCGGGCACACTGAAGCCATCGAGCCGAATCCTGAGCACGCGTCTCAACAAAAAGGAAAACATCACTAGGCTCATGCGGATCCAGGCCGACCGAAAAATGCTGATCGAGTCCGCCAGCGCGGGGGATATCGTTGGCGTCATTGGCCTGAAAGATTCCGTCACGGGCGACACTCTTTGCGATCCGAAAGAGCCGGCCATTCTTGAACAGATTACTTTTCCCGAGACCGTCATCAGCACCCGCATCGAACCAGAATCCTCGGCCGACAAAGACAAATTGGCCAGCACTCTTGCTCTGTTACAGCGAGAAGATCCGACCTTCCGCGCCCGAGTCAGCCCCGAGACCGGCGAGGTTCTCATCAGCGGTATGGGGGAACTCCATCTCGAAGTCCTTACCGAGAAAATCCGTAAGGATTACAACGTCAAAATTAGGACCGGCAAGCCTCGAGTCAGCTACCGTGAAACGCTGAAAAACCCAGGAAAAGCACTCGGGGAGTGCCATCGACAAATCGCTGCCGGCAGCTTGTTCGCCGAGGCGGAAATCGCCATGGAACCGATGGCCGACGAAGGCGTTCCCTTCGAATTCCGAAATCGTTTGCCCGCTGATTCGCTGGTTCCTTTCGAACATGTCGCCACCATCGAAGACCAACTTCGAGAAGAGTGCCGAGGAAGCGGCATGTACGGCTTCCCACTCAGTCAAATTCGAGCGACGCTCCTCTCGGCCGTCTACCGCGATGGGGAATCCAACGAGCAAGCCTACCGCTTGGCAGTCGCGCACGCGGTGCAACAGATCTTGACCAGTGCTGGCACCAATATCCTCGAACCCGTGATGAAGCTCGAAGTTCGCACGCCCGAAGAGTATCTCGGTGACGTGACCAGCGATATGGCGGCTCGGCGGGCAGCCATTGAGAACGTTTCCATGCGCGGGCCGTTGCAAGTCATCACCGCTGCTGTCCCGCTGCGCGAGATGTTCGGGTACTCGACCTCGCTGCGAAGTCTGACGCAGGGTCGAGCAGTCTACACGATGGAACCACTCCGCTACGACGTCGCCCCGAACGATGTTGCTCAGCAGTTGATGTAAATCGCTCGGTCGGCACAAGACTTTTCCACAGTGATCGCGAAATCCCGATCTTCGCCGAATCTTCCGATGGGACATAGAGGTTACGTCGAATCGATCGCCCGCCGTTCAGGCAGGTTGGTTTCTCGCGTCTTGAAAGAGACCCAACGGGTCTTAGAACAGAAAGAACAGAGAAAAATCCATGAAGCGTTGGCGAACTGCCTTGGACCGGGGCTTCGGGCCCCGTGTGGGGTGTTTTCGCCAATTTTCAGGGAATCGGTCGAACGGTTGGACATGTTCGAACGAAACTCATAGATTAATGCGTCTCGCGCGAGCCTGTTTTGGCGGTAAGCCAAGGCAAAATAAGGGTTTGCGGCGAATGGCAGAGCTGGTAGGGGCCATAGGGTGAGCACTGCGGGGAAAGAAAAGATCCGGATCCGAATGGAGGCGTATGATCACTCCATTCTGGACGCGTCTGCGCAGGAGATCGTCGATACCGCGAAGCGGACCGACGCGATCGTGCACGGACCGATCCCGCTGCCGACTCAAATTAGTCGATACACGGTCAATCGAAGTCCGCACATCGACAAGAAGAGTCGCGAGCAGTTCGAGATCCGCACGCACAAGCGATTGATCGATATTGTTCAGCCGACGGCTCGAACGATCGACGCGCTCAACAAGATTCAGCTTCCCGCCGGTGTCGACATCAAGATCAAGGCTTCCTCGTTCGGCGCTTAGGGGGTGGAGCGGGGCTCGGCCGGTACTTGCATCAGCGTCCCAGGGGGAATCCTCCTTCGCTTCGCTGCCTAAGAGCAAATTTTGGTCTAGGCCAATCGTCAGGGCGTCCAAATGGCGTCTGTCGGTCTGGCATCGGTGGAAAGGTAAAGAGTCATGGCGAAGATGCTGCTCGGCGAAAAGGTCGGGATGACGCAGGTCTTCGATGCGGCAGGCAACTGCCACGCGGTGACCGTGATCAAGCTCGGGCCATGTCATGTCTTGCAGGTTAAGACTGCGGACAAGCATGGCTACGACGCGATCCAGATCGGCTACAAGGATAAGGCCAAAAAGCAGGCCAACCAAGCTGAGACCGGGCATGCAGCCAAGGCCGGCGTCGCTCCCAAGCGATTCGTCCGCGAGGTCCGCTTAGCCTCGGCGGAGGATAAGCCTCTGGGGGACGAGATTGCCGCTGGAACGGAATTGAACGTCTCGTTGTTCGAAGGAGTCAAGGCAGTCGACGTGGTCGGCACCATGAAAGGACGAGGCTTTTCCGGCGTCATGAAACGGCACGGCTTCAGTGGTTTGGAGACCGGGCACGGTGTTCAGAGAAAGCACCGCGCTCCCGGTTCGATCGGGCCGTCGCAGTTTCCTGGCCACGTCCGCAAGAACATCCGCATGAACGGCCAATATGGGAACAGCCGAAAGACCTCGCGAAATATCAAGGTCTATTCGATTGATGTCGAGCAGGGAACCATGCTGGTCGAGGGTGCTGTACCTGGTTACCAGGGAAGTTTTGTGCTCGTTCGAGAAACAAAGAAGCGTCCGAGGGGATGGGACAAGGCCTAGGCGATCGCAGGCTCTGGAATGCTTGGTGGGTCGTGTTGGGTAAAGTGGTTCGCATCCCGAGGGTGAGAAGATGTTGACGATCGATGTCGTGAACACCAAAGGCGAACGGGTTTCCTCCCTCGAGGTGGATCCCGAAGAGTTTGGCGGCGAAGTGAGGAAGCAGCTTCTTCACGACGTGGTCTTGATGCACTTGGCCAATCGTCGGCAAGGGACTCACAAGTCCAAGCCGCGTGGCGAGGTGGCTGGCCATAAAAAGAAGCTTTTCAAGCAAAAGGGGACCGGCAACGCTCGGGCCGGCACCAGACGATCGAATAAGCGGGTCGGCGGCGGAACCACGAAGGGGCCTCGCCCACGCGATTATTCCTACTCGATTCCCAAGCGAGCTCGTCGATTGGCGACCCGCATGGCCATTTTGAGTCGGCTCGAAGACAAAGAAGCGGTCATTGTCGATGGGTTGTCATTGGCTGCTCCCAAGACCCAGCAGATTGCGGCCGTGTTGCAGGCGATCGGTGTGGGGAGCGAAAGCTGCCTGATCGCGACCATGGGGGTTGACCAAAACGTCTACCTCTCGGCAAGGAACATTAAGGGGATGGAGATTCTCCCCGCAGGCGAGTTACACGCGTACGCCTTGCTCCGTCCCAAGCGAGTCGTCTTCACCAAGGACGCGTTCGAGGCCCTTCGCCAGGCTCCGCGTTACCAAGGGACGTTCTCCCAAGAAGAGGAGGAATAAACCATGGCCAAGCCTGGCGCATTGTCGATTGCCGAGCCCAAACGAGGTCTTCAGCTCGAGGCTCATCAAGTGGTCATTAGGCCGCTGGTGACCGAGAAGGGGACCCACCTGATCGAGCGCTACAATACGTATCTCTTTCAGGTTCACTCACAGGCGACCAAGGCCGAGATCAAGGTTGCTGTCGAAGCTCTCTTCGATGTCTCCGTGGTCGGTGTCCGGACGATCAAGCGAAAAGGGAAGCCTCGCCGGTACAAGCAGCGGCTCAATTACCGCTCGGATGTCAAGCGGGCTCTTGTCAAGCTAGCCGAGAACGAACGGATCGCCCTCTTTTAAGCGTCCAAAGGGCGTCGATCGGAGTAGTGGAAAGCGTTCGTTAGGCAGAAACAGAACAAGGAACGGGGTCGGCTTCGAGAAGGTTGGCCCCTCGCGGACAAAGAAATTGTGGACGCGAACGGGTAGGGAAAGGACGGGATCATGGGGATTCGCAAATTCAAACCGACCAGCGCCGGTCGCCGGGGCGGCTCGGAGAGCGATTTCTCGGAGATCACCGATCGCAAGAAGAAACCCGAGAAGTCACTGCTTCGACCCATGGTCCGAGGCTCTGGTCGCAACAATCAAGGGGTGATCACCTCTCGTTGTCGCGGCGGTGGCCATAAGCGTCGATATCGTTTGATTGATTTCAAACGACGCAAAGACGATGTCTCTGCCGTGGTGGTGTCGATCGAATACGATCCAAACCGGTCGTGTCGAATCGCGCTCTTGAACTATGAGGATGGAGTCAAAGCTTACATCTTGGCTCCCGATGGTCTGAAGGCGGGTGATGCCGTCATTAGCGGTGAGAATGTCGAGGCGCGGGTCGGAAACTCGATGCCGCTCTCGTCCATTCCGCTTGGCATGGACGTCCACAATATCGAAATGCAGCCGAACCACGGCGGGCAGATGTGCCGAAGCGCGGGGACCAAGGCGACGCTGATGGCCCGTGAGAAGGGCTGGGCTCAGCTTTTGTTGCCGAGCGGCGAAATTCGCCGAATCAGCGATAAGTGCCGGGCGACGGTCGGCGCGATCGGCAATGCCGATCACATGAACATCGAGATCGGCAAGGCCGGTCGGGCGCGTTGGATGGGACGTCGGCCGCACGTTCGTGGTGTGGCCCAGAACCCGGTCGCGCACCCGATGGGTGGTGGTGAAGGTCGCTCGTCAGGCGGTCGTCATCCCTGTAGTCGGACGGGGAAGCTTTCGAAGGGTGGCAACACTCGCAAGCCGCGAAAAACCTCGAACCGCTCGATCATTCGACGTCGACGAACGGTCCGTAACGGCCAAAAGATTTTGAAGGTCAAGTAAGGTCGATTCGGGTTCCCCAGCAAGGTCTGGTCCCGGGCGACGGAGTGGGTAGAAGATGGGACGATCGCTTAAAAAGGGTCCTTACGTCGATGCCAAGCTTCTCCGCAAGGTGGAGAAGATGAGCCTCACCAGCCGGGAGGCCATTAAGACTTGGCGGCGGGCCTGCACGATTGTGCCGGAGTTCGTGGGCCACACGTTCATGGTCCATAACGGCCGAACACATGTGAAGGTCTTCGTCACGGAAGATATGGTCGGGCACAAGCTCGGCGAGTTTGCTCCGACGCGGACCTTCCGAGGTCACTCGGGGGCGAACAAGAAGTAAGGATGTGGAGAGGGAAGGCGGCCCCAGTGGGGTCGCATTCCTCATCGGGTCGGGCGAAGCGTGATTGGATGGCTTTCGCAGAGATATCGACCCGGCGTGGAGCAGAGGTTAGCTCGCCAGGCTCATAACCTGGAGGTCGCAGGTTCGAATCCTGCCGCCGGAATTCGTTCGTGGCATGCACGGAGAAGAGGTGAGTAATGGCGTACAAGGCCAGTCATCGATTTGCGAAGATCGCACCGACGAAGGCTCGGAAGGTCGCAGACCTGATTAGGCGACAGCCGGTCCAGCAAGCGGTCGAGTCCCTTCGCTTCTTGCCTCACCGGGGTGCTCGGTTGATCGAGAAGGTACTCCGCAGCGCGATTGCCAATGCGGAGGATCGTGGATCTCGGAAAATGGAAGAATTGGTGGTGACGGCGATCACGATCGACGAAGGCCCTCGGATGAAGCGGTTTCAGCCGCACGCCCGCGGGACGGCGTTCCCGATCCTCAAACGCTTCAGCCATATTCACGTGGAGATTGGAGTTCCTGCCCTGGATTGATGGGGGCAGGTCGTTTTCGGTGAACGATGAGGCTTGACGCGGTCGATTTCGATCGCGTCTGCCGAGTAGAGTAGGACGCAGTACCGATGGGTCAAAAAGTATCGCCGATCGGTTTTCGGGTCGGGATCTTCGAAGGCTGGCAATCTCGCTGGTATGCCAGCAAGCAGGAGTTCTCGGATCTGTTGATCGAGGACTGGAAGATCCGCGATTACGTCCGCAAGAATTACGCGAAAGCGGGAATTCCGCGGGTCGAAATCGAACGGACGCGTGACGAAGTCAAAGTGATGCTGATGACCGCCCGTCCGGGGGTGATCATTGGCCGAAAAGGGACCGAGGTCGAGAAACTGCAAGAGGATTTGCAGAATCTGACCGGTCGCCGAATCAACATCAAGATCATCGAGCTGCAGCGTCCTGATATTGACGCGCAGTTGATTGCCGAGGACGTCTCCCAGCAGCTTGAACGCCGGGCCAGTTTTCGCCGGGCGATGAAGCGGACGGCCGAGCAGGTGATGGAGGCTGGGGCCAAAGGGATCAAGATCCATTTGGGTGGTTGATTGGCGGGTGCAGAAATGGCCCGCAGTGAGAAGGTACTGATTGGATCGGTTCCTCTGTCGACCTTGCGAGCAAAAATCAGTTACGGGTTCACCGAGGCGATGACGGCGCAGGGCCATATCGGCATCAAGGTGTGGGTGAACCAAGGCTTCTACGACGTGGAGATGGCCGATGGCGCTAATGCCGAAGCGGGTCAAGTTCCGCAAAAGTCAAAGAGGAAGAGTAAGAGGTAACGCACAGCGGGCCAATCGAGTCGCCTTTGGCGATTGGGGCCTGCAGTCGTTGGAACCCGCTTGGCTCTCCGCTGCGAACATCGAGGCAGGCCGTGTTGCCTGTGCTCGGTACATTCGCGGCGAAGGGAAGCTCTTCATCCGCGTTTTCCCTTGGAAGAGTGTTACCAGCATTCCGCTGGAGACTCGAATGGGTAAGGGAAAAGGCGAACCGAAGTATTGGTGCGCAGTGGTGAAGCCAGGCCAGATCCTTTATGAGATCTCGGGCTTGCCTAAAGAAGCGTGCATTGAATGCTTTAACCGAGTGTCGCACAAGCTGCCGTTCCGGACGCGAATGGTCGGTCGGCTCGACACGTTCTAGGTGACGCTGGTCTGCATGGGGCTCCCGATGGGTCGGGGGCCAGCGGTTCCGGTGACGACAAAAACGAGTTCGGGGATTGGGACGGCCGTCAGCGCCTGAGCGGCGGCAGGAGAGAAGTCGATGGGTCTGAAGGTTCAAGAGCTGCGAGCCCTTTCGGACGAGCAGCTTGTCGACAATCTTCGCGAAGCGGTGAAGGAACTTTTCCAGGTTCGCTTCCGTGCCGCGGCAGAGAAAAACAACGCGCCGAGCAGCCTTCGGGAATTGCGTCGGCGAATCGCTCGCATCAAGACTCTTCAGCGAGAGCGTGGTCTCGCTCTGGAGAATGCAAGCGAGACCGGCAAGTAGGCTTCAAGAGGGTCGGCCCCCATGGGCCGAGAGAATAGGTCATGGCAGAAAAAGCGAGCGAAGAAGATTCTCGGTCACAACGGCGAACAGTCGTTGGCATCGTCATGAGCGCGAAGATGGACAAGACCCGACGGGTCGATGTTCCTCGTCTGACCAAGCACGAAAAGTACGGCAAGTACATTCGCCGAAAGACGGTCTGCTACGTCCATGACGAAGAGAATAAGTCGGTCGAAGGGGACCGGGTAGAGATCATGGAATGCCGACCGATGTCGAAGTTGAAGCGTTGGCGCTTGGTCGACATCGTTTCGCATGACGCGGCCATTCCGAAGGGGGATCTCATCCAGGAATCGCTGGAACCTCCGAAGGGTGAGTAACGCTTTGCCCTGGGGATGAAGTAAGCCCCGAGCGAGCGATGCAAAGAGTCGGGGATCGATCCCTGGTTCACAAATGATCATGAGTTGATGGATTAAGAGTTAAGCGAGAGACGCCATGATTCAGCAGGAGAGCTATCTCGACGTCGCCGACAACACTGGCGCGAAGGTCTGCCGATGCATTCGCGTGCTCGGTGGATCGAAGCGGCGTTATGCGGGGATCGGCGATTTGGTGATCGTCAGCGTTCGCAAGGCGCTGCCGACCAGCGACATTAAAGCCGGCTCGGTCGTCAAGGGTGTGATCGTCCGAACGAAGAGGCCACAACGTCGTGCCGACGGGAGCTACGTCCGGTTCGATCGAAATGCGATCGTGCTCGTGGACAAAGACAATGAGCCGCGCGGGACGCGTATCTTCGGGGCGGTTGCTCGCGAGCTGCGGGATCGGAAGTTTACCAAGATCATTAGCCTCGCACCGGAGGTGGTGTAATGCACGTCAAGCGCGGGGACATGGTGGAAGTGATTGCCGGCAAGGATAGAAGCCGGGGCGAAAAGCGGACCATTGCGAAGGTCTTACGAGTCCTGAACGACGAGGGAAAGATCGTCGTTGAAGGGATCAACAAGGTCTACAAGCATGTTCGTCCGAATCGGCAGAACCCGCGAGGGGGACGTCTTTCCATCGAGATGCCGATCGACGTTTCGAACGTTCTTTTGGTGAACCCAGAATTGGGCCGAGGCGTCCGTACCGGCGTGCGAATCAACGAGGCCGGCGACAAGGTTCGTTTCTGCAAAAAGACAGGGAAAGAGCTTTCGGTTCTCCGTAACGCCAAAGGGAAGTAACCGGGGTTCGTTAAACAAGTAACGAGAGTGATCCCACTCTCGCCAGGACTGAGGCCGGCCTGCGATGGCAAGCCGGGGCGATGCCAGGGAGAAGAATGGAAAAGGCAATAGAAGAGGCATACTTGCCTCGACTCTACGAACGATATGTCAATCAGATCGTTCCCGAGATTTCAGCGCTGGCCGGTACGACAAACCGCCTGGCACTTCCGCGCATCGAGAAGATCGTCATCAGCATGGGCTTCGGCCGAGCGGCGACGGCGGGCGAGAAGGGTCGCTTGGAAGAGGTCGTGGGGCATCTGTCCCAGATCAGCGGTCAAAAGCCGGTGGTGACGGTCTCGAAGAAGGCGGTCTCCAGCTTCAAACTTCGGGAAGGGATGAAGATCGGCGCGAAGGTGACGCTTCGTGGCAACCGAGCCTTCGAGTTTCTCGACCGATTCATCACGGTTGCCTTGCCTCGCGTTCGCGACTTTCGCGGCGTATCGAACAAGGGATTTGACGGGCACGGCAACTACAATCTCGGCGTCACCGAGCAGACGATCTTCCCCGAGATCCAAGCTGACCGAGTCCAGTATTCCCAGGGAATGAACATCACCATTGTGATCAAGAATGCCACCGACGAGCAGGCACTTGACCTGCTGAAGCGGTTCGGCATGCCGTTCAGGACTTAATCAACCATGATGACCGATCCGATCGCTGATTTGCTGACGCGAATTCGCAATGCCATGAACACCGACGCACCGTCGGTCGATCTCCCCTACTCGCGGATCAAGGAAGATATCTGCAAGGTGTTGGTCGACGAAGGGTACGTGGTTCAGTTCGAAAAAATCGACGGAAAGCCTCAACCGGTTCTTCGTCTTCAGATCAAATACGGGCCCTACGGCGAACGTCTGGCGAGTTCCATTCGACGGGTGAGCAAGCCGGGCTGTCGACGGTATCGGCGATCGACCGAATTGCGACCGGTCCTGGGTGGACTCGGGATCGCCGTATTGAGCACCAGTCGCGGCGTCATGAGTGATCGTCAGGCTCGGGCTCAGAAGGTCGGTGGGGAAGTGATTTGCGAGATCTACTGACCGGATGACGGTCGATCCGAAATCCGATTTCCCAGGTTCCATAGTAAGCAACAGAGTTAGCAAGGTACGCAAGCGATGTCGCGAGTCGGAGTACAACCGGTCAACATTCCCTCGGGAGTGAAAGTCGACCTGGTGGGCCAAAGCGTCAAGGCCAAAGGGGCCAAAGGGGAAACGGGCTTCGAAATCCATCCCTTGATTGAAGTCAAGGCCGATGGAACCAAGCTCGTGGTGACCCGGCGTTCCGATGAAAAGATCGCTCGGGCTCTGCATGGTCTCACGCGAGCCCTGCTGCAGAACCTGATGGTCGGTGTCTCGGCCGGCTTTGAACGAAAACTTGATGTCGTCGGCGTCGGCTACCAGGCCGAGGTCAAGGGAAAGGTGATCAAGCTGATCGTTGGCTTCGCGAAGCCAGTCGAACTCAAGATCCCCGAGGGGGTCGTCGTCGTCACTCCCGACGCTACCCATATCACCGTGACCGGTATTGACAAGCAGAAGGTTGGTCAGTTCGCCGCCGAGGTCCGCGCGGTGCGCAAACCCGAACCATACAAGGGAACGGGAATCAAGTACTCCGACGAGAAGGTTCGCCGCAAGGCAGGCAAGGCCTTCGGCAGCGCGAGCTAACACTGGCGGCCTGACCGGGTCGAAAATGAATGAACAAGGGTTCGCCAGGCCGAACCCACCGAGATGGAAACGATCTAGCAAGAGTTGGAAGCGAAAAGATGAGCCAACAGAAGATCATCAACAAGCAGCGAGAACGGCGATCGTATCGCGTTCGGAATGGCGTGCGAGGAACGGCCGAGAGACCAAGACTCTCGGTCTACCGAAGCAATCGGCATATTGCCGCCCAGGTGATCGATGACGAACAAGGCAAGACATTGGCGGCAGTATCGACGCAGCAGAAAGACGTGGCCGAGGGCCTCGAAAGTACCTGCAACGTCGAAGCCGCCATCAAAATCGGGCAAATCTTGGCAGAACGAGCCAAGGCAGCCGGCGTCGATAAGGTCGCTTTTGATCGAGGATATTATCGATATCACGGCAAAGTTGCCGCTCTGGCAAAGGCAGCTCGCGAAGCGGGCCTGAACTTCTGAGAGAATCTGTACAATAGCCTGAGACAACTTCTTTTAAAACGCGGAACGACGCGAGAGGCAAGCGGTGGCTCAAGAGAAGCAGCAAGAACAGCGCGGCAAACGTGGCCGACGTGATGAAGGAGGAGGAGGCGGCGGTCGCTCCGAATCCGATCAATACGAATCGGTCATCCAGATCAAGCGCTGTGCCGCCGTCGTCAAGGGTGGTCGGCGATTCAGCTTCAATGCTCTGGTGATCATCGGTGACAAGCGGGGTTCGGTTGCCTTGGGTTACGCCAAAGCCAAGGAAGTCCCTCCCGCAGTCGAAAAGGCGGTCAAGAGCGCGCAGCGTAAGATGATGAAGGTTAACGTCCGCGGCACGACGATTCCGCACCAAGTCGTCGGTCGATTCGGCGCGTCGAAGGTCCTTCTCATTCCCGCGGCACCCGGAACGGGCATCATCGCTGGCCGAGGTGTCCGCGACGTCGTCGTTGCTGCTGGGATTCACGATATTCTGACCAAGAACCTGGGGTCGACCAACCCGATCAATGTGGTTAAGGCGACTCTTGATGGGCTGTCCCGGCTTCGCACCCGCGAATCGGTTGCCGAGATGCGAGGAGTGAACCTCTAACATGGACCTCAAAGGCGTACATCAGGGGATCCACAAGCACAAGCGACGAAAAAGGCTTGGGCGTGGTCCCGGTAGCAAGACTGGCCGAACCGCTGGCCGCGGTAACAAGGGGCAATACGCTCGCTCGGGCGATAATCCCGGTTTGCTGCATGAAGGTGGCACCATGCCGCTGTTCATGCGAATTCCCAAGCGGGGTTTTAACAACCCATGGCGCACGGAATTCGACGTCATCAACGTCAACGATCTGGAGAAGTTCGATGCTGGCTCGGTCATCACTCCAAAGGTGATCGACAAGTCGGGTATCTACAAGCTTCGACACGGCATTCTCAAGATTCTGGGTGAAGGCGAACTGACCAAAAAGTTCGAGGTGCACGCTCACAAGTTCACCGCGACGGCCAAGGAAAAGATCGAGCAGGCCGGGGGTAGCTGTATCGTCATCGCTCCACTGCACCGCGGGCCGAAGATCAAAAACAAGATGCGACCCAAGCGATCCCCCGAAGAGATTGCTCGCTAGAGCAGCCTCCCGGCATGGGCTGGATTCCTGATTCCATTCGACTGGGCCGCCTGCAAGGTGGTCCGGTCTTTTGTTTTTCTCGGATGGGACGGAAACCTTGGCAAAATGAATAGAATTGCAAGACGCTGGGGACATTGCCCAGGTTGACGTAAGGCTGGGTTGACAGGGGTTGCCATCGGGCCGATGATTCTCGGCTGCGGCACCCATTTGCCCCACGTAATGGACCAGTCCGTCCAAGCCATCTGCTCGGCGAAGAAGGACTTTGAGGAAACCATGCAGAAGCTAATCACGATCTTTCGAATTCCCGAGCTTCGCTTGAAGATCGGATTCACTCTCTTGCTGCTGGCCATCTACCGCTTGGGTTTCTGGATCCCGCTTCCATTCGTGGATCAAGACGGTCTGAAGCAATGGGCTGACCAGCTCTACGGCAGCGAATGGAACATGGTGGTAGGGAACCTGACGCTGCTGTCTGGTTCGAACCTCGGAACGAACACCATTTTCGGCCTGGGGATCATGCCCTACATCTCGGCATCGATCATCTTTCAACTCTTAGCCAGCGTTGTGCCTCAGCTCGAAGCGCTTCGAAAAGAGGGGCAAGTCGGACAGAAAAAGCTCAATGAGTACACTCGCTATGCAACAGTCGGTGTCTGCTTGCTGCAAAGCTATTTTTGGCTCAACGTTCTCATGAGCCAGAAGGTCGGCGAAGGGACCTATGTCGTTGCCGAGGAGTATCACACCTGGTTCTACATGCTGGTCGGCATGAGTGTCATGACAGCCGGTTCGATGTTCCTGATGTGGATTGGTGAGCAGATCGACGAGTATGGCATCGGTAACGGCATCAGCCTCATCATCATGTCCGGGATCATCGGTCGTCTCCCCGAAGCGATCAACAAGATTCGTGCGGGCATTGCCGAGGCGGGTGGTCCGCAAATCGTTCCCGATACCGGTTTGGGAATCGAGAAGATCGTGCTATTGATCGCTCTCTTTTTAGCCGTCGTCGTGGGTGTCACCATGATGACGCAAGGGCAGCGTCGAATCCCGGTGCAGTCGGCCAAGCATCAGCGAGGCCGAATGGTCATGGGTGGGGCTCGCCAATATCTTCCGCTGCGAGTTAACCAAGCTGGCGTGATGCCGATCATCTTTGCGTCGAGTCTCTTGATGTTTCCCGGGCTGATCTTCCGAGGAGTCGCCAACTTTTTCGGATGGGATTGGCTCGCGTTGATCGCGGAATCTTTCTCGAACCAAGGGTATCTCTACCTTGTCGGTGAGATCGCTTTGATCTACTTCTTTTGCTACTTCTGGACGGCGATCACCTTCAATCCGAAGGATATGTCCAACAACTTGAAGGACTACGGAGCGTTCATCCCGGGCTATCGGCCTGGTAAGCGAACGTCCGATTATCTCGAGAAGGTGATGCTCCGGATCACGTATGTGGGGGCGGCGTTCCTGGCGATCGTCGCGATCATCCCAAGCATGGTCTCCCGTTCGATCAACATCGATTGGGTGATCGCCAGCTTCTTCGGCGGAACCAGCCTTCTCATCATCATCAGTGTGGCACTCGATTTGATTCAGAAGATCGACAGCCATCTGATCATGAGAAACTATGAGAGCTTGCTCGGCCCGGACTCCACCAAGTGACCTCGGGGTGTCGGTAAGCTAGGATGAATTTCCCCTCGGCAAGGGGCTGACGGTGGGGACGCGAACTCAAGCTTTGAGACGGACCGATCATGCTCAGACCGAAAATCGAACTAAAGTCGCCCGAACAGATCGATGAGATGCGGCCGGCCAATCGGCTGGTCGCTCAGTGTTTGGTCGAAGTCTCGAAAGCCGTTCGGCCCGGCGTGACGACGGGCGAACTCGATGCCATCGTCGAACGGATGTTTGAAGAGCGAAACGCAAAGCCTCTTTTCAAAGGATATCCCGGCAAGGTCCCGTTCCCGGCCGTCACATGCATCAGCGTCAACGACGAAGTCGTTCATGGCATTCCCGGCAGCCGGCCTCTGAAGGAGGGGGACATCGTCACGATCGATACCGGATGCAATTTGAATGGTTGGTGTGGCGACTCGGCCATCACTCTTCCGGTGGGGAAGATCAAGCCAGAAGTGCAGCGGTTGGTCGATGTCGCTTGGGGAACGCTCGATCTGGCGATCGAGCTGCTGAATCAGCGAGGCCGATACCGCAAGTGGTCGCAGATTGCCGCCCGTATGGAAAAGTACGTCATCGATGCCGGCTTCTCGGTGGTTGAACAATTCGTGGGCCATGGCATCGGCCGGGCCATGCACGAAGAGCCGCAAGTTCCGAACTTTAAGACGCGAAACTGGAGCAAGCACGACTTTTGGCTTGATGCGGGCCTTGTGTTAGCGGTCGAGCCCATGGTCAACATGGGAACCAAAGATGTTCGCGTCCGCAACGACCACTGGACGGTCGAGACAGCCGACGGCATGCCGAGCACTCATGTCGAACATACCCTCGCTTTGACCGCCACCGGCTGCGAGGTTCTCACCGATCGAACACCGCTCGAACGATAGTCGCCCGTTCGGCCACGTCGCTTTGATCCCTGTTCCTTGGCTCTTTGAACGTACGCTGACTCATTCTTCGTTCGATTCGACCACCAGCCAGGTCATCCCCATCGCTGGAACGCTCACGTCGATCGTGGCGTTTGATTGGCGATCGAGTGGAAACGATTGGCCGGGCCCCTCCTCCACGCGAATCCTTGCGACCTCGGATAGGCCGGTATAGTAAAGCGGGAGTTTCATCTTGCGAGTTACGGGAGTCGAAAGAGGGTTGTAGATCACGGCAAGGGCTCGCTCACGAAGCGAGGGGTTCGCGTGGATGATGTAATCGATGTCCCGGCCGTCGGCTCGGCGTCCATGAATGATGTCTGACTCAAGAATCGCGCGGTACTTCTTGAACCATGTGACCCACTTGGCGACAAGTGCTTTCGTTTCGTCGGCATCGAAGAGGCGTGGCCCTCGATAACAGGCTTGCACGCCTGCCCCCAGACAGTTCGTCAAGTGCCTCTCGTAATCTTGAAGGTGTTGACGAAGTGGTTCGAGTGTCGCTTCCTTTCCGCCGCCGTGATACTCGGTGAGCGGCACGAACATCCATCCCATCGTCGGGGTCTTGTTCCACGTTCCGTCATAGATGTTCTGTCTCGCGTGGATGAATTGCTGCGCTCGCGGAAGAGACCAGTTTGTCTCTCGATAGCCCATGCCTGTTTTGCTTCCACCGCACAGGAAGTAGCAATCGGGCTGATTGACATAGACCCCGTGCTCTCGGCACCAAGCATAAAGATCGCGACTCGCTTGCCACTGCGTCCATTGACTGTCGGCCGTGCCGCGATGTCCCGGATGCTGAGTGGAAGCACACAAGTCGCCCGGATAAGGGCCATCATGCTCTAAGAGATCGAATCCGGTCGCTTCGATGAAAGCTCGGATTTGCTTCTGATAGTTTTGACCCCATACGCTTCCCAAACAAGGGGCGTTCCCGAAGATCGTCCCTCCTGGCTTGCCTGTCGACGGATCGATCACATCGTCGGTATCGCTGATCTTTCGGCTACTGAAAAGAGAGTAGCCCCCGACCTGGATTCCCTTGGCATGGGCGTAGTCAACATCCTCTTTGATCTTCTGAAGATAGCTGGGATCGCTTCTCTCCATTTCTAATCCGCTGCCGAAGGTGTAGATGATCATCTCAAAACCAACCTCCGCACATTGATCGACGGCCAAGCGAAACCGATCTCGACCACTATGGCGAACATGCATCATGAGCGGGTTCTCGGTCACCCACGGAGCAACCGTTCGCCATGTTCGACGGAGCGTCAGTCCTCGTCTTTCTTGCTCGGTCGAGTCTTGAACGATCAAGATCACGCGAAACGATTTCAGGCTTTCGCCCGGTGCTAAGGTCTGCGCGGGGCCGATCGGTGGACGACAAACCAACAGACAGGGCGTGCGCAGTTCATAACTGACCTGAGTGGTAAACTCTGGATCCGCAAGCCAGTGAGCTGCTCGGTTGGCTGTGTCCTGGTCCATGCCGTGAAACATGTAATCAGAGATGACGTCGATCGGCGGGCGTCGCCATTGCCCGGGATCACGTGAATCGACGGCAGATTCTCCTTCGACAGCCGCCAGGACTTCCACCGCCAACGAATCGATCATGATTGGCCGATTCGAATCGTTGCGGATTTCCAGGCTCTTGGCCATGGCCGGGATGCCGTCGTAGATTTCATATCGGACCAACACCCGAATGCCGTCGACCTCCTGCGAAGTCCCTGCATACTCCATGACAACGCCGGCCCCTCTCGGCGGCCAAGCATTGAGACTCGCGTGCCGAGTTCTCTTCCAGTCGAATGGCTTAAGGGGCGAAGCCAACGTGATCGACGCGAGTTGGAAGGAGGCCGGGTCTGCCACCAACCGATCTGCTTCATCAGCGGCCAGGTAACCTTGATCCTTTTGACCCAGCAACCCGCCGATCTTCCACTCTTTGCCATTGATCGTCACGAGCGCTTCGGGACGAACCGCACGCAGAAGAGAACTTCCCGTGCGAAGATCATCAAACGCCACCGTTGCTCCGTTGGGTTTTAGGCGAAGCGTTCTCCGAACGAGTCCATTGTCCAAAGAGATCTCATTGCCGTCAGTAGAGCGATGAACTGCCGCCGACTCGGCCGGCTTCGTTTCGAGCAACCAATCACGTTCACGCGCCAGCGAGCGGGTCGGCGCCATTGGTAGCTCGGCAACGCTCGGGAACGTTTCCGCCTGGATGACGATGGGATAGATCGCGAGAAGAAACACGCATCGAGAAAATGTTGGTATGGTCATCACAATCCTTTTTTGCCTGATTCGTTCATGGGATGAAGTCGTGGAGATCCATCGCACTGGCCGATGATGCTCGTCCCCGAGCAAAGAGTTTTAGGGAAGAACTCGTTCGATGGGGATCAGCTTGGGAGTTGGAATCTGCAGACCGACGATCTCTCCAAAGTATCTTTCGATCTGCGTGAAGGGGAGTCGGAGGAAATCGTACATGTGGCGAGGAGGCTTCGTGCGAAGATACTCTCGAGCGATGTCGGCCATTTGCCGATCGTATTGTTTTTGCGAACCTCCATGAATAGGGTCTTCTCCTGAAAGACGCCGAATGTCGCCGGAGAATTCGGGGCAAATGTGATAGAGCTCGTGGATCACGGTGATCAGTTTCTCGTCGAAAGACTGATTGAGGAATCGAGGGAGATAAAACGACAGGACGTACTTGATCTCAGTCTTGTCAACAAAGACCTGTTGCACGCGGTAACGATATTTGCCGCGTATTTCGGTCAGCTTTCCTCCTCGAAATCGGAGCGGCACTAGGCGCGCTTGTAATCCCCATGATCGCTCGTTGCGACATCGAATGAAGGTCACAAGGACCTGAGCAGGGTCGATATGTGCAAACAGAGGGACTCGCTGGCAGATGTCGTTACATAAGATCCCCATGCGGTGGGTGAAATGGAAAGGACCGTCGCCCGTCACGCTCGGTCGCCAAAAGATTCCGCTGTCACCCGGAGATTGAACGGGGACGACGCCGCGCGCGGCGGGATCGCTCAGCGATTCATGCGTCCAACGAAGGACCGGCGCTATTCGCGGATGTTGGAATGCCATCGGCCACCTCAACAACGATCATCGCAGAACCTGCCGAGCGGATGACAGGTATCCGTCAATACTCGATGCGGAGAGTCCAAAGCTTAAACCGCGAGCGTTTGGCCGACGGTGCTAACCGATGGATGCACTCCGCTGCTTTTGGAAGTGTAGCAGCGAGATTGGGTCCGAATCTACAGGGGAGATGCGCAAAGAAAACGGCCGGCAAGAAGCCGACCGTTTTTTAGTTGCAAGCAGGAAGGGAAGAGATTACTCCGCGATCACCGGAGCAGGAGCAGACTTCTTCTCTTTCTTCTTGGCCGGTTCATTGGCCGAGAGAAGTTCGATGATGGCGGTCTCGGCCGCATCGCCTCTTCTTCGGGTAGCGAGCTTCACGATCCTGGTATAGCCGCCGGCCCGTTGTTTGAATCGAGGACCGATCTCTTTGAGGAGCTTGTCGACGACGTTGATCTCGACGTCTTTGCCATCCTCTTTAGTGATCACGTATTTCTTGCCGCCGAGCTGCGACATCAAGATGCGCCGATGGTTCAGTGCTTCTGCTCGGGCGATCTTCTCGGCATCGGTCTTGTCACCGGCCGATTCGAGGGCGTCGGCCCCACGTTTGGCAACAGTGACGAGCTTCTCGGCAAAGGGCCGAAGTTCTTTCGCCTTGGCGATTGTCGTTTCGATTCGCTCGTGAGCGAAGAGGCTGATGGCCATGTTGCGGAACATGGCCCGGCGATGGGTCATGTTTCGATTGAGAATTCGGCCACGGGTTCGGTGCTTCATGGTTCGTTCCTTTCAGCAGGTTTACCTTCTGCTGATGTGCTGTTACTTCTTGGCCAAGTGATCGGGAAGTTTCATTCCCAGAATCAGGTTGTACTTCTTGAGCTTCTCTTTCACTTCACGAAGCGTGGTCTCGCCGAAGTTTCGAACCGTGAGAAGCTTCTCGTCATCTCGACTAACGAGCTCGCGAACCGTGGTGATTCCCTCGGATTCGAGACAGTTGGTGGCTCGGACCGAAAGTTCGAGCTCCGCCAGGCTCATGTTGAGCTTGTTCTCGAGTTCGGGGTCGGAGACATCGCGTGGAATCTGGAACTCGAAGGGGAGTTCATCCAGCGGAACCTCGGGGCCCGGCTCGGAGTAGTTGACGAACGGGTTCAGGTGCTTGCGAAGAATTTTGGCCGCCTCGACCAAGCCCATTTCTGGGGTGACGGTTCCGTTGGTCCAGATCTCCATCACCAGCCGATCATAGTTGGTCCGCTGACCGATACGAGCTTCGTCGGTTCGGTACGAGACCCGTGTGACAGGTGAGAATACCGCGTCGAGGGGAATGATTCCAATCTCGTGATCTTTGTCAGGGTCGGTGGCTGCCACGTACCCTCGCCCGTTCTCGACGGTCATTTCGAGGACGAAGTGAACATCGCTGGTCATGGTGGCGATGACGTGATCGGGGTTGATGATTTCGACCGATTCGTCGTGAATGATGTCGGCAGCGGTCACCAAGCCGGCACTCGATCGATCGATCCGAATTGTTTTGGGCTCTTCGGAGTGGCTCTTCACGACCAAGCTTTTGAGATTCAGGACGATATCCGTGACGTCCTCGACGACGCCGGGGATGGTGCTGAATTCATGCTGGACGCCGGCAATGCTGACGCGGGTGACCGCACTTCCTTCGAGGGCGGCCAAAAGAACCCGCCGAAGGCTGTTGCCGATGGTGGTGCCGAATCCTCGTTCGAACGGCTCGATCATGAACTTGCCGTACGATTCGGTGAGGGTCTCGCGATCCGCGCTAATTTTGCTGGGTAATTCCAGCCCTCGCCAACGAACACGCATCGAGATTCATCTCCTTTTGTGCGATCGGTAAGATCGTTCAGGACTCTTTCCCGCGCGCTCATACCGAGCGTCCCTTGCAGGAAGTTTGGCCGACCAACATTTTGGGCCGGCCTGAATGATTTTTTGAGAGACTTTCTCTCCGCGACCGAGCGAGTCGCGTTTGGGTCCGATGGTCGCAAGCCAACTTCTGGGCTGGCCGAGCTTCCCTTCGGCTGGGACGCTCTTGGCTTGATGGATTGGCCTAGACGCGACGTTTCTTGCGAGGTCGGCAACCGTTATGAGGAAGCGGCGTGACGTCCTCGATCGACCGGACTGCCAGTCCCGCTTGGTGGAGGGCCTGAATGGCCGACTCCCGACCACTTCCGGGGCCGTTCACTTTGACTTCCACTTCGCGGATCCCGAATTTCTGAGCATTCTCCGCACAGACCTCGGCGGCCCGCTGGGCGGCAAAGGGAGTGCTCTTTCGGCTACCCTTGAAGCCGACCGTTCCAGCAGAAGCCCAGGTCAACACGTCGCCGTTGCGGTCGGTGACCGTCACGATGGTGTTGTTGAAGCTGCTCTGAATGTGGATGATCCCTTGCGTGACGTTCCGTCGCGTTCGTTTCTTCTTCGCGTTAGCCACGATACCTGCCAACTCATTTCAAAAAGAGACCTGTTCGAACCCAAACCGCTCTTGCCGGGATCAAGCGATTTTGCCCAGAGGGGGCAATTCGTTGACCCAGATCGGCATTACCGAAGATCCTTGACACCCTTCTTGCCCGCCACGGTCTTCTTGGGACCTTTACGGGTACGGGCGTTGGTTCGCGTCCGCTGCCCACGGACCGGCAGACTTTTCCGGTGCCGAGTTCCGCGGAACGAGCCGATATCTTTGAGACGCTGAATGTTTTGTTGAATGGTTCGGCGAAGCTGACCTTCGACGACGTAATCGTTATCCAGCAAATTCGCGATCCGAGCGAGTTCGTCATCGCTCAATTCGCGGGCGGGCATGTCGGGTCGGATTTTCGCCCGATCACAAATCTCCCGAGCCAGTGCCGGACCGATGCCGTAGAGGTACCGCAGCGACACGTCAGTTCGCTTATCCGCCGGAATGTCAATACCTAACAAACGAGGCATGGATTACCCTTGGCGTTGCTTGTGTCGCGGATTGCTGCAAATCACGACCAGCTTGCCCTTTCGGCGGACAATCTTGCAGTTTTCGCAGATGCGACGAATGCTACTTCGGACTTTCATGGAATTCTCGCGGAAGGGGAGGGTACGGCCTGCTTCTCAGGCCCACACTCGCCAGATCCATTGGCTTACAGATTTCCACAGCTTCGGCAATAAAAATACCGTCGACCGGTACCGACGCCACCCCTCGAATACCATTCTGGTTTCCGAGGCAGAATCGACCGCCTTGCGACGACCAAGCGAACTCTCGATTTTCGTTGCCGTATAACTCTATTTATGAGATCGCCGACCTGCTGTCTACCGATTGCCGATTGTCGATCGCATGTCGGTTGTTCTCGACGAAAGGAATAGCCGGGGATCGGGCTCACCTTTTGAGCGGCTTCGCCTTGGGGTGGTGTGATGCCCTGATTCGAGTTGTGGAAGAGAATGGCACAAGGTTCTTGAGAATCAATGGATACGATCCGTACGCCAAGCTTGTGACGAATCCTTCGAACATGTCGACGGGCCATCCCGTTGAGTCCATCATTGGGGAGAGAGGCGATCGAAATGTCCGAAGAGCCTGCCATCGGAATGCGCGGAGTGACCGTTCGCCAGGGGGGGATTTCGATCCTTACCGGCGTGACGGCGTCTGTACCGCGCGGCTCGGTGACAGCGATTATCGGCCCCAATGGAGCGGGAAAGACGACCCTTTTGCGAGCCATGCTCGGCTTATGTTCTTATTCGGGATCGATCACCTATTTTGATCGTGATGGCCGACCCGCATCGTATCCTCGTCGCATCGGCTACGTCCCGCAACGTCTCGATTTCGATCGCGGCATGCCGATGACGGTTCTCGATCTTCTCTTACTGGATCAACAGCGTCGGCCACTTTGGTTGGGGCGCTCGGCGCCCGCCGTCGCACGGGCGAAGGCTCAATTGCAACGGGTCGAGGCGGTCCATCTAATCGATCGGCCCATTGGAAAGCTGTCAGGTGGCGAGTTCCAGCGAGTCCAGCTTGCCCTATCGCTGATGGCCGATCCGGAGATCATTTTGCTCGACGAGCCGGTCTCGGGCGTGGATGTGCAAGGGGGCCAGCTCTTCTGCGATTTGCTCGAAACGATTCAGCGCGAGTCGCTTCTTACCGTGGTGATGGTGAGCCATGATCTGTCGGTGGTGAGCAAGCATGCGACGCATGTTTTGTGTTTGAACCGCGAACTCCTCGCAGCAGGGACGGTCCATGAGGCACTCACCCCCAGTACGCTCAGCCAGGTTTTCGGCCCGCACGCGCTTTTTGGTCATGTTCATGGACTTTGTTCCCACACGCCCCCCGGCGCATGATGGCCGATCGAATGGAGGAGAGATTTGGAGTCTCTAGCAGAAATGGTGGACGGGTTTGCCTCCATGCTGGCGCGGCTTGTCCCGTATTCGAACTTTCATGAGTACCCATTCTTAAAGCGAGCGCTACTGGGCTTGACCTTGTTGGCACCGTTGACGGCGACGATGGGGCTGCAAGTCGTCAACTTTCGGCTCTCCTTTTTTTCCGAGGCAGTTGGCCATTCGGTATTTACTGGCGTGGCGATCGGCTACCTTCTATCGATCCTGGCGGCGGGGTCGGCCTTTGCCGAGACTGGAATCGCTATCGACCTGGCGACGCTCGCATTTGGGATCCTCGTGGCGCTGGCGATCACGTATTATCGCCGATCGAGCACACTTCCGTCGGATACGGTGATCGGTGTTTTTTCCGCATCGGTCGTCTCGTTCGGCCTGATGGTCATTGGGTACTTGATTCAGCGAGGAACGATCGCGCCGCAGAACATCTTTCAGACGTTTCTGGCGGGGAACATCCTCACCGTCGAGCCGATCCATTTGACGGTGCTCGCGGGGTTTTTCGCCGTCGTGATGCTGTTTCATGCCGTGGCTTACAACCGCATGCTGCTGGTGTCGCTGAATCCCGAATTGGCCCAGACGCGTGGAGTCCCCGTCGCTCTGCTCGAGTATTTCTTCTCGGCATTGCTGGCGGTGCTGGTCATTTTCAGCATTCGTTCGGTGGGGGTATTGCTGGTGACGGCACTGCTGGTGATCCCGGCAGCGTCGGCCCGGAATTTCGCCCGGACGGCCGGTCAACTCTTCTGGGTGGCGATTGGCCTATCTCTTTTCGCCTGCATCTCGGGTTTGGTTTTGTCAGATGCATTCAGCACGTACACGGGCGCGACGATCATTGCCGTCATGACGCTGATCTTTTTGTTGTCCGAGGCGATGGCAGCGCTACGGGGTCGCTGAGCGGGTTATCGCGTCGGCTTTTTTGTTGGTTGAATGGCCAGCTCGGCCGCAGCCGTGGGATTCCGTCCGACCAAATGCGAGATGTTCGGTGACGGCAATGCCGACAGGACCGATTCAAGCTCGGCCCGCTCTTGAGGCGTTAACGTCGTGGCGACCGCATCAAGCTTCTCTCTCGACCAGTTTGGTCGACACTGCATCAGTCGGCACATCACCGAGAAGAAGAGCTTCATCTCTTGAACGCATGTGGAGACCATGTGTTCGGATTGGCCCGGGGCCAACTTCATGGCCAGCTTCAGAGTCGGACCGCTGGCACTGGCGAATCCATCAAGCTGCTGAACAACGTACGTCCCCGCGCCCGCATACTCTTGAAAGTGATACTGGTGAACGATGACGAGCTCGGCCCGCATCTTGAATGGGATGATCCCCGCGGGGGCTTCGCCGATACAGTAGCAAACCCGCAAGTTGGGCTCGTTGCAGGCGACATAGAACTTGACGGTCGCACCAGCTTGGTCTCGGCAAAGATAGCCACCCTCGATCGGCTCGACATCGGTGACGAAAATACCGAGCTGTTTCCAATACTCACAAACAGTTTCGGGGTGATCGATCAACCAATGCAGCAGTTTCTCATCGCAGGGGAACATCTCTTTTCGGCCAGCGTGATAGCTGATCGGCTTTTGCAGGATCTCAAGAACCCGCTCGCGGTATGGACCCGTGATCTTCTCGAGCGGAACAGCGGAGATATCGGGCGGGGCCTTCTTCTCTCGCTTGGGCCGAACGAGCAATCGTGAAGGCGTTGGCGTGCTTTCATCAACGAAGAGGGAACTCTCGTCCGCCGGGGCCGACTCCTCGGCGTGTGCGGCCGATGGAGAACTGCTGCTGACGAACGCCATCGCCAACAGAAAAGTGCCGAGCATGGTCGAGCGAAGTCGGTAAACGTTAGATCGTCGCATGAAGAATCTCGCGAAACCGCCCATATTAGCCAAGGCTTCAAAATGGCGTGGCTCTGCTATCTATATCGTTTGTTCCAATTCCCGGAGTTAATCGAAATACTCCCAACATGCCGAACTCCCTCTCGGCCACGAACGGTGTATTTTCTCCAAACTGTGCGGACTATCCGATAGGGATCTCGTTGCTCGCCGGCAGGTATGTTGTCATCAGGAAGCTACGTTGCTTGTTCGTATCGGTGTTGGTGGGACTCTTCTCTTGTACAGGGCTAGAGGGATGCTATAGCCCCGGCAGCGCTGGTCGCGAGGTCTATTCGCTGCCGTCCGCTTCAACCCATCAAGAGGAGACACCATGGGCGCACGATCTCGTCCTTCCAGCCGAGGCCTTTACGTCTTCGTGGCCTTGTTCATGGTGGTCACGGTGGTGACTTGTCTCGGTATCGCACATCAAGATCTGGTGCTGGTGACGTATCATCTTTTCCGCTTCGATCAGTCGACCGGTTCCGATGATCAGTCTGCTCGGTGGTTGGCCGAGCAGCCTTCACTTTCGCTTTCACCTTTGGTGTCGAAGCTTCGACAGTCGGATCCTGCCGTCTGTTTGCGGTCGGGCAAGCTGCTCGGAGAGATCCTCCACGAGCATGGCGATCCGACCAATCCCGAACATGCTCAGCTTTCGCTTCACTTGGCTTCGCTGTTGCAAAAGGGATACACGTCGTTCTCCGAACCTGGGAAGAAGCAGGCGATTCATTTGGCGTATGGGATCCTGGAACAGCACCTCAATGAATGGTCGCCGAACGTCGCTTCGGCACTGGAGACGGCCGGCGATGTGATCAAGTTCGCCATGCGCGACATCAATCAGAACATCAACTTGGCCGCCCTTGATGAATTGCCAAGCGTCTGGCAATGGAAAGGGGTTGATAACGTTGCCGAGAATCTATTCCGAGAGTGGAAGATTGGCCGAAATCAACGCGTCGTTGACTTCTTGGATTCGAAATCGACCGACGTTCGATTGGCGGCGATTCGGGCGCTCGATGGTGCGATCGATCATCGCGGCGACGCAAAGCTTCTGGAACTCATGAACGATCCCGACCCGAACGTTTGCCGGGCCGCCCTCGATGCGATCGTCTCGACGGCGATCGACAGCGTCGGTGTCGATCATCGAGCAAAACTGGTCGAATTGATGCAACATGCTTCGCCTGAGATTTCGGCATTAGCAAGGACGATTCTCTTGCGATCGGGTCTGGATGAAGCCCACCTTCGTCTCGCCGTTCTCATGCGCGATCAAGCGCCAGCCGAGCGAGCAAAGGTTGCGGAGGTTGTCTTTGATGTGGCGGGGGTTGATCGAGTTTTGGTCCTGCAACAATTGTCGAAAGATGCTTCGCCGATCGTTCGATTGGCCGCCGTCCGGGCTTCCACGAGAGTGACTCACCCTTCGCTCAAGGAGATGGTCAAGCAACTTTCCGCCGATGATCCCGATCCGGAAGTTCGCCGAGCGTGTGAGATGATTCTGACCGAGGCCTCCGCCGACCGCCGACGATCCTAAACTCTCTTCCTGATGTTCACACAGGAATTGCCGCGAAAGATGCGACAATCGCCGGCGGATCCTGGACCCTCGCCTCCACGGCAGTTGGCCAATTCATTGGGGACATCTATCGATTCATGGCTGGCCAGTTCGGCCATCCCTTCGGATAACACCGTCAAATGGCGGAGTGATGTTCCCTCTGGATAACGGGCTTGCTCCTTGGCAAATCTGCGAATGGCGATCATCGGGAGCGGGAAGGGTTGGCATACCGAATCGCTGGTTCGCGCGGCGGCATCGCGCGGGCATGAGGCGACGCCGGTGTCGTATCGCCAACTGGTCGGAAAGATCGGCGGAACCGATCGTTCGAATCAACTCTGGGTGGCGGGCCTGGATCTATTCTCTGTTGATCGCGTCATTGTTCGGAGTGTGCCGGCCGGCTCGCTGGAACAAGTTATCCTTAGGATCGATGCGCTTCACCGCTTGGAACAGGCGGGGACGCGCGTCCTCAATTCAGCTCGCTCGATTGAAGCTTCGGTCGATAAGTATCTGAGCATCTCTCGACTCCAGACAGCCGGATTGCTGGTGCCGCGAACAATTGTTTGCGAACGGGCCGACGACGTGCTGAATGCCTTTCAGGAATTGGGGGGCGATGTCGTGGTCAAGCCTCTCTTCGGCTCCGAAGGGAAGGGGATCGTCCGCTTGACTGATGAGCAGACCACCTACCGCGTGGCCCGGACGCTCGAACAGATCGGCTCTGTCGCGTTCGTGCAAGAGTACATACCGCACCAGGGGTTCGACATCCGCGCCTATGTTTTGGGAGACGAAATTGTCGCGAGCATGCGCCGCTGGGTCGCGCCGGGCGACTTTCGTTCGAACGTCTCTCAAGGAGGTCGAGCCGAGGGAATCGAACTGAGTGAACCCCTCAAGAAGCTTGCCCGAAGCGCGGTCCGCGCGGTTGGAGCATCGATGGGGGGCGTCGATCTTTTGCCGGCACTCGATGGTCAGGTCTATGTCATCGAAGTCAATTCCTCGCCGGGATTTCGTGCTCTCGAACAAGCGACGGGCAAGGATGTCGCTGGTCGGACAATCGATTTTGCCGTTCATGGGGAGTGGTAGAAGTTGTCTCATCTGCCGCCGTTCGAGAAGATCTCTTGCATGACGCGATAGGGGGCATCCACCATGCCTAGCCGTCGATAGACCTCGGCCGCACTCTGGTTTTCGTTCTCGACATAAAGACGAATTCCAACAACGCCGGCCGAATCGATCGCAAGTTGTCGCAAATACTGATGAAGCTGGCGGTAGATCCCGACCCCTCGGTGATCAGCTCGGACGTACACGCTTTGAATCCACCAGATCTCCCCATCGCGCCAATCGCTCCATTCGTACGTGTGCATGAGCTGTCCAACGACTTCGTCGGCTCTCTCAGCCACAAGGTATCTCCCACGTCGCGAAGGTTCCGCGAGCAGGCGTTCCACCCCCCGGCGAAGCGTGGTCGAATCAAGCGACATCTCTTCGGTCTCATGGGCCAATCGCTGATTGAAGTCGACAATGGTGTCGATGTCCCTGGCCGAAGCCCATCGAATCAAGGTTTGATCCATCTCTTTTCCCCTCGCCGCAAGATCCGCCGCTTCGTCCGGTCATGATGGCTGCCTTGGTTCCGATTGTAACGATCAGGCAAATGCGCGAAGCAGGGTAAGGATGGTAGGGTTTAATCGGACTGCCGAACAGAGGGAAAAGGCCGGGAAATCACGCGATCAGTTGAAAAAGGGTCGGCTATCGGGAAAGTTAGGCTCAAGAGAAAACACATCGATCTCTCCGGACTGGCGGGCCATCCCGTCGGCCGGTCTATGCAAGCATGTCTGATCACCGGATAGGAGGCGGGCAACGCGATGACGAAGATTCGATTGGCGGAACGAACCGAAAAGAAGGGACCTGTGGCGCAAAACGATCTCGCTCGGACGGATCGTCGAGAGAGAGCCGAGCGCTCGGAGGACCGACAGGATCGTCGGCTGAAAAACGATCGAAGGAAGAAGCAGATCCCGGTAGCGGTTGATCGGCGTCAAGTCGATCGACGCGTCGGTGAACGTCGGCGTCAAATTGATCCGACCACTTGCGAGCGGGAATACAACAATGAAGAGATGGAGTTCATGAAGGCGATCGAAGACTACAAGCGAGATTTTCGCCGACCTTTTCCGACCTGGAGCGAAATTCTCGAGGTCGTCAAAGCCCTCGGCTATCGTCGAGTGGCCGAGTCTTCTGAAATCGTCGCGAATCGCGCGAAGGCAACCATCGTCGACGACTGTGCCCTGTAATCCCTAGATCATTCGACGGAGGTTCAGAAAGCAATAGCCGATCGAACGGGAGATGAGGGGTCAGGATTCACGCGAATCGGCCCCGTTGCTCGGATGGCCCCCGGCCTTCTCTGCATGCTCCCATCAGCCGTCTGGCAGAGGTTCGAAGTCGGGTCCTAAAAGGGACCACCGGTCAATGACCACGTCGGCAGGTTCATCGGATGGGTAGTACTCGATCCAGATCATTTGATTGCCTAGTGTTTGGGAAATGCTACGCAAATCGAAACGGTAACGGATTCGGCCCAGGGTCGGATCGGTGTACTTGATTTCCCCGAGCGGCACTTCTGCCCCGCTGGCCGAAAGAACTCGGAGTCGGCCGTGGGGCAGGGTACCGCCGATGTAATGTTGATCGAGAATGAGGGCCCCTACCGCACGGGCACGGACGGGTGTCGGCCAACGAAGTCCACCTCCAGGGCCCAAGTGGAGCACCAGACGATCGCCGCGATTTTCCGTGGCGATCGTGCCCAACGGTAGGAAATGGATGTTCGGCTCCGCTCGACCGGGAAGATCGCCCGCGTAAGAGATCAATCGCGCCCCCACGCGTCGATCAGGCTGCCGCAAGCGATTGCTACGATCCTCCGCATGCCACGAAAGATACTGCATCCAACCGATCATCAGGATTAGAACCCCGCAATAGAGACGAGATCGTCCCGGCGTGGAACCTGCCTTGATGGCGGCCGAGCCGAGAAACACCAGAATCGGCCACATCGCTGGTAGAACGTAGCGACCCTGCGGCGTCAAACCAACCGTCCGACTGTGATAGACGTGAGCCAACCAGACGCCGATCGTACCGACGAAGAGCAGCATCCCGCATCGAGCATTGTTCGTTCGAACCATCGAGTGGATCGCCATCGCTCCGCCCAGGAGCACCGCGATGACGAAATAGGCTGCTGCCGGGATCGAGACAGATGCATAGCCGAACGAAGCCCACGCGCTTTCCCACGTTTCGATCAGGAACCGGTCGATTTTGTCGAACCGCAGAAAGCCCTGCGTGATTTGCCTTTCCTCGATGAATCGCCGCCACCACCGCGCATGAACCTCAAAGCCGAGTAGCGAATGATGCTGCGCGATGCTCCATATCGTCCAAGGGAGAATGGTGACGAGAAAACCCGCCAGCCCGCTTCGAACCAAACGAAGGAGATCTCGCCGATCCTTTGTTTCTCGCGGCGCGAAGAGTGCGATGGGAAGAATCATCACCGATAGCCCGATGGCGTTGGTCTTGCAAAGGATGGTCAACGCAAAAAGGGCGGACCAGCAAAACAGTCGGCGTGGCGTCAACCCTCGTTCCATCATGGCGACGGCGCTCCACCAGAGCGCCATCGCCACGGTGAGCATGCTGGCGTCGTTGTTGACATAGGCGAAGGTGAAGACCAACTGTGGATGAATCGCTGCCAACCATGTGACCACATGTGGAAGAGGGTGTTGATCTCTCTCGTTGGGTGTCACGAGTTCGCGCGTGGCAACGAACGTCAGCAGCAGAAAGAGTACACTCAGTGACGCCTGCATGACACGGGCGGCAAAAAATGCGTCCGGATGATCAGGCCCCAGCAGCCATGCTCCGATTGCCGGAACGAGATAACCCACCGGACACAGGGCAGGATAGCTGACCGGGATGGGTGTCGGGACATCGCTCATGGTGGGGGGTCGACCGTGGTTGGCCAAGTAGGCGACCATCGGCCAATGGCAGAATTCGTCGGGAGCATCGTTGTAAGGAAGCATCGACGCCCACGAGAGTCGCAGGATCAGTCCGACGGCGACGGCGGAAAAGAGGCTCGCGCGGATGAGCCAGCCAGGCAACTTGCTGGTGGGGGAAAGAAATTCTTGCAGCGGATGCCTCGGACCATCGCGGGTCGGCCGACAGGACCGACCGTCGGCCCCGTTGCCCTTCAAACACGTACCCGCAAACGGGTCGATTGGCAATGCCAGACCGCAAGCAATGATCGGCGCGTCTCTACAGTCGCCGGCATCACGCCGCCGAGATTCGCGGCGAAATGAGATGAGCCGCCATCGATTCAAGCTCTTCGCGAAGGCGGGCGAGCTCTTCCTGATATTTCTTTCGCTCGACGTCCCAGGCTCGTTGCTGATCGAGTTGACTGACCGCAAGCGATGCACTTTCGACGCGCCATTTATCCCCAGACTCGACCGCACGATGGACACGACGCGCATCAGATCGACCCGCAAGAATCTCCGTCTCGATCCATTCGATCGATCGCTGGAGGCGAGCCTCGAACCGCGCCCACCGTTGCTCACAGTGCTGGCGATGTTGTGCGGCCCGGTCTTGTGCCTCCATTGCTGACGAGCCCAAAGGATCGATGCTCCTCTGCCGGTTGGCTTCGTGCTCGAGCTGTGCGAGCCGAAGCTGGTGAATCTCTTGCTTCAAGATCTCCAGAGAGGCCTCTTGGCGGGTCATCTGCGCGATGCGAATAAGGACTCGCTCTTGATCCTTGTGGAGGTGCTGACGCGATTGTCGAATCTTCGCCAATCGTTGACGATGCGCGACGGCTAAACGCCAACGCTGATGGCGCAGGCGATCCCTCTCTCGGTCGAGAAGAGTTCGCTCGCTCGCTTGCGATTCTTCCCATGCCGATCGGGTCGAGGCCCAGTTTGTTTTCTCGGCCAACAATTCATCCAAACGCCGTTCGAGTTCGGCAGAACGAGAATCAAGCTGTCGCTCTCGTTTTTCGATCTCCGCCTGTTTCTCATCATCGACCGACAGACGGCGCTCGGCCCATCGCTTTTCTTCGAGCGCCAAATGCCGAGCCAGATGTTGCAGTCGAATCTCCTGCTCTTTCTGCCGTTTGTCAGCAATCGCGATCTCTTGCGTGGATGCTTCCACATGACGAAGTGCAGATTCGATCTGGGTGGTCAGATCCTCAAGGTCGGCCACGTCGCGCGGCAAAACTGTCCCTTGTTCAAGTTGTCCCACGATGCTTTTCTTCGGATCGGATTCCAGGCGACGACGCTGTAAGCCGGCCAAAAGTATTCGCTCGTTATCGATGCGCCGCTGTAATCCCGCCAACTCGTGAGAACCGATCTCGAGTTGGCGCTCGATTCGAGACTGCGTCTGCGCTAAACGGGACTCAGCCGCCCCCACTTGCTGCAATCGCTTAGCGATCTCTGTCCGATCCCGTTCGAGCTGCTGTAAGAGTCGAACCGATGCCGACCGAGTTCCGCGTGCTTGTTCGAGCTGCCGTTGATGCTCCGACTGCATCTCTTGCCACGCTCGCGAATGGTCGGCCTGTTGGCGGAGAAGGTCGGCACGTTCTTGGGCCAGAGATTGTCGTACCGATTCGATTTCGTTTCGCTGTTGATCGAGTTCCAATCGGGATTGCCGATGCTCGACCAAAGCCGCTGACCGCGATTGCCGAAGCCTTTCCTCGGATGCCGTCGTCTGTTGCAGCGATGCTTTCTGCCGTTGCTCGATCAATTTCTTTTCTGCTGCCAATCGAATCAGCCATTCATCCCGCTCGGCTTCAAGCTCGGTCCGTGCGATATCGATGGCCGTTTGTCGACCGGCTAGATCCTCGATCCAGGCCCGCTGAGGATGGATCGGATCCTTAGGCATTCGTGCCGGAATAATCGATTCTTTCGAGGTGGATCGCGCTTCTCCCCGACCCGTTCCAAAGACCATTCGAATGCCGGCAATCGAGACGATATCCCCTGCGCGAAGCATCGCGCTTCGAACAGCGACATCGTTCACGGAGACGGGCGGGGCCAGTGGCGCGACTTCGATCATCCAAGCATTGCCGCGTACAAGCAGCGTTGCATGCTCGGCATGGATCGGTGCGCCGCCGAGACGAATTTGACAGGCGGGCGATCGTCCGATGCGGGTCGGATGCAAAAGGCGATACGTCTGCCTTTGGCCAGCGACTTCGAGCGTCAGAGTCGCGTCGAGGGCCGTGGGGGTCACGGTGGCCGGCGTCCGCAAAACCATGGTGTTCGTCCTATCGCCAACGCAAGTATTTCCATGCCGGACGAGCGGTGCGCAGCGGCCGGCATTCGATGTTGTTGCCGATAGCATCGGAAAGAGTCGCCCGCGATCATCATTCGAATCGATGCTGGTTGCTCGCCGATGTTCGGAAGATGTCTGGATAGGAGGAGATTGCCGACCGTAGGAAATGCGCGGAAGGATCATGGAATCTTGTACAACGCCGATTTGCCGGATCGCCGGATCGCCGGATCGCCGGATCGTTGGATCGTTGGATCGTTGGATCGTTGGATCGTTGGATCGTTGGATCGTTGGATCGTTGGATCGTTGGATCATCAAATCAACGACTCGCCGATTCGGGGCCTCGCTACGCACTTAACCCGCCAGGCCCCCGCGGGCCCCCAAAGGAGATTGAGACATGAAATCGATGGATGTTCTTCACCTGAACGAATGGTCGGCTACCGTGGCCGAGGACCTAATGGCCAATGCCGAGGTTCTCGGTTGCACCATCGAGGATATCGGCGGGGCCCAGGTAGTGGATGCGGGCGTTCGGGCTCGGGGAAGCTTGGAGGCCGGTCAGCTTGTCGCGCTGGCCTGTTTAGCCGATCTGGGCGATGTCGAATGTTCGCTTGATCGTCTCGAAGGTCGGCTGGTACCGAAGGTGACTGTTTCGCTCACCGATCCCACCGCCGCATGTCTTCTCTCTCAGTATGCCGGTTGGAAGGTCGCAGGCGAGGGATACTTTGCCATGGGTTCCGGGCCGATGCGGGCGCTTCGAGGGAAGGAAGAGATCTTCGAGCATCTCGGCTACCACGAAGAACCGGACAACGTCGCCGTCGGTATTCTGGAAGCGGCAACGCTTCCTACCGAAGCCATCATCAAGCAGATCGCGAAAGAAGCTGGGATTCATCCCGATTCTCTGATCCTTCTGGTCGCGCGGACCGCGAGCCTCGCGGGGAGCTATCAAGTCGTCGCCCGAAGTGTCGAATCGTGCCTCCACAAACTCCATACGCTGAAGTTCGATGTGACCACCATTCGATCCGGCATCGGGTCTGCCTTCCTGCCGCCGATCCCGACCGACGACTTGACCGCCATCGGTCGAACCAACGACAGCATCCTCTACGGCGGTGAAGTGATTCTTTGGGTCGATACCACGGACGAAGCAATTGAAGTGGTCGGACCGAAGCTTCCCTCGTCGGCATCGGCCGATTTCGGAACGTCTTTTCTCGACATCTTCCATCGTTACGGCGGCGACTTCTACAAGATCGATCCGATGCTCTTCAGTCCCGCGATGGTGACGATTAACAACCTCGCGACCGGCTCGGTATTCGAATTCGGTCGAACCGAGCCCACATTGCTCATTCGGTCGTTCTTTTCGCCGGTCGTCAGAAAAGATTCATCGACCTAATGTTCCCGTCCCTTTTCTCCCCGAGAATCGTCGGCAACGGAACCCGTCCTGGACGGGCGGTTTGGATCGAGAATCGAAACCAATGCCGACCGCAAGTCGGGGTGTTTGAATCGAAAGCCAGCTTCAAGAAGCCGACTTGGAAGAACCCGTGCGCTGCTGAGAAGCAATCCGTCGGCCATTTCTCCCATGAGCAGCCGAGCAATCCCCGCCGGCAATGGAAACAACGTGGGGCGATGCAACACGTTCCCCAGCGTTTTGGTGAACTCGCGGTTCGTCACCGGCGAAGGAGAGACAAGATGAAACGTTCCCTCCGCATGATCATGATCAATGAGATGACGAATCGCGCTGACCGCATCGGTTAGGCTTATCCAACTCATGTACTGCTGACCCGAGCCGACGACTCCCCCCAGCCCCAGCCGAAACGGGAGAAGCATCTTTGCGAGCGCACCTCCTTCGCGTGCGAGCACCATGCCGAACCGCGTTACGATCAAGCGAGTTTCCAACGCCGCGGGCCGAGCCGCATCTTCCCAGGCTCGGCAGACCGTCGGGAGAAACCCGATCCCTGGTGGACTATCTTCGGTGAGTCGCTCGTCTCCACGATCGCCAAAATATCCGGTGGCCGAGGCACTCACGAAGAGGGAAGGTGGGCGATCCATCCTCTTGATCGCTCGGCTGAGAGTGGAGGTCCCTTGCGATCGGCTGAGATAGACCTTCTCTTTGAAGGCGTCGGTCCAACGTGCGCCGGCGATGTTCTCGCCCGCCAGGTGAATAATGCCGTCGACGCCTTCGAGACTGGCCAGGTCGATGGTTTGTTTTTCGGGGTTCCAGGGGATTCCATTGCCCGAGTTGGAACGGACCAGCGGGATGACTTCATGCTGGTCATTTTCGAGCGAACGTCGAAGTGCCGACCCGATCATCCCGGAGGCCCCGGAGAGCGCGAACTTCATCAAGGAAACTCTTTCGTTCGGGGGTTCGAGCTGGAGCGATCAATCCGGGTACTGAAAGTATAGATCTTCAAAACGACTCGTCTGAAAATGCCAAAACGGCACCTTGATCTATATGCCATTATGGCCCAATTGGTTCTGTCGCCGGCCATTCTCACTTTGATCTAAAATCATAAATAATTTAATTATAACATCTTACGTTGTTTTTGATCGATTGGCACGGTCTCTGCTTTTATTCGAAGCAGAAGAAGCGGTCAGCAAAGAATTCGTGCGGCTGGCCGAGAGACATCACCAGAAATCGCTCTGAACGAGCAAAGGGGAGGTGAGCCATGTTCGGAATTTCTCATCCACGCCGATGGCAGTCGGAGATGGATCGGCTCTTCGAGGGAATGCTTGGTCCGCAGGCGCCCCGCTGGGTCCAGGGAGGAATGGTCAACAACTTTCCGCCGTTAGCGCTTTGGGAGACACCAGAGAGCTACCACGTAGAGGCGGAAATCCCCGGGCTGACGCTCGAGGATATTGACATCTTCGTCAAGGACCGAGAGGTCACGATCTCGGGACGTCTCCAAGGAGTCGATTCGGACCAGGGGACTCTGCACCGCGGCGAGCGCCCGACGGGTGAATTCAAGCGAGAGATTCGGCTGCCGATGCCGCTGGATCCCGACAAGGTCGAAGCCAAGTTATCCCACGGCGTGTTGACGCTTGATCTACCCAAGGTCGAGACGGCCAAGGGGAGGCGTATCGCCGTCAAGGATGGCTCGGCAAGCCCATAGAGTTTGCCGTCGGCAGATCACGCCGACGGTCGTGAAGTCGCTTCCAACAAGAATGAAAAAAGAGAGGTGTATCATGGTCGGATCATGTTCCATGGCGGAAACGCCCAAGGTCGATTCTCAGCGAGTTTATGTGCCACACGTCGACATCATCGAAAAGGAGGGGGATGTCGTGCTGTATGTCAATCTTCCTGGGGCTGCCTCGGAGTCGATTGACATTCAGTATGAGGATGGCCAACTCACGATCGAGGCGTCGGTGGCCGACCGACAGTCGGTCGGGACGAAGTATCTCCTGCGAGAGTACGGCGTCGGTCGCTTTCGTCGATCGTTCCAGTTGGCCAACAGCTTCGATGCCTCGCGCATTGAAGCCTCTTACAGGAACGGCGTGCTGACGCTGAAACTTCCCAAGGCGGAAGAGGCTAAGCCTCGACGAATTGAAGTGAAGGCGTAATCCTCATCATGGTCGTGCGGGTTCGTGTCCCGAGCCCGCACGGCATTCTTCCGATCGATTTTCAAGGCCCGAGACTCGCCATTGAATCGGCGTGGAACGCGAGTCCCCTTTTCATCGCGAACATTATTTCAGACGTTCGCTATCAGTCCTCTGGTTTCGATGGGGGAACGACGGAAACTTCTCCTCCATTCGGGAGAGCGGCAAAGCGATTCTCACCAAGGAGCCCTAGCCACGGGTCAGTGGAGGGCGTTAAGAAGACGTCGGCATACACCTTGTCGTTCCAATCGTTGAACATGGCATCGCCCACGCGGATCGTGGGCGCTGTGATGATCATCTGCGAGAGTTTTCGTCGCAAAACCAATTCATTTAGAAGCGTGTCGGCAGCAACCGTCTCGCCCAGCGACGCCATCAGCCGAAGCATAGGACGCTCGTTCCCAAACTTATCTAACGCTAAACGCCCCGCAAGCGGTGCCTTCGGGGCACGTAGGGCATTCGCATTCACACGCGCTTGCGCCTCCGGTGCGAAACGGACCTCTTTGTCTCTGGCCAACAGTGACCAGGTATCCTCGGGGAGCAGGGGGCTAAGCTCGTCGATATTCGCATCCAAGCCGGCGTTCAACAGCAAGTTGATGAGTTTGGAATCGTTTCGGATCGACACCAGCCCTTGCCGAAGTCGATTCTCCGAATCGGTCACTCGCTTCGAATGAACAGAGAGAAGAAGTTCTCGGAACGCCACATCATCCAGCGACGCCGCTCGCTCGGCGAGATAGAGCGCTTCTCTCATGACTTGATAAAACTCGTCTGGAGCGTAAAGGCCGGGGATCGCATCCACCAGTCGGCCATGCTCGTCCATCACGTAATGAACGCTGTTGCCGGTGACCGTTTGTTCGAGGCGACGACCGTCGCCGAAATCGATCGTGATGCGCGGAACCGGTCGAACCGATTGCCAATGCAGCACCGCGCTGTCTCGCAAAAGCTGGTTGATTTTCGGATCGGGATAAAGAAGGGTCCGAAAGAATCGACTGTTGGCACACGAGTACTCGTCGGTCAACTTGCCCAGCAGCCGTAACGACACGATGGGACGATGCAGACTTTCCGCTTGTTCTAGGACGAGACTCCCTTCGTTCTGCGTGTACCAGTAGAGTCGCGAGACCCACGCGTCCTTTTGGCCGGCGACTTCATCAATGCATCTTTGAATCGGCCAGATTGCTGAATCCTTCGTCGCGGGCTCGTATGTCCGGATGATCCCTGCAATGTCCGGAGGAAGCTTGGGCGAACCAGAACGGACGACATCAATCGGTGCGACTTGCTTGGGGAGAGCCCGCTCGATGAATCGCTCCAGCGCATCCGGCCCGAATTGCCGGAGGGCCGTGATTGCTAAGGTCTTTTCTTCGTCGCTGCCGAAAAGAACCTTATCGATCCATTCGTCGTACCGTCGGATGTTTTGATCACGGAGCCTTGCCTGGGGTGGTTCGGTGGAAGTGTCGGCTTCCCAGAATCCAAAGCTCACGACCAGAAGGATCAACGATTTCATGGTGATTTCTCTCCCATAAGGTCAGGCCTTCGGCAGTTCCGCCGGCGGGCGATACCACTTACTACGCCGATGGTTGTCGATTGGGGGCAATCGGGCCAGCCTCATTCTTGTCCATCGGGGCTGTTCCCGTCCCGGCGAGGGAACTTTTATCCACTTGAGGCTGGCATTTGCTCTCGACGCGAGCCAAAATAGACCAATCATTTCATGTCATTAAAGGTCGGTACCATGTCGGAAAAGAAGTCAGAGTTCGAACAAGCCCGCGAAGAAGGGCGAGAATCCATCGTCGCCGAGTTCGTTGACTTCTTGAAGTACAACAAGAAGTGGTGGCTGACGCCGATCGTTCTCGTGCTGTTGACCTTGGTCGCACTGATGGCGCTCGCCGGGCCAGGCTCTGCCGTCGCTCCGTTTATCTACACTCTCTTCTAAACCACAGCGTACAGAAGGTACGAGAAGCCTCGCCCTTGGCGGAACTTCTCGTCGACCGGTCACGGTTGGTTCGGCAATAAGCCTTTCCCATTCTTCTTAATGGGCGTCATCTCGCTCTTTTATCCAAGCTATTGCGGCGGAGCCCGCTGCTGTCGGCGAATTCTCTGCTTCGACGGGCTTTCTTGTCGTTGTTGAGGCCAAATCTCTGTTGACCCTTTCTGACGGCATCGTTATGGCCCGATCGATTCCATTGTCGAGCACCCTGATTGATCACCCTGGAAGCAATGAATTGTGAGCCATTTCGTTCGCGTGGCTGCTTGCAGCCCGAGAAGGCGGAAAAGGGATCAGCGTGGCGATGCTCGACCAAATGCGATTGGCAGGCAGCAAGATCGACGGCAGTGCACGATGCTCTGCCGTTCGTCCATCTTGCTGGTTTGCTCTGGCGTCGATCGGGATCCTGCTTGGCCTAACGCTGAGCACGTCGAAAGTGATTGCCCAAGAGGCAAGCTCCCGATCAACCGAGAGCGTTCTCGACGTTCGGATCGTGGGCAACAACACCGTCTCGACGGAAAAGATCCTCAGTACCATCACCACCAAACCGGGCCGACCTTACTTCGAAGACACCGTCAAAAGCGACATCGCCCAGCTCTACTCTCGGCGCTGGTTCTACGACATCCGTACCGATATCGATCGCAAACCCGAAGGGGTCATCGTCATCTTCAAGGTGAGCGAGCGACCAGTCATTCAAGAGGTCTTGTTTCAGGGACATGATGATCGCCCCTTCAACAAAAAGAAGTTGATGGAGATGACCGATCTTCGGCCGGGCAAGGCGATGGACCCCGAGATCAATCGGTCAGCAGCACGGCAGTTGGAACGTTCTTACCAGGATAAAGGCTTCCCGTTTGCCACCGTCGAACTGACGGAAGGGGGCAAGTACGGCGACAAGCGCGTCGTGATGAGAATCACCCAAGGGCCGAAAACCCGTATTGCCGATATCGATTTCGAGGGTCAGCAATTCGTCAGCGGTTCGCGTCTCGAAACGTTTCTTGAACAGAAACGAGCCTGGGGTAGCCGAGTCGGCATTCCCTTCGCATCGGGATTGTGGAACCCCGATGGCATCGAGGCCGACCGCGTCAAGCTGATCGAGTACTACCGCAGCTACGGGTTCCTCGACGTCAAGATTGGTCGGCGATTTGATTGGACCGAGGATCGATCGCAAGTTCGCGTGACCTACGTCATCGACGAAGGGAAGCAGTACAAAGTCCGCGACATCAAGATGGTCGGCAACAAGGTATTCGACGAGGAAAAGCTTCGGAAGGATCTTCAACTGACCAGCGGTGAAACGCTTCAGCGAGGCAAGCTCGAACAGGACGTTTCGAAGATTCGCGAAGCGTACGGCAAAGAGGGATACGTCTTTGCCGCTGTCAATGTGGAACAGCGGGTCACGGACAAGCCGGGTGAAGTCGATCTCTACTATCAGGTGACCGAAGACCTGCCTCGCAAGATTGGTCGAATCAACATCGAAGGGAACGAGATCACCAAAGCTCGCGTCATCAACAATGTGATGCAGCTCGAGCCGGGCCAGATTGCCGACAGTACCGAACTGCGTCGAGCGCAAGCACTCTTAAGCGGCAGCAGACTCTTTGAAGTCAATCCGCAAGCGGGCGTGACGCCGACGGTCGAGTTCGATCCTGCCAATGATCCGACGACCGAATTTCAAGACATTCGCGTTCGTGTGCAAGAGGCTCAGACGGGTCAGTTGATGCTGGGTGCCGGGGTCAACTCGGATAGCGGCGTAGGCGGTAGCCTCGTCATTCACGAACGGAACTTCGATCTCTTTGCGATTCCAACCTCCTGGAACGACATTCGCGAAGGGCGTCTCTTCCGCGGAGCCGGACAGGAACTGCGCATCGAGGCGATTCCGGGTAACCTTGTTCATCGTTACAGCGTCACGTTCCGCGAGCCGAGCCTTTTCGGGACGACATACTCGTTTACATCGAGCGGTTACTACTATCGCCGAATCTTCCAAAGCTGGCACGAACAAAGGCTCGGCGGTCGCTTCAGCCTTGGGAAGCAATTCACGCGATCGCTGGGTGGCTCGTTGACGCTGCGTGCGGAAGATGTCGAGATCAGCAATCCGAGAACGCCTTCGCCCGACGATCTCACAAGCGCCCTGGGACACAGCGGCCTATTTAGCGGGCGAGTTGGTGTTTCGCACGATACAAGAGATTCAAATCTTCGCCCCAGCTCGGGACACTACGTGGAACTTGCCTTTGAGCAGGCGTTCGGCGACTACACGTTTCCGAAGGGTACTTTTGAAGGTCGTCAATACTGGACCGTCACAAGCCGAGCCGATGGTAGCGGCAAGCACATCATCGCGGCTCGCGGCGAGCTTGGCTTGACCGGCGACAACACGCCGATCTTCGAAAGGTTCTATGCCGGCGGTTTCCGAACCTTGAGAGGCTTCCAGTTTCGTGGCGTCAGTCCGACCGATCTTGGGATCGAGGTCGGCGGTGATTTCATGATGCTCACGGGGCTCGAATATCAGTTCCCGATCACGGCCGACGACAACATCGGCGGTGCCTTCTTCATCGATGCAGGTACCGTCGAGCGGAAGCTCGAAATCCTTGACTACCGCGTGTCGGCGGGCTTCGGGCTTCGCCTGGCCATCCCAGGCATGGGCCCTGTCCCATTGGCCTTCGACTTCGCTTTCCCGATTGCTCTCAACGCCAACGACGACAAGCAGATCTTCAGCTTCTCGGTCGGTTGGTTCAACTAACGCTGCCAGATCCGTCGATCGAGACGCGACACTTCTGTCGGTCGGATGATCCGTGCGCGATCCCATCAGTAAGTCTATCGCCAGGGATTACTTGCTGAAGATATCTTCGAGGCCCAGATCGGGCGCGGAGACATCGCTGGTCGAGAAAAAGATCTTTTGCCGAAGCGGATTGGCGTCACTCGGATCGCTGATCATCTGATCCCAAACCTCATCGATCTTCCGAATCTCCTTTTCACTCATCTTCCACGACAGAGGAGGTTGTTCCGGTTGACCTGCCTTAGGGGCGGTGATGGCAGGGTCGAAAACAAACTTGATGGTGCCAATCTGCACAGCACGCTGACCGCGCGGTGGATCCAGCGGATGTTTTGTCGGCTGCTCTTGCATCACAGGAATCAGGTTCAGAGGCATGGTCCCGATTTCATCCCATCGACCGGTAAGTTGTCGCCAACTGCGTGAGGAGAGTTCCAGCAGCTTCAGTTCCATGTTCGCTCGCTCGTGTTGGGACGATTGCCGAACAGAGAGAAGAATCTGCAGTGGTCCGAACGTCGATTTGGCCCAGCCATTCAGAGCGGCACTTCGTTCTTCGCTCTCGGAGGGGACTGCCAGATCCGCGGGCGTCTGCGTCGCCATCAGTCGGCTTTCTGGGAAGGCCGCAATCCGCACGAGCAAAACTCTTTCGAAGGGCAAAGGCGTTCGCGCGTCACGATTTGAAAGAATCTGCAGCAGCGCGTTGAGCGCGGTTACAACGCCGTCGTTGTCGGCATATCCGCCGTCGGCAACCCAACGAGACGTCAGACGAATCCCACTTCGTTCCGGCCGACAAACGGGCGTGACGTAAGAAAACGTTGCCGAGAGACGGACCGCCGTCGACAGAGCGATATCGGAATGGGGATAGACGCGCGCGAACTCGTCGGCATCGGTCTGAAAGACCGGTTCCATGGGGACACGGATCGGGGAGAAGAGAAATCGCTGTCCTCCGTCGCACAGCGTGCCATTGAAAATCGGGATCGGCAACTTCCCCTGCAGAATCAATGATCGAAGCCGATGCAGCGTTTGAAAGCTTTTCATTTCCTGTCGATACGAACTGTCGGCAACATCCAGCAGCGTCTCGGTCCGTCGACGCCAAACATTCTCCAAAGCCAATCCGCGATCTTGGAAATCGCCCGGCGAGAATCGACTTGTCGGCGCCATCGATCGAAGTAAATCGGGAAAGGCGAGCCCCCAACCAATTGCTTCCAATCCCGAAAGCGTTGACGAATCGCGCACCCATTGATCAATCTCATTGAACTGGTCAGTCGAGTTGGCAGCGATCAAATCCTGATAGCGCAGCAGGTAGTAGTATGTACCGACACTTCCTCCCGAGACACCACTGATCAGTCCGACCGAGCGTGTGAGTGTGCTGCCGAACTTTTCGTGCAGGCCGGCCAGCACCTTGGCGGTCCATGCGGCCGCTTGAATTCCTCCCCCCGCTGCGCAGACGACGATCAATGTTCGCTGGCCATCACTTGTCGCGGGAAGGAGACTAGTTTGTTCGTCTCGGCTCTGAAGTTCAGACGCGATTTGACCCTCTCGCCAAGCGCGGACGACGTCGGCCATCTGCGGTGCGGGGATCGGTTCGACTTCGACCACCGCTGGCGTTTCAGAACCGGGCGGGCCCAAAGGATCGGCTACCGTTCCCTCCATGGGCAAGAGCTCGTAAAAGTGGTCAGCTTGATATTGGCTGCCGATCAGCGCCCAAAAAATAAGGACGACCAGAAGTGTTGGTAGACGGTAAAAATCCAAGAAGAACGAGATTCCCCCGAGAACCAATCCCACGATCAACAAGACGAGAACGGCGTAAAAAAGTACGGGAAAGGGAGCGAACTCCGGTTTGTTCAGTGCGGGATGTAGAAAGATGCCGGCATAAAGGGAGGCCGACAACAGGAGCATGAAAGTCTGCCTTTCGTGGCCCGGCGCGAGCACATAAGAGAAACTTCCGCCGTGCGCGATTCGGACATAACCGTTGGGTCGGCCGGCATAGTTGGCAAGGAGCGTCGCGAGGCCGCGAAGGATTGGATCGAGCAATCCCGGTGGCCGAATCCCTCGCGTCATGGCATCGAAGGGAGTGAGTTCGGTGACGAGTGATTCACCGCCGATAAAGAGTCGCACGATCGCTCCGAAGAGGACGATCGTCACCATCGCCAGCAACACTCCCACGGCGATGATCGTTGCTCCCAGTGGCCAAGTGGTCGGGAGCGATGTGATGCCGTCCCAACCGAGAATTCTTCCATTGGCCAGATCGGTTCGGTAGAAGCAGACAACCGGCAGGCAGACGATCAGCAGGGTCCAAATGATGAACCACAGAATTGTTCCGACCACGTTGAATCGGCGTCTTGGTCGGAATCGCTCGGCAACATCTGGGAAACGATCAGGTGAGTTAAGCCAAGTGACACGGGTGGCGGCGAGCGAAATCGAAACGGCCAAGGTGCAGATCCAAGAGAGCGTCAATAAACGCCACGAAGAGTCGACGAGAAAGACATTGGCAAGCGGAAGAAACCGCTGCGTCGCCCCCATCCATGAAAGAACAATGATCGGCCCCAATAGCGTCAGGAGCGAATAGCGAACCAAATAGGCGGCACGGATTAGGCCCCAAAGAACCTCCCCGCGACCGGATTCCTGCATAATCGACGAATCCTTTCGTTTCGAAATCGACCTCAAACGTCATCCTTGATGAGTACGGACGACGCCTTGCCCAAGTCTTCTTGCGTCACCCGGACGACCTTACTTGATACTCGACCCATCCCGTGAAGGATTGTCCCGGCTCGACGACCAAAAGATGAGCGGCCTCTTGCAACTCGATGGTGGACAAATTGTGCGCGTCCGTCGAGCAGGTTTGGTTCTCGACGCAGAACGCTTCCTTGTCGGCCGGCGTGAAGACAACCACGTGCGTGAAGTCACCGCTCGCGACCAAGTCGATCGCCAGCCGGCTGGTGCGGTGTTCGATCGTCGCATGCTCGTCTGGCTTCATCCCCCAAAAGACATCGTCGATGGAGAAACCCGCCAGCGTCCGAGGAGATCGCATGTCGAAAGAGGTCTGTTCAAGCGGGACCAAACGACCGGTGGGTAGCAGTTCGATCGCCTCCATCCATGCGGTGGCCGGGACTCGCAGAAACGTGGATTCTCTCGAACCCAGGTAGCGAAAATAGGGATGCAAGCCGAAGCCGAACGGGACGCGAGTGGTGCCGACTTCGTTGTCAACGGTATAAGTCCATCGCAATCTTCCCTCGGCAACACGAATGGCCACTCGAAGCCGATGCGGATGGGGAAAGTGTTCGTACTGTGGAGAGCCGGCCGAGAAGTCGACGCATGCTTCGATTTCCAGGGCATCATCGGCAGGGTTCTGTCGATCGACGAGTTCGCGCACCTCGCTCACGTTCCATGCGACGCTATGGACGAGGCCATGAATGAAGTTCTTCCCTTTGTTGGGCGTGAAGCCGTAACGTCGACCCTGAAAGGTGAAGTGCGCGTCGCGTACTCGATTGGGGGAGGGATAGAGGATCGGCACGCCGAACTTGGTTCCGCGCAGATCCCCGAGCGTCGGTGGTTCCAGCAGGATCGACTGGCCCGCATGCTCGAATGACTTAATGTTGAAGCCGGCGTCGGGAACAATTTCCACTTTCGTGGACCCGACCGAAAGGGAATAGATCGTCCAGCCCCGTTCGAGATCGGTTCGCTTTTCGATCTGGACCATGGCCGGCCCTCCCTGAGTTGCCTGCGTGTTGGTTTAAGAATGGATGAAGCTTACCCTCTTTTGGCCTCCTCAATCGAGGCGAAATCTCGCAGGTCGTACGGAATGCTTGCTCGATCGAGTAATCGCAACAGCGCCCGAAGGGCGACGCCCATCCCATCGGGCCCGCTGAATCCTCCGAACTGTCCCCCTCCTTTGAGGTGGGGTTCGAGTTCAACGAAGAACCCTGGCGCGCCCAACGACTTCATCGTCGCGGTCTTTTCCGCGAGGGTCGGTTTCAACTCGCGAAAGATTGCTTCATGGCCGCTGTCGCCTTGATCGCATGGGACGAAATTCTTGAGCCTTTCCTCGTCGACATAGCCAGCCCACTGAAGCGAGGGGTCGATACGATAATCCTTCACGTGCATCCATCCGACGCTAGTGATCATCTTGCGGAGCTCGCTCAAACACTTTTCTGGGCCCATATTTTGGCAGGCGAGATTTCCACCATCAAAAATGGTCACCATCGCCGGCGAAGCGACTTTCTCGGCAAGATACGCCAAAGCCGAGCCCGTCGAGCCCATCAAGTTCGCTTCGATCTCGAGACCATAGACAACGCCCGCGTCGTGACAGCGCTCGGCAATACGCGAAATCTGATCGATCGTTTGATTCATATGCTCGGCCGGGTCATCTCCTTTCGGAGGATAGAACGAGAAACCCCGGAGAAGCTTCGTCTCGAAGCGATGGGCCAGATCGATCGCTCGGCGAACGTCTTGATCCAGATACTTCTCAAACGGGATGAAGGCGTTGTGCGTGCCGTCTTCCCGATCCACCAGTTTCACTTTGCCGATCGGCGAACCGATCGTCGCGAGGGAAAGACCGTAATCGTGATGAAGAGACCGCAGGTGAACGATCTCGTCATCCGTCAACTTCATGACGTTCTTAACGCCTGAGCCCAGATCGACAAATCGCAGGCTGTAATACCGCAGACCCAATGCCGCAAAGACAGCCAGTTGTTCGACAGCCGTCTTCTGGTTCGCGCATTCGTCGGCGAATCCGCTCAAGATAACTGCCGGGGAATCAGCCATTCTCTCACCCTTCTTGTTCTTGTTGGTGTTTACTCGGGGGCCAGCTTCTGGAGTTTGCGTTGCAGCGATCGCCGATGAATTCCCAGCCGGCGTGCTGCTTCAGAGATGTTGCCTTCACAGTCGGCAAGGACTCGGTGGATGTGCTCCCATTCCACGCGTGCCAAGCTTAGCGTCTCGGCCGGGGCGGCTCTTTTGTGTTCGGGCGTGAAGGCGGCGATGACATCGTCGGCGTCGGCGGGTTTGGTGACGTAGTTCGAAGCGCCCAGTCGCATGGCATCGACTGCCGTCGCGATCGAACCGAACCCGGTCAGGATGACCACCTGCGTCGAGGGGTCGATCTGTTTAATCTGCGTCATTAATTCGAGGCCGGTCATGCCGGGCATCTTTAAATCGAGAATGGCAAACTCGGGTGAATCTTGCCGAGCCATCTCCAATGCTTCTTGACCGCTTGATGCCGTTCGAACATCAAAACCCCGGTCGCGCAGCGCCTTGGCCATTCTTTCTCGCAGCGAGTCATTGTCATCGGCCAAAAGAAAACTCGCGCCCGATTCCGGCCCCATGAAAGACCTCCCTTTCGCGATGAAGTACACAGGTCCCGGCGTTGGTGTGAAAACCAAGGAGACGCGACCCTGTGAGGCTGTTCTATGGAAGCGGCCGACCCGCAACCGATGTCACGAATATTGGCTGCTCACGGGCGCGCTGCCATCGGTCCCATCTTCGGTCGAGCGGGACCTCGCTCGCGGCAACACCACCCGCGCGGTGGTGCCGACACCAACTTCGGAGACGAGTTCCAGCGAGCCACCCAATCGATCGAGAACCGCTCGCGCTAAGAATATCCCCAGACCCGTTCCTTCGCCCGGCTGTTTGGTGGTGAAGAAAGGTTCCCCCACTCGGCGAAGAATCTCGATCGGCATGCCCGGCCCCGTGTCCTGAATTGCGATCTCGACCGACGCGCGGGCCGGCGTCATCCGAATCGATACCTGTCCCTCTCGACCCACGGCATCGATCGCATTTTTGACTAAGCCACGCAGCGCTTGACCGATCGCCACGCGAGGCAGTGCCATGGCGACGCCGCCGTTGTCCTCGAAGATCACTTCCACTCGGTCGGCATGAGGCAATCCGGTGAGAACCTCCTGGATCAACGCGCTCGGCGTCAGCTCCGTCATTCCTTCGCCGACACTCTCACCAGCCCGGCCCGCCATGCGGTCGAGTATCGTTCGGCACTGTGCAAGCTCGGTTCGAATCAGCGTCGTATCGGCAAGGGACTCTTCACTCGCTCCGGAAGATCGAAGATGGAGTTCAAGCTCGCGAGCGACGACGGCGATGGTGGAGAGGGGTGTTGCCAATTCGTGAGCGGCGCCGGCGGCCAGTGTCGCCATCGCTTCCAGTTTCTCATTTCGGCTTTCGCGCTGGCGAGCGGCTTCGAGTTCGATGTCTCGGTCGCGCACTTCGCGGGTGAGTCTGGCGATGAAATAGGCGATGGCGGCCGACGCGGCGATGAACGCGACGAGTCTTCCTTCGTCCATCAGCGACAGAATCCCGGAGAGACCTTTCTTACCTGTCAAAGGATCGACCAGCGGTAACGGAACATACCAAATGCTGAGAATAGTAAAGAAAACAACGCAGACGCTACCGATCAGCCAGACCAACCACGACCGAACCACAACCGCCGCCAAGGCCAAATTGACCAAGTAGAACACCGCAAACGGGTTTCCCGCGCCCCCCGTCAAGTAGAGTAGGCCGGTCAAGAGGAGGATGTCGAGTGTCATGATGATGTCAACAAGCGCGTAGCCGACCGCCGTCCACTCGCGCCAAAGGTAATTCCGATCGACCCAGATATACCACGAGCCAAAGAAGAGGTTCGTCAGGGCAGTGAGCCCGATGAGCAAAAGAAGCGGCGCTTTGGGAACATCCGCCTTCAGGACCAACCAAACGAAGAGCAACGTGATGAGTTGACCGCCGACCGCGGCCCAACGGAGTGCCAAAAGCCAACTGACGTTGATTTGCAGGCGTTCGGTCAACTCGGCATCCTCGACGAATCATTCACTTGATAGGAGATACCTTTTCGACGTTTCGCCTTCTCTTGTTGCCGACCTTGCCAAGTCTCTCGTCCGAAATTCGTGACGAAGACTCGCTCATCCATGGGGAGGGGTTGGCCATCAAGTTGAATCGGGCTCTGGGGCGACGAGGTCCAAGCGAAATCATCAAACCAGACGGCCGACCGAGAGCCTCTATCCTCCAAACACCATACCCCTGCCGACAATAGCATCTCATCAACGGCAAGCGACTCCCAGGCATCTTTCCTCTCCAGAGAGGCGTTGATCGCTCGCGGTAAGTCGATGTCGACTTGGTGCCAATGCTCCGCGGGCGCGTCAAGCGTCCAGAACATCGCCTGACGAAGTTTGCCAAGCTGAATGAACGAGTCGGGGATTCCGCGTTTGCCGGTCGCGGTGTAAAGAGAATTGATCCCCATCCGGGTGTTTCGGTCCTTCTTTCCTTCGAGCCAATCGATCAAGATCGTCATCACCAGCGATCGTTGACGAAAAAGAGAAAGGCGAACGTAGCCACCACCCGATTTCGTAATGCCGGCCGGCATGAATCGAAAGGATAGGTTCGTTCGATCCGGCGGAGGGACTTGAAGACGTTGATAGATCTCGACCTCTTCATCGCGTGCCCAATGTTGTCCTTTCTCTCGACAGGCCAAATAGATGGCCGACGCGGTTGATCCCTCGGGGGTTTGCGGGTCGGCGACGAAGCCGGGCTCGTTGTCGGCGCGATATCGGAAGGGAGTCTGCCAACCGTTTCGCTTATCGTCGAATGTTCCATTCTGGATGGATGCATGAATGGGGAGTAACGAGATATCGCCGAGCCAAAGGGGGTCTTGATCGACGTACTCTTTGAAGTGGGGAGGGAAAGCGTAGTCCTCGTGCACGCCGACCAAGCGACCACGAATCTGCACTTCCGGCCCATTGAAATCGAGAGTCAAGTAGTATCCGCCGCCAGCATCTTCGTCGTTTTGTGCCAATCCGCCGACAAAGGGAGGAAAGTCCTCGCCGAAATTGCGAGAGGCGGTGCATGTTGGCGCCACCATGTAGTTTGTTCCGCGATAGCTCCACGATGTTTTGAGGGAAGTTTGAATCCCGTTATGAACATGGCCGCCGATGACGTACCGAACGTTGCCGACCTTCTCGAATAGGTCATAGCAACGAAGACGAAACGATCGCTCGTAGGTGTACCATTCGAGTTGGCTTAGCCCTTGAGGCATCATGTGGTAATGAAGGAACAACATCGTTGGCCGATCTCGATGGGCCAGCAAATCCGATTCCAACCAATCGAGCACGTCGCGCGCGTAGTCATCGTGAGGAATGTTGGTGGGGACGGTTGCAAAGTGCCAGCTTCCGACGTCCCAAGAGAAGTAGATACCTTCGGTACCATTCATCTCTTTCTGCATGGCTTGGAACTCGGCATAGGGATAAACGCCGTCGTGGTTGCCATGAATGAGAATGGAGAGGGGCTTCAGGGGCTTGGCTCGATCGATGAAATTGTCGACCTTCCGCTTCTCGACGTTCTCTACCTGATCGCCGTCGAAAACGACGAACGCAGGGAGAGGAGCCATGAGGTTGATCTCGTCGACGATCTGAGACATCTTCCTGTTGCTTGTTGCCGGGACCACGCCGCGCGCGTCGGTCGGCCCGACCTGCGTATCGGCGATCAAGACCATGCGAAACGCGTTGGGAACGTTCGATAACTCGGGGTACAGTACCGTGGATTCGTCAGCACGTAAACAAATAGCGGGGCCCACCGCCGTCAGAGCCGCCAGCGACGCCATGAATTGCCGACGGTCCGATCGCCCCAAAGACTTATCGATTCTGATCGCGCTTTCATCGGACATCATTCGCCTCCTGTTCCCTTTGTAAGCAACATGGCCGTAAGCAACATGGCCCCAATCGATTACCGCCATCTGGATTCGCTTATGAGAGCGAATGGAGAGTGGACCGGTAGGACCCGTTCGGTGGGGCTTCGGGCGGCAATTCTCAGAGATACAGGGAATCGAGGCTAAGCTCGGTTCGCCGACGAAGCCGAGCGTCGATTCTTTTTAGCATGTGGTTACGGTTGTGGATTCACGTAGCTACCAAGCGATCTTCGCGGGAAAGTACTTTGCGATGATCGACTCGTAGTACGGGCGAATCTGTGGGATATCCGGACGTTCATGGCTCTTCGTGTAGAGGTCGTACTTATTGAACGCGCGGACCCATTGGAACATCTCTCGGTCGTGATCGCTCAGCAGTTCGTCGTAGGCCCCTTCGCGGTGGATGGGGTAACACGAGTGGTAGCGGATCATGTAGAGTGCGGGCTCGGGAAGGTAGTTCTTCATGACATGGTAGAGATACTCGTCATGCCCCCAAGACATGATGACGTTCTGAAGTCCGATACCTTTTTCGTAGATACCAAGGAGACTTTGAAATCGGGGGTTAGTCGCATCGGGGTTCGCTTCAAAGAACTCGTGGAACACAATCGTTGATGAATAGGGACATCCCACTGGGAAGGTATCGCCGACCACCGCCCATTGCGGCTCGTTCCAAAGACAAAGAATCTTCCCCAAATCATGAATCAAGCCCGCCAACACAAACCAATCGGGTAGATTCTCTCGGCGGATCGCTTCCGACGTCTGCAGCAAGTGTTCGATTTGCGGCAAGTTGGTGTCGGGATCGCTGTCGTCGACGAGTTGGTTGAGGTATTCCATCGCCTCCCAGATTCCCATTTGTCCTCGCGACAGCGATAAGAACTGGTCCCTCTTTGCTTGGACGAAGTCGAAGGTTTGGTGCGTGTGGTTCAAGCGGTAAAACTCGCGGACGCTGGGTCGGGTCTCGGCTTGATAGTTGCGAAACTCCTCCTGCTTCTTGTCGGGATCGGTCGCTTGAAACGAGTTGGCCGGCTCGGGATAACGCCTCTTGAGATCTTGTTCCCATTCATCCAGATCGCGGAGCGGATTGCTGCTGGCCGGTGCTTCGTCGAACATCCCTTTGTCCCTCTCCGACGCTCGTAAAGAGAACCCTTTCTCGACTATAGAAAGCGTCTCCTGTGCCTGTTTCTTCGTCGTACAAGCCCAGGGGGAATGTGTCGATGGAAGAATCGCGGGGACCCATTTCGCGAGGCATTTTGAAAGGTTTCGGGCCCGGGACGATACCTTCCCCTTGGCCGTGGGTTTAACCTGTTGGTTCCCTTGAGAATCGCCGTTGGGCAATGGATAAGCCTCTGGTTATCGTTGCAGGATATTTGGGAGATTGGGTCATGAACGGTCATCGCTTCGGCTGGGCAGTCGTCAGTTTGGTTTTGGGGACGGGCGCAGGCTCGGCAACGGCTGCTCCTCCTGGTGCGGGCAAGCCATCGGCCGCCGGGGCAGAGCGAATGTTCGGAACCTTCGATTCCGACGGTGATGGCAAAGTGATTTTGAACGATCTTCCGGGCCCAGCCGCACAGCGGATGAAGGTGGCTGATGCGGACGGCGATGGTGCGGTGACTCGCGATGAATTGAAAAGGCATTTTTCCAGCGAGCCGGCATCCGGGGAAAAGCAGCCCGGCAGCGACGTCGGCAAACCGAAAAAGCCGGCCGATGAGGGTCGCGATTTTGGAAAGATGTTCGATAAGCTTGATGCCAATGCCGATGGCAAGCTGGAAGGGGATGAGATTCCAGCAAAGATGCGAGATCGCTTGAGTCGAGTCGACGCCAACGGCGACGGAGCGATTCAACGAGAAGAGATGCTCTCTCGGATGGGAAAGCGACCGGACCGTGGACCTGGGGGAGGTCGGCCCTCTCCCGCGGCCATGATCGAACAGCTCAAACTTTTAGATGTAGATGGAGATGGCAAGGTCGCCCTGGCCGATCTGCCTGAGAAGGCGCAGAAGTTGGCTCAGAAGATGGACACGGACGGCGACGGATCGATCTCGACCGAAGAGATGCAAAGGGGATTGCCGACCGGCCGACCTGAAAGTGGCTTGGCCCGACTCGATCTCACCGCGGGTCCGGAAGCACTCTTTAAGAACTTCGATGGCAACGCCGATGGCAAGCTTTCGAAAGAAGAACTCTCAGTCATGCCGGGTCCTTTCTTGGAGAAGCTCGACACCAATGCCGATGGCGAACTGACCAAGGAAGAAATCGACCCCCAGTGGGAAAAGCTTCGGTCTCGATTGGAAGGGATGAAAGGGAAGCGAGCACAGGCTCCTTCGGAACAAGTCGGGGCGAGAACGCTGTTTCTTTCACAGGATGCCGACGCCGACGGCCGAGTAACCAAAGAAGAAGCCAAAGGAACCTTAGCCGAGCGTTTCGACGAACTTGATGGCAACAAGGATGGCAAGCTGGACGAGCAAGAGGTCGAGAAGGGCTTCGTCCCCAGCCAGACCCCTCCGCCCCCCATCAAAAAGAAGAAAGCAAAAGGTAACGCTCAGGCGTGACACTTCCTTAGAAAAGGTCGCTCTTCGCGAAATCGTCTCAAGTTGATGGGGCTTGAATGGCCCCGATCGACCATAAGCTTTGTTCTCCCTTCGAGCAGATCGGCAATCTTGGCCCTGGGTCAGAAACCGTCTTGCGCCGACGAGAAACGCCTCTCGCGATTCCCTTGATAGGTTGTTAGGATCATCTTTCCTGCGAGGATGGATCGGCTCGGTTTCCACCCTGCCGATGGGAATGCTACCAAACTCTGCTTGTTACGGTCACGAGTGCCTGCGAAGGGCATAGGACCTGCCTACCGAAGGGATCCTCCGAAATGCGTCTGCATGTGATCGGGTCGTTCGCGTTGATGCTCGGTTGGCAGTTATCCATGTCCTTGGGCGCGAGCCCATCCGTTCTTCTCATCCCCGCGATCTTGGGACAAACGCTTCCTGTTCCAAGCGATTTTCTTTTCGGAACGAAATGGGGTTCGCCGACCTTTGGAACTCCTGGGCAAGTGACGTGGAGCTTTCAAACCATCAACAACTCGCAAGTTCCATTGGCGAGCTTCATGCCCACCGGTTACGAAAGCCAAATTCGATCCGCGTTCCAAGCATGGAGCGACGTTGCCAACATCACGTTCACGGAAGTTCCCACAGGGGGACAGATTCGACTTTTTGGCCAAGCGATCGATGGGCCGGGCTCGACGGCTGGACAAGCGCAATACCCTGGTTCTGGCACGCGGTTCATTCGCTTTGACACCGCCAACACATGGACCACCGATCCTGATGGCGCGGGATCGTACGTCTACCAACTTGCCCTGCACGAGATCGGCCATTCGCTGGGGCTCGAGCATCCGCCCGGCATCATTGCTGCCATGAATCATGTGGTAGGCCGATCGTTTCAGGGGCTACTTCCCGCCGATATCGCCGGGGCTCAGGCGATCTATGGCCCTTCCGCAACGATCAACAATTCGCAATTTCTCCCAACGCAAGCACGCACCCTCACGATCTTGCCGACCAGCCAACTCACCGCGACGGTCTCCTTGGGAACGTTCCTTACTGCTAGCGACGTCACCAACCTCACCGGCACCATCAACGCGCGGATCGATCTTGGGGCCGGCGGCGCGCCGAGCGCCTTAACGATTTACGGCAGCCAAATCGATTTAACCGACGTTCAAGTGAATGTCGCAAACGCACTGTTGACGGCACAGGCCTCTTTCACCGGATTAGCAGGTGAGATGTTCTCGAAAGACTGGTTCGGTCCGCTCGGCAAACTCACCCCCGTGACAGCGGGGCAATTCGACGCGAGTCAGATTGTCCTCGGTTTGGTTGATGGTCTGGTGAGTTACAACGTGCAGGTTCCACTGGCGGGGATCAATATCCGCAACTCGCTCGAGCTTCGCTTCGAGAACGAAGGGCCAATCGCATTTGGTACGACCGCGGAGGGACCGCTCGGCAAGATCAATCGTGCTGGTAACGATCTCTTCGTCGACATTCCGCTGGAGGTCGTCACGACCCTTGCGATCCCACTTACCTCGGGCGAACTCCCGCTCGATGTCCGCGTGTCTGGCACCATTCACGCGTATGCCCGGGTGCCAGAAGCTGGAACGGTAGCTTTCGTGGCGGTCGGTTTCTTTGTCCTAACGATTCGATTTCTCTGGAAGCAGAAGCAGAGAGACTTCTCTTGATTTCGCGACATCAGACGTAAAGATCGTTGAGATATTCCGCGAGCATGTAGGCTCCCATTTCTCGGGGCATTGCTTCGAGAACGCTGTTGACGAATGCCATGTCCTCGGGGAGTTGCCCATCGACAAAGCCAGCCGACGCGGATAGCCGGGCCATTGCCTCGGCAGGGGTGGCTCCCTCGAGCATCGTGATCACTTGGTGCCGAATATCCTCGATGCGAAGCGGCGATCGCGTCGAAAGTGCTTCCACCGATTGATCAAGGTCGAAAAGAAACTCATCCACCACCGGGACATTGGCGTTCGACACCGAGATGTGCAGATTCATCGGCGTCCATTCGGTTGAAAACTGAGGCTGCAAGTACCATCGCCGGCGTCGCATTTCGTCGGCAAGTTCAAAAACATTGATCGTTTCCGACGCGATCGAGAACATACAGACGTCCGGCTTGCCGAGCACCCGTAGATGCTTCGATTGATTGATGTGATCGACGATCTTCTGCGTTGCTTGCATGCTTGAATCGACGATCTGGCGATAGCCTGATTGACCCATTGCGTGCAGAACGCCCCAAGCGGCAGCAATCGGGCCGCCCGAACGCGAGCTTTGAATGTTGGCGTTAACAAGGGCATAGGTCGCGCTGGCGATGGTCGAGAAAATCTGGAATCGGCGATAGCTCTTGTCGCGATACAGAACGATGGAAGCACCCTTGGGGGCGTAGCCATACTTGTGCATATCGACCGAAAGACTCGAAACGCCTGGGACAGAAAAGTCGAAATCGTGGTGCGGCCAGCCAGGCAGATCGCGTTGAAAAGAAAGATGAATCCCGCCGACGCATGCATCCACATGCAGCCAAAGACCTCGATCCAAAGCGATTTGCCCGAGCGCCCGAATCGGATCCACGACCCCTTGGGCATACTGCGGAGCAGAGCCGACCAGCAGAATCGTGTTGGGAGTGATCGCTTGACGGAAGGCATCGAGATCAACCTGAAAGGTGGCTCGGTCGAGCGGCACCAAGATCGGTTGTAGACCGAAATAATCGCAGGCTTTGTGAAACGCGCCGTGCGCACTTTTGGGAAGGACAATCTCGGGGCGCGTGATCTCGGGATGCTCGGCCCTGGCTTTGTCGCGTGCACTCTTCACCGCGAGCAGAATGCTCTCCGTTCCTCCTGAGGTGAAGCTCCCTACGACCCGGTCGTCGCCGCGAAGCAGGCTCGCCACCATGCGCACCACCTCTCGCTCGATCGCCACCAAGCTCGGGAAGGAGGTGGGATCCAAAGCGTTCTCGGATAGATACTCGAGATAGGCTTGCTTGGTCGTCTCTTCGACGTCGGTCGGCGGCGTGTAGGTATACGCGAAGACGCGACCCCCTCGGATATCGAGATCCGGTGTCCGGTAAGTCGCTAGTTGCCTCATGATCTGTTCGCGGGTGAGGGGCTCGGTGGGAATCTTCATCAAAAGTTGGTTCCTGTTTTGATCGACTTGAACGAGTTTCCTGCTTACCAAGGAGAGGACAGGGAGACGCTTTCAAGACGCCGTCGCGCTTTTCTATGATAGTAACGTCGATGAACCGAAGGGCCCTCTCGATCAAGAGAGGTTGGGGCTTGGCATGGCCGTTGTTCAACTATTGATCGTGGTCTTCGATCTCTTTCTCCTCCCGACGTTCAGTGCCATGATCTTGGCGGCGGGGCTGAGGTTTTCGGGTATTGCCGAGCGAATCGGCGTGCTGGGACTGATCTCCCTGGTCCCCTTCCTGTATCTGGCTTGGCTACTGATCTATTTGTTCCTGTGCCGACTTGAGATGTCGTTTGTCTTTCGTCGATTTCCCAAGCTCAGCCGAATCGAGGGGAAAAAAGATGATCTGCCAACCCTCATCAAGCTGCGCGGCGTGCAACTCTGCTACGTCCGTTTGACCCAGCTTCTGACACTTCCCTTCGTGCGATCGATCTTGATGTACGACTCGCCGATTCAGCGATGGGTGCTTCGCGCTTATGCCCCCAGCGTTCACATGGGCAGAAACGTGCAGATCTCTGGAACGCTTTACGACCCCGACCTGACGGAGTTGGCCGACGATGTCACGCTGGGTGGGTTCTGTGCTCTCTCGGCCCACAGTATGAACATTTCGCCGGACGGCTCCGTGGTGTATATCTCCGCACCGATCAATATCGGCCCGCGTGCGACAGTCGGTGGCGAATCGCGCATCGCGATGGGCGTTGTCATCGGCGAAGAGGGAGTCGTCGAACCAGGAAGCGTTGTTCCTCCGTTCACCCAGATTGGTCCGCGCGAAGTCTGGGGAGGAAATCCCGCCACGTTGCGTCGCCGCAAGGATGATTCCAATGCTTCCCCTCTGCCGATCGTTGCAACGTTGTCGGACAACGCGGGAGTTTCCGTAGATGATGTCCGGGGTGCGGTGGCGGCGGCGTTGCAGTTGCCCCTCGAAACGGTCACGGCAGATTTTCATGCGGGCCAGGCGAGTCAATGGGACTCGCTCGGCCAGCTCACGATAGCGGCATCGCTCTACGATCGGCTCGGGATTCGCCTCGACCCTGACGTCATTTTTCGATTGAAGTCGGTGCCGCAAATTCTTGCCTCGCTGGCGGGAGTGGCCGGCCCTGCGTCAGCGACCTCTGATCTTGCACTTCCGACCAATCCCGAGTTGCTTCCTCTATTCGATCACGAGGAAGCGACGCGACTCTTAGCGACACACTATCAGGGTCAATCCTGGCCCGCGGATGTTCAAGAGGTTCGCCTGGTCGTTGCCGCCACTTTCACCGCGCGAGCGATGTCGACCGCCGTCGAGCTTTGGTGTCGGCCATTCGGTCTTCGGGCCACGACCGAGTTCTTCGACTTCAATCAGATCGAACAGGCCCTTCTTTTGCCGACCAGTTCGTTTCGACGAAAAGGAACGAACCTTGTCCTTATTCGAACCGAAGATCTTCCGCTGATTCGCGAATCAGACGCCCGCGCGAAGATCGAAAGCATGCTGTCGGCGATCGAGAGTTTCGTTGCTCAGACGCAAGGAACCAGCCGGTTGCTCGTGGGGACACTTCCCCACGTCCTCGAAGAGCTTTCCCCCGAGCAGCGACACTTCGTTGATGAATTGCGCACTCACTGGGCCAAGTCGCTTTCGAAAATCGACGGCGTCGAGGTGTTTGACTTTAGCAGAATCATTGACACCATCGGCGTCCGCGATGCGATGGCGTCGAAGTTGGATACCATCGCCCGAGCGGGATACTCGCTTCGCGTCATGCAAGAGCTGGGCATTCAAACGGCTCGGCTGCTTCGTGCTCGGGTTCGTCCCCCCGCGAAGGTTCTTGCACTCGATGCCGACAATACCCTCTGGGGTGGCGTCGTTGCTGAGGATGGACTCGACGGGATCAAGATTTCTTCGGACGGGCCCGAACGGAGCTTTCAACTCTTCCAGCAATGGGCCGTCGAGCAGAAGAACCGGGGCGTCCTGCTGGTGATCGTTAGCCGTAACGAAGAGGGGGATGTCTGGGAAGTGTTCGACAAACATCCCGGGATGATTCTTCGCCGATCGGATATTGCCGGCTGGCGAATCAATTGGAAACCGAAATCGGAGAATCTTCGCGACCTTGCGAGCGAGTTGAATCTCGGGATCGATTCATTTGTGTTTGCCGACGATGACACCGCCGTTCGAGCGGAAGTCTCGGCTCGACTTCCTCAGGTGACGGTATTGCCGATGCCGGCGGAACCAGCGGGATATCGCGACTTGGTCAGCAAACTGTGGATTTTTGATGGCGCCCAGGCGACGGCGGAGGACCGTCAGCGGACCGAGATGATTCAACAAGAAAGGGACCGCAAAGAACTTCAACAGTCGGCAGGCAATCTCGACGATTATCTTCGCAGCCTAGAAGTCATCGTCGAGATGAAGCGAGCCAACGAGGCAGATCTCCCTCGCGTTGCGCAGCTCACGCAGAAGACCAATCAGTTCAATCTTTCGCTGCACCGAAGAACGTTGGAAGAGGTACGCGAGTTTTGGCTACGCGATTCGGTCTACACTCTTCGCGCGAAAGACCGTTTCGGTGACTACGGCTTGATCGGCGTCGCGATGATTCGAGACAACCCCGCTGCCGGCGAACCTGCGAAACTCGACACGCTCCTTCTGAGCTGTCGCGCGCTCGGCCGTGGTATTGAAGAGGCGTTCTTGCACGGCGTCATCGAGCATGCCCGAAACAGGAATGCATCGGTTTTGTCTGCCCCCTTTGTGATCGGTCCACGGAACGAACCAGCCCGCGACTTCATGACGCGAGCCGGCTTCCCAATCGAAGAGGGAGAGAATCAGGCGTACATTCTTTCCACCGATGAATCCCGACCTTGTCCCGAGTACCTGACGTTCCGGACGGAGAACCCCGTCGCTGGTCCCCATTGACCCTGGTCGGAGTCAGAAGCCATCGGTGCGGAGTGTCGGCACGATGTTCGCCGTCGGCACCTTCTTCCCCGCGGAATCTTACTTGATGCTTTCGTGCACCCAAGGTCCATCACACGGGCGATAAGTCACGAGTTCGTCGGCAAGAAACCAGATGGGAATCTCTCGCTCGGCCGAGGCGGGGCTATCGGAAGCATGCATCAGGTTTTGCTGCGTGCTCAGCGAATAGTCTCCGCGAATGGTGCCGGGGACCGCTTCGGTCACCTTCGTTTTGCCGAGCATCGCTCGGATCAGATCGACACAGCCGGGCCCTTCTACGACACCGGCGACGACCGGCGAACTGCTCATGAATGAGCAAAGGTCCTTGAAAAATGGTCTTTCTTTGTGCTCATTGTAGTGCTGATCGAGAACGGCCTGCGTCGGTTGCAGGACCTTCAAGGCGATGAACCAGAGCCCCTTTTCTTCGATCCGAGTGATGATCTTCCCGACCAGTCGCCGACCGACGGCATCGGGTTTGAGCAGAATCAAGGAACGTTCCATGCTTGGCCTCTCGAACTAAGCGTTTGCGGTTGTTTCATGCGGTATAAGAAAGATCGTCAGAGGGGCAAATAGCTACAATTTTCTGAGCTTGCCAATGGGGCAGGCGAGTTGTGTCATCGTTGTGGATGAAATCGGGGTTTAAGGAGCAAGATCGATGGCCGATGCCAAGGGGCTGTTTCTCGAAGGAAAAAAGCTGAAGGAGCAGAAGGAATACGAGCCTGCCGTCGCGAAGCTCGAAGAGTGTTTGGCCGTCGACGGTAAGTTTGTTTACGCTCTGCACGCGATCGTGCAGTGCCTGACCGAACTTGGTCGGCACGAGGAGGCGATCAATTATGGCAAGCAGTTGATCGAGTTCGAGCCGAACGACAATTTCAGTTACATCGCACTTTCGAGGGCGTATCAGCGAGCGGGGATGATTCCCGAGGCCGAGCACATGATGGCTTTGGGTCATCAAGTCGCGGCCCGTGCGCCGCGTTAGAAGGCGTCGATTAGATCCGCCGGTGTCCGGACGTACTTCTTCATCCAGTCTTCAAGGGGAGAGTTGGGAAGTGCCAGATAGGCAGGCATGCTGCTGAAGGCGTAGCTGGCCGGTTCGCTTGTGGTGCCGTGAAGCTTGGGGTTTAGGTGGACGTAGTTGATGTGTTCGATGAGGGCTTCGGGAGTCTTCAAAACAGCCTCCCAAAAGTTCCACCAGATTCGGGTTCGAATCGTGGGATCGTCGCGCCGCCAATGGTAGGCACTAAAGCTGTGGGCCGACTGAATGATGTGGGCCAATCGCGTCACATCCCCGCCAGGCGTTCGGACGATCAGATGATAATGATTGTCGAGAATTGCATACGCGGTCAGCTTCCAACCCCACTTGTAACAATTGAAATCCAGGCTTTCGACGAGCATCGATTTGCGGTCGTCGCCGGCGATGAAGGGGCGTTTCTGATAGGTGCCGGCCGTGATGAAGAGAAAGCTTCGCTCGACAAAGTCCTCCATCCTCGCGATCGGCTCTTTGGACGTGAACGACAACAAGTTCACTTCTCCCTGGTTCGATGACACGCGACCATTCTATAGATGTTCCGAAAACAGGAGCCGATTGCCTCTCGGCCGAGTGGGCGGGCCGCTGCCGGATTTTCTACCGAGACCATCGCGGGCACTTTTCACAGCATCCCCTGATAGACCTTGTTTTCTAACCGATCTCGATCGCTCCCTCTCCTCTTCCACCAATCTTGGTTCTTCCCGAATCATCGAGTCGGTAAAGGTACAGCATCACCATCACCCCGGCGCAGAAGAAGTACTGAACTGCTTGAGGCCAATGGAACTGATAGACGGCCGTCGAAAAGGCGAAATACGTCGCACTCGCCAGAAGGATGCCGATCCAATTGAAGAGGTTCATCGCCGCGATGACGCGTCCCTTTTCGTCGTCGGGCGGACGAACCTGCAGGAACGTCTGCAACGGCACCGTGAAGAGACCCGCTCCGATCCCAGTGACAAGCAACAATAGCCGGGCGGCCCACTCGATACCGTCGACGGGCCGACCTTTGATTGCATCAATCGTTGCCTGCGCCTTAAGAGCATGGTCTTTACTCACGTTTGCGTTGATCTGTTCTAAGGCCCATGGAAAGTACTCACCAAGCGCCTTAAGAGCATCGTCTTTACTCACGTTTGCGTCGCCGGCTTTTTGGGCATCGACGATTTTCTCGGCGTCGATAATCTCGCGTTCGTAATTGGGGCCGAGAATCCCGATCGTTCCCAGGCCCACCAGTCCCGCCACGACGATGAAGTTCCCCAATCGATAGAGCCCGAATTTGATCTTTCCTTGAGACAGCCTCCCCGCGATCAGGCACCCGACCGCAATGCCCACCGCGACACCGACGAGCATCGTGCTCGTCCGGGTATCGGAGACGGCCAATTGATACTTGCCAAAGGCGTTCGAGGCCATCTGGATCACGCCGCCGATCATCCAGAAAATGCTGGTGATGTAGAGGACGTTCCGAATCGGTTTATCCCGACGAATCAGGCCCCAGGTTTGACGATCGATCGCCAGCGTCGCAAGGCGAAACTGCAGGTATGGATTTGCGACAGGGGTATGTCGCACCAGGAAAGAGGTCGCGGTGCCGATGATCGCGGTCGCCACACAGGCCATGCTCGTCAGCCAAAGCATATCGTTGCCGAGGGCATCCTTCAGTGGGCCGGCCAATGCGGTTCCGAGAATGATGGCCAAAAAAGTCGTCATGATGAAAACGCCGTTGACGTAGGGAAGATCGCTCGAGCGAAACATCTCGGGAAGAATGCCGAACTTCGAGGGCCCGAAAAAGGCGCTCTGTGCTCCCATCATGAAGAGGACGGCGATCAACCCGAAGACACTTCCGGAAAAGAAGGCAGCCGTCCCTGCCAGCATGACCACGATCTCGGCCACCTTGCACCAAATGACGACTTTCCGCTTTTCGTGCAGGTCAGAAAGATACCCGGCAAATCCCGAGAAAAGAACAAAAGGAAGCGAGAAAAAAGCCGACGCAAGGGTCTGATAGTAATCGGGGCCACCCTGCTGTTGCCGAACGATGTCCGTGCAGAAGAGCAGTACAAGTTGCTTGAAGAGATTGTCATTGAACGCGCCCAGGAACTGCGTCAGCGTCATCCCCCAGAAGCTGACATCCTTGCGAACCGCTGGAAGCCCCGCGACTTTTTCCTTGTACTCTGCGCGGTCCATGGGGCCATCAACCATCGTCGATCTTCTTCTGCTCGGGGGAAAGTCTCTGGTCCTTCGATCCGTCGACCGACCAGAATCGATTCACATCATTGATCGGCTCCGATTGCCGATGGCGATCGGGTGCCGGGCAGGTGTTTGCCCTGTTGGCAGAATTGTCAGCGAACCGCCCGCCTGACGCAAGGGGTGGTTGCTCGGGTCGCCCGCGTCGGTCCCACGAAGAGTCGAAGGCGGCTTTCCCTCTCGGAACATCTATAAAACAATCGAGGAAGATCAGATTTGCCTTCGCAACGCAGAAAAGGGAGACAAGCGATGGGGATGATCGGGGCCACCATGAACGCGAAGAGCTATCTCTCCTTGGTACAGCGAGAGATAGACAAACTCGACGTCTCTCAGATCCAAGCGATGGCCGACGCCATCTACCAGCGATATCAGACGAATCGGTTTGTCTACATCATCGGCAACGGGGGGAGCGGGGCGAACGCGTCTCACCTGTGCGAAGATCTCGGCAAAAGCACTGTCCTCGATTTTGAGAACCAAAAGCGACTCAAGGTTCTCAGTTTGACGGACAACACGCCGTACATCCTAGCGTGGGGCAACGATACCAGTTTCGACCGGATCTTCGTCGAGCAGTTGAAGAACTTCGGCGAAGCGGGGGATCTCCTTATTGCCATCAGTGGTTCGGGGAACAGCCCCAATGTCCTTCGGGCGGTGGAATGGGCCAAGGATCACGGGATCGAGACGATTGGCGTGACCGGTTTTGGCGGCGGAAAGTTGAAGCAGCTTGCCGACCTGTCGGTCCATTGCCCCGCGGATGACATGGGTGTGACCGAAAGCCTGCACCAGATTCTATTTCATTATGTCCTCGACGATGTCCATGGCCGAATCAACGGGAAGAAGAAGTAGTTCTTCTTGACAGGTAGAGTCGAGTACGACGGGGTCAGTTCTCCATAGGAGTCTATCGGCCATGTATCTGGGGATCGAGATTGGCGGGACCAAGTTGCAAGTCGGGCTCGGCACCGGTCAGGGCTCGCTGATCTCGCTCGAACGAACCCAAGCCGATGCCGACGGTGGCCGCGAGGCGATCTGCGAGCAGATCATTCCTCTTTGTAAGTCGGCGTTAAAGCTGGGGGGCTTCAAGCTTGGGGATATCGATGCGGTCGGTATCGGTTTCGGCGGGCCGGTCGAGCCGACAACGGGCAAAGTCATCACCTCGCATCAGGTGACCGGCTGGGAGGATTTTCCGCTCGTATCTTGGGTGACGCGCGAGCTCAGCATCCCGGCCGTTCTCGGCAACGATTCAGATTTAGCAGGACTTGCCGAGGCCCATTTCGGCGCCGGCGCGGGACGAAGCCGAGTCGTCTACATGAATATCGGCAGCGGAATCGGCGGTGCGATGGTGATCGATGGTTCGCTCTACATGTCGCAAGGAGCCGGTGCCAGTGAGATTGGCCACCTGCGGATGAAACCCGCACAGGCCAACGCTCCCTGGCAAACATTGGAAGATCTTGCTTCGGGATGGAGCCTGGCTCGCACCGCGCAGCGAGCGGCCCAACAACATCCCGACAGCATTCTGGCCAAGCTGGTGGATGGCCAGCTTGATCGCATTCGGACGGAAACGCTGACCGAAGCGGTCGATGACCATGACCCGGTCGCGATGGAGATTTGGCACCGAGCCATCGAACACTGGGGAGTCGCGCTGGCCAATGTCATCACGCTATTGCATCCCGAAGTGGTGATCGTAGGGGGGGGCGTTTCCCAGGCCGGCGAGCTTCTGTTTCATCCGCTTCGTCGCGAAGTCGATAAACAGGTCTTCGCCCCGTTTCGCGATTCGTACGATCTCGTGCCAGCCGGGCTGGGAGAAGAGGTCGTCGTGCACGGGGCGCTCAAGCTCGCGAGAGAATTTCATGCCCAATGGTAGGAGAAGCATGATCGACGAATCAAGCCGATGGCGAAGCACCACCATCTTGGCGGTTCGGCATCGGGGTGCAATCGCTCTAGGAGGGGATGGCCAGGTCACGCTTGGGCAAACCGTCATGAAGGCCGACGCGGTCAAGATCCGGAAGTTTCGTGAGGGGTCTGTCCTGGTCGGTTTTGCAGGCTCGGCCGCCGACGCTTTTGCGCTGCTCGAACGATTCGAATCTCGATTGAAAGACTATCAAGGGAACGTTGCCAAGGCTGCCACCGAACTGGCCAAAGATTGGCGAACGGACCGCGCGCTCCGTCGACTCGAAGCGATGATGATCGTTGCCGATGCCAAGACGCTGCTTCTCATCAGCGGCACCGGTGATGTAATTTCCCCCTCCGATGGCGTGCTGGGCATCGGTTCGGGAGGATCGTTTGCGGTCGCCTCGGCTCGGGCACTGATCAATCATGCGAACCTATCCGCGAGTGATATTGTTCGCGAATCTCTTTTGATTGCCGGCGAGCTGTGCGTTTACACCAATCAGAACATCGTGGTGGAGGAATTGGATTGTCCGAGTTGACGCCGCGGGAAATCGTCGAATCTCTTGACCGATACATTGTCGGCCAAGAGGATGCCAAGCGTGCGGTCGCGATCGCGATACGCAATCGTTGGCGGCGACAGCAGCTTCCCGAAGAGATCCGCGCGGATGTCACCCCGAAGAACATCATCATGATCGGCCCCACCGGCGTCGGTAAAACAGAGATCGCTCGACGACTGGCTACTCTCATCCAAGCTCCCTTCGTCAAGGTCGAAGCGACCAAGTACACCGAGGTCGGCTACCACGGACGCGATGTCGAAAGCATGGTCCGGGACCTGGTCGAAGCCGGCATTCGCCTCGTCCGCGAAGGGGAAAGGCGAAAGGTTCAGGAGGATGCTAAAAAGAAAACTCGGGAGCGGCTGCTGGATCTTCTTTTGCCCCACGCGGCCGAATCGAGCGAATCAACCGACGAGGAGAAGCGTTCGAGCAGCGACTCGGTCGTTACCGCCGGCGGGCTATCCCATACGGAAGAGGCCATGCTCAAAGCGGATCGCCATCGTCGGGTTCGACAGCGACTGGCAGAGAAACTCGATGCGGGAGAACTAGAGGATCGGCTTGTCTCCCTCAAGGTCGAGCAACGAACTTCGCCCGTGCAAGTCTTCTCGAACGTCGGCATGGAGCAGATGGATGCCGACTTGCAAAACATGCTCGAGAGATTTGTTCCCCGTGCCGCCAAGCACCGAGAGTTGACCGTCGCGCAAGCGAGGAAGGTTCTGCTTGAACAAGAGGTCGAGAACCTGATCGATAAAGATGTGGTGCATGAAAAGGCGATCGAATTGGCGGAACAGTCGGGCATCATTTTCATTGATGAGATCGACAAGATCGCTGGGCCGGCAGCGTCGCAGGGGCCCGACGTTTCGCGTCAAGGGGTCCAACGAGACCTTTTGCCCGTCGTTGAAGGGACGACGGTTCCGACCCGCTATGGACCGGTTCGGACCGAGCATGTTCTCTTCATTGCCGCGGGGGCGTTCCACGTCACCAAGCCGTCCGATTTGATGCCCGAACTGCAGGGGCGATTTCCGATTCGTGTCGAGCTCGGCGACCTGACCCAGATTGATTTTGTGCGGATCTTAAAAGAACCACGCCATTCACTCGTTCGGCAATACACCGAAATGCTCGCCACCGAAGGGTTGCAAGTAACCATCACCGAAGATGCGATCGATGTCTTGGCGGAATTCGCTCACCGCATCAATCGGACGACGCAAAACATCGGGGCTCGTCGACTACAGACGCTGCTCGAGAAAACGCTGGAAGAACCCAGCTATTTGGCATCGGATCAGGCGGGTCAAAAACTTGTCGTCAATGCCGACTACGTTCGCGACCGTCTCGAGGCGATCTCGCTGGATGAAGACCTCAGTCGATACATCCTTTGATAGAGGCTCTCGCTCAGCGACTCAAAAGGCCGGCATCGAGAACATGCTGCGAACCCGTGGCGTACCGAGACCGAGGCGAAGCAAGAAAGACGACGGCGTCGGCAACGTCCTGCGGTTCTATCCACGGAACGGGGAGAAGGTTCCCCGCACTGCGCTCGGCCACTTCGCGCGGCGTCAATCCCTCTAGTGCAGCTAGCCCATCATTCATCGGCGTGTTGACACCCGTCGGATGAATCGAGACGACTCTCACTTGGTACGGTGCCAATTCGATTGCCCACGATTTCGTCAGGCCGATGAGCCCCCACTTCGAAGCAGCATAATGACATAGTCGGTTCATCCCTCGCATACCCGCAACCGAAGAGTTATTGATGATGACTCCTGATCGCTGCTTGATGAAATGAGGGATCACCTGCTTCGCGACGATCCAGGCTCCTTTCAGATTGATGTCCAGCATCGTGTCCCACGCAGCTTCGCTCAACTCATGAGCCGACCCGTAAAAGCAGATCCCGGCATTATTGAAAAGAATGTCGATGCGGCCCAAGGTGGCGACGGCGCGGGCAACTTCGGTCGTCACTGTCGGTTCGTCGCGCACATCGGCAAGAAGAGGAATCGCTCGGACGCCCAGCGCCTCGCACTCTGCACAAAGCGACGAGAGCTCTTCATTCGTCCCCAGCGAATAACCTGGGTAGTCAAGGTTCTTGCAGACATCCATGGCGGCAATGTGAACACCCTCGCGAGCCAAGGCCAACGACGTCGCTCGACCTTGTCCGTGAGCGGCCCCGGTGATAAGTGCCACCTGCCCCTTGAGTTCCATATCCATCGCGGTCGTTCCCCTTCGTTTGGCCCGGACGGAGCCGTGCCGATCGGTCTCGACAAATCTTCATTGGAACGCATTCAAATAGTCGTCGAGTTCCACGCGGAGAGTATTGTTGATAATATTGGTCGCGACCATTATCCCCGCAAAGGCCGTCAACAAGAGGATCTGATCATCATTGAAGTAGGCTTGAAGCCGGCCGTACATAGGATCATCGATCCCCCAAGGATCCTTGGCGATTTGCCGACCGAAAGCCGCGACTAATTCTTCTCGATCATCGAGCTGGAGTTCGTCGGGATTCTCTCCTGCCTCGATCAAGATCTTTCGAAAGAACGTGCCGCAAATGAGACAGTCGGTCTGCGTCGAGATCGCATGCGCGAAGATATAGGTCAGCCGGTCTCCCAAAAACGGCGAGATCTGTTGACGAAGCGGGTACCATTGCATGTAGGCGAAAAGGGCCGGGCCCGATCGAGCCAGTGTCCGCTTCATGTTGGTCATCCGCCCGTGCGAGGCAACTTGCTCGTCCCAAATGTCTTGGGCGAGCCGATCGGCTTGGTCGCGATCGATCGGCGCGATCCTAGGCATGGCACTCCTCCTTTTCCTCCCGAGGGATTTCCTTGGCAAAGATACACTTTTCTCGATCGGCGGCCTATTGATGTTCGCGCAGGAAAAGTCGCCGATGAAGCGATAAACGGGGCCGATTCCCCCAGGAATCTCGGCTTCTTGCTGCCGTGGCCGGTGACTATTGATGGGTGAACATCGGTTCGCTCGACCCTGCTGATTCCTTCCCTCAGGCATGCGGGACCCAAGGAGCGATTGATACGATAGGAGAGGCGAGGGACACGAGCATTCCGTGCGAACATTCCGTGCGAAGAGTCGGCCTAGCCCCGCCATGGAGGACCGCGAAGATTGAACGGAACCACTCCCGTTGTCGGTAACGCGGGCTCACGGCCTCTCGTCGGTGAGGAACGCTGGTTCTGGTCCCCTTGGATCGTGTCTTTCATTTTGCACGGCGCGCTCTTCGGGTTTCTGTTAGTTCAATTGCCCCGGCTCTCTCGCGGCTTGCCTTCTCCGCCGGACCCGCAAGCACGCGAGGTCGGCATTGTTCTGCGAAGTGAGAAAGACAGTGAAGTGATCTTCGAGAACGCAGAAAAGGTCTATCAGCCACAGCCGACGCTAGCGCCGACGCTAGCGGAATCGACTCCTCTGGAGGGTGCGGAGTTCGACCAGCCAGCCGACCGCGCAAGCCTCCATGGTGAACTTCCCAAGTGGAGCGAGCCAGTTCTGGCGACACAGGGCGCGCTGGCGTCGACGAAATCATCGGTTCCCAAAACCGCGCCGGTCGAGTCCGCGTCGATGTCGCGAACAACGTTTTGGAATGTCGAGGCGACCGGAGCGAGCTTCGTCTTCGTGATCGATCGATCCGCCAGCATGTCACATCGCGGGGCGCTCGAACTGGCCAAGCTACAGCTTTATCAGTCCCTCGATCAATTAGCCGACAAGAGCAAGTTCCAAGTCGTCTTTTACAATACCGATGCATTTGTTCTGCCTTTGTCAGACGGAAATCTCCTCGAGGCATCTCCTCTCTTTCGATCCCGAGCCCACAAGGAAATCGAAAGGATCGCTCCCGAAGGGGGAACCAATCACATCAAGCCTTTGCAGATTGCGTTCTCGTTACGGCCCGAGGTGATCTACTACCTCACCGATGCTGACATGCTTTCAGAAGATGATGTCGCCGACTTGACGCGAACGAATCGCCAAGCGCCCGTGCCGGCCACCATCTTCGCCATCGAGTTCGGCAGCGGGCCCAGCCTCTCTAGCAACAAACCCCTTCGTCGGCTCGCGGCCGAGAATGATGGCACGTATAGTTACGTCAACGTGCTCGAGTTCGGTTCAGGAAAATCAACATTGCCGGAGCCAAGCCGATGAACGGTGCTTGGCTGGCCTTCATTCCGATCTTCATGAGCTTGGCAGGGGAACCCCTTGCGGAGTCGGTCCTGCTCAAGAATGGCGCCCGTTTTGTCGGCGAAATCCTGGAAAATGACGAACGGGGGATCAAGGTTCGCATCGACGGCGGCAAGGAGATGCAGTTTTCGGCCAACGAAGTTCAGGGGATAAAGACGCCGAGGTTGGCGCGACATCAGCTCGGCCAATCGTCGCTGGACCGTCGCGATTACGATGCGGCTCTCACGTCGCTTCGCCAGGCGCGGGAAGAAGAGAAGCGACCTTGGGCGCAGCAAGAAATCGATCGGCTTTCTTACCAGGCACTCTTAGGAAAGGGTGAACTCGACCAGGCCGCCCGGCTTTACCTCGATCTGTCAGAACGCCGAACCGACATCGAATGGTTGGGGCAAGCTCCGCTCTTCTGGTCGGAGGATGAGACTCTACCCCCGAGTGCGTTGGTCGCCGCCCGCGGCTGGTTACATGATGATCGGCCAATCGCTCGGCTCATGGCGGCCAGTTGGTTGATCGGTACAGCACAACACGACGATGCGAAGACGGTGCTCGACGAGCTACAGACACTGGATTCGCGTTTGGGCGGCCTTGCGCGAGGTCAGCTTTGGCGTGCCCCGAAATCCCCCCCTAAGGAAGAAGATCTGGCTCGCTGGCGGCTGAGTGTTTCGCGACTACCGAGTTCGCTTCGTGCGGGACCGATGTTCGTGCTTGCGGTTTCGCAGGACCGTGCCGGGCAGTTCGAACAGGCGGCCATCAGCTATTTGATGGTCGCCTATGTCTATTGGCCCGGTTCAAACTTGGCGGCTCGCTCCCTTCTCGGGGCAGGTCAAGCGAGTATGAAGACCGGGATGGCCGACGATGCGCGGAAGATCCTGCGCGAATTGATGACGGCCTTTCCTGGTTCAGTCTGGGCGATGGAAGCTCAGAAGAAAATGGCCGAGCCCCCATCCGAGGAGCCAACGCGTGCCCCGTAGATTCCTATTGATCGCGGCCTTATTGACGGTCGGGCTGTCGGCTTATCGACCCTCGCTGGCGCAAGATGCCGCTCCGCCCCGCGGCGCGGGCAAAGGCGAAGAAGTGGCAGAATCCAATGGGAGCAGGCCCCCCGACACCATTTTGACTCTCGTCGAAGCGAGCGGTTCGATCGGCGCGATGATCATCCTTTTAAGCATCGCGGGGGTGGCCCTGATTCTGGAACATGCGATGACGATCCGCCGCACTGTTCTGATCCCTAAGGGACTCCCCGAAGAACTTCACTCGCTGATCACTCAGGATGACTTCACCAAGGCAGAACAGCTCTGCAAGTTACGACCAAGCTACCTTTCTTACGTTGTTCTTTCCGGCTTGCAGGAAGTCCGCATGGGCTATAGGGCCGTCGAAAAGTCGATGGAAGATGCCAGCCAAGAGCAGGCAGCCCGATTGTTTCGAAAGGTGGAGTATCTCGCTCTCATTGCGAACATCGCACCGATGTTGGGGCTGCTCGGGACGGTTTACGGCATCCTTTTGGCATTCAAAAAAATTGCCGAGACTCAAGGGGCCGCCGTGGCTTCCGACATGGCTGGAGGGGTCTACTTGGCGCTGGTTACTACCGTCGAAGGATTGCTGGTCGGCATACCCGCGCTCGGCGCGTATGCCATCTTTCGAGCCCGAGTCGAGCAACTGGCCAGCGAGGTCGGCCTCGTTTCCGAGCAAGTTTTCAACAATTACAAGCGAAGCCGAGCCCTGCGAAAACTCTCTCGGCAAAATGCCCCTTCACCCGATTAGTGGCCATTTCGACTCACGCCCGATTGCGATCGATCTCGCTCGGCCCGGTGGCCGCGACAAACCATCGAACCGGACCTATTGACGACTCATGATTGGTAGCTTACGCTACCAGAGGTTTCTCATCACGCAAAGGACGAACAAGGTGCAGGCGATGCCGCGGTGGATTTTGATCGTCGCCTTGTCACTGGCTCAAGTGGTTGGCTGGAGCGGGCGAGCTCACTACCTCTGCTTTGCTCCCGATGGGACTTTGCACGGCATCGATGGCGGGCCCCACGCCTGTTACTTCAATCACCAGTCTCTTGAAGATGCCGACCTTCGTTCGTCCGATTGTTCGCATGGCGACGACGGCCATGTTTTGATCTCGGTCGATCTATTGTCCGCCCAGTCACGTATGGTTTCTGCTGATGCCCCTCTGTGGTATCCTCCGCAGACTGTTGTTGCCCCCGCCGACTTCGCATGGATCTTCTCATTTAGTGCTGAGTTTCCAAGTCCCGTCGAGCTTCCACCCCGTTTCTCGTTGCTGCAACGAGCGGTCTGCGTTTTTCAATGTTGATCAGTTTCTAATCACATCTGTGCTCGCGACAAAGCCGGTACCGGTTTGTCGTTTTTCGTCGCGATGAAAGTCTTACTTCGCGCGATTCCAATTCCGACATAGCAACTTCTTCATAGGACCATTCCATGGAACCTTCGATTTCTTCTAACGTTTCCTCGAAGACCGACGCCCCTCAGAGAGTATGGGCCGATCGTCTTTCGTACGTCGGGGTTTTTGCGCTGTTGGCGGGCGTATTCGCGATGGGGTCGAAGTTTGACTGGAAGATGCCCAAGTTCGCAACGCTCATTCGAGGAGAGGTCTCTCACGAGGAGGATTGGTGCCCCGAACATGCCGTCCCTGAGTCGACCTGCGTTGACTGCAATGATGGGCTTTACGACAAGCTACCTTCGTTTGGGTTTTGTGCGGAGCATGGCGTGGCGGAGTGCGTGATTCATCATCCTGAACTCGCGCAGGTCGTCGGCCCTCCCAAGCTCCCCGCGTATGACACCCTCGCGGCTTTGGCCGTGATGGATCGTCCGAAGAACGACGGCGACGATCCATTGACGCTTCACCGCATCCAGTTTGCCACCGAAGAGTCGGTGAGCAAGGCAGGGATCGAGGTGGCGGAAGTCACCGAACGGCCGATGTCGGATGTCGTCATCGCCAACGGCGAACTGACCTTCGATCCCACACGCGTCGCTCATCTGACGACACGGATTCAGGGGACCGTGGTCCTGGTACTGAAGACATTAGGAAGCGTCGTCGAGGCCGACGAAATGCTTGCCTTGGTCGATGCGGGAACGGTCGGAGCGTCCAAGTCGAATCTGCTGCAATCGATCGTTCAGGTTCGACTTCGCCAAGCGACGGTCGATCGACTTCGCAGCATCACCGATAGCGGCGCTGTCGCCCAGAAATCACTGCTGGAAGCTCAAGCATCCCTGCAAGAAGCCGAGATCTCGTTGATCTCGTCGCGTCAGGCACTAACCAATCTCGGTTTCGAGATTGCGGAGAACGTGGCGGAAAAGGATCCCGTGTTGCTAGCGGAAGATCTCAGGTTTCTGGGCATCGATCCTCACGGGCTCGAACAGCTGACCCCGATCAGGCGAACGAGTAACTTGTTGCCCATCCGAGCACCTTACCCCGGGACGATTGTCGCCAGCGATGTCGTCGTGGGTGAGGTCGTCGATCCCAAGTCGATTCTCTTCACGGTGGCAGACCCAACGAGAATGTGGCTGATGTTGAATGTCAAACAGGAAGATGCTCGCTATGTGCGAACCGGTCAGACGGTTGGATTCGAAACGGAGAACGGCGACGCGGCGGTTGAAGGAAAAGTCGAGTGGATCAGTCCTGTCGTCGACGAACAAACGCGGACGCTCCGAGTTCGAGTGGTGATCGATAACAGCCAAAAGATATTGCGAGATCGAACCTTTGGCACCGGCCGAATCGTTCTCCGTGAAGAACCCCGTGCGATCACCGTTCCGCTCGAATCGCTTCATGAGACCGACCATGGTCACTACGTTTTCGTGCGTGACAAGAACTACGGTGATCCCAAGTCGCCGCGACTCTTCTATCCTCGGCAAGTCCGAGTCGGCGCCCGTGATGGTGGCTGGATCGAGCTTCTCGCCGGTGTCCTTCCGGGAGAGATGGTCGCGACTCAAGGAAGTTCCGTGATTCTCGCGCAGCTCCTGCGGAACCAACTCGGCGCAGGGCATGACCATAGTCATTGATCAAACGTCCGGTTCCTAGGTCGAGAGACAGCGTTTCACGAATAGCCAAGGTACAAATGCCGATGGACATGCTGAATAGACTGATCGATCTTTCACTCCGGTACCGATACATGGTGTTGTTATTGGTCGGCATTGCTGCGGTGGCCGGCGTGGTCTCCATGGTCAATCTCGACATCGATGCTTTTCCCGACACGACACCGGTCCAGGTGCAGATCAATACGGTCGCGCCGTCATTAGGGGCCGAGGAGGTCGAGAGACAGATCACCTACCCGATCGAGCAATCGATCAGCGGCCTGCGCGGCTTGGCGGAGCTTCGCTCCATCTCGAAATTCGGTTTGTCGCAAGTCACCGTGATCTTTCGTGACGACATCAACATCTATTTCGGGCGTCAATTAATCAATGAGCGACTCTCTGTCGTTGAACTCCCTCCGGGCATCGCGCGCCCCAAGATGGGCCCTGTGTCGACCGGGCTCGGCGAAGTGCTGCACTACATCGTCGGGGGCCCATCCATCGATACGACCGAGGCGCGGACCATTCATGACTGGGTGGTTCGGCCGGTCATGCGAACGGTTCCGGGGACGGCCGAGATCAATACATGGGGAGGTTTTGAGAAACAATTCGAAGTCCGAATTGACCCGGATCGTCTCATCAAGTTCGGCATCACATTCAGTCAGGTCGTTCATGCCGTGCAGAGCAACAACTTCAACGTTGGTGGCGGAAACATTTCGCAAGAAGGGGGAATGCTGATCGTCCAAGGGCTTGGCCGAACCAAAGGGGTCGACGAACTCAAACAGATTGTGATCGCGGCTCAAGAGGGAGTTCCCGTTCGTGTGGGTGATATCGGCGAGGTTCGGATCGGCCATGCGATTCGCCGGGGTGCCGTCACGGCCGAGGGAAAAGGAGAGGCGGTCCTCGGTCTGGGATTCATGCTGATGGGAGAGAACAGTCATCAAGTCACCCGCGCGATGAAGGAAAGGCTTGCCGACATCAGGGGAGGCTTGCCGGCCAATCTTGCGATCACCCCGGTCTACGATCGGACGGAGCTTGTCGATTTCGTGATCGACACGGTTCGCCGAAACCTCTTCGAAGGAGGCCTCTTTGTGATCGCGGTCCTCTTCGCGTTTTTGGGGAATGTCCGGGCGGCCTTGATCGTCGCCTTGGCCATTCCGCTGTCGATGCTGGTGGCGTTCTCGGGGATGTACCGTTTCGGCATCGCCGCGAGCCTGTTGAGCCTGGGGGCGATCGACTTCGGCATGATCGTCGATAGTTCGGTGGTGATGGTAGAGAATTGTGTTCGGCGACTCTCCGAGCCTGGCAACGATCACCGAACGAAGCTCGATATCATCCGCGATGCCGCCGTCGAAGTCCGCAGGCCGACACTGTTCGGCGAACTCATCATCATGATTGTCTATCTCCCCATTTTGACGCTCGAGGGAGTCGAGGGAAAACTGTTTCGGCCAATGGCATTGACGGTGATCTTTGCTTTGGCCGGCTCGATGGTCTTATCGTTAACACTGATGCCGGTCCTAGCGAGTTTCTTGCTTCCGCGAAAGATTCATCACACCGATCCGTTGTTGATGAGACTCGCGCATCGGCTTCACGATCCAACCTTGGCGCTGGCACTTAGGCATCGCGGAGTCGTCCTCTCGCTGGCGGCGGTTCTTCTCTTTGTGGCGTTTGGTATGGTCTTGCCGAGCCTGGGGAGAGAGTTCGTGCCGAGACTGTCAGAAGGTGCGATCGCGATCGGTATTACGCGATTGGCAGGGACCGATTTGAACGAGTCAGTCCGTTACAACACGCAGATGGAGAAGGCGATTTTGAAGGCGTTCCCCGACGAAGTACGTCATGTCTGGAGCCGAGTCGGTACGGCCGATGTCGCCACCGATCCGATGGGGGTCGAACTGACCGATATGTTTGTCACCCTCTATCCGAGAGATCATTGGACAAAGGCGACCAGCCAAGCCGAGTTCACCGAATTGCTTGCAAAAGAGCTCCGCGATTTTCCTGGGCAAAACCTCGCGTTCTCGCAACCCATCGAACTCCGCATGAACGAAACCGTTTCGGGAGTTCGTTCGGATCTAGGGATCAAGATTTTCGGCGATGATTTTGACGTGTTGGTCGAGAAGGGGAATCAGGTAAAGCGAATCGTGGAGTCGATCCCGGGGGCGGCCGATGTGAATGCCGAGCAACTTACCGGTCAACCGATGCTTCAAATCAAAGTCGATCAGCAACAGGTCGCCCGTTATGGCATCTCGACGCAGGCCGTCCTCGATCTTGTGGAGTCGATAGGAAGTAAGCCGTTGGGGGAGATGATCGACGGCCAGCTTCGATTTCCACTCGTCGCCAGGTTGCCCGAAGCGTACCGACAAAACACCGAATCGATCGGTAGGCTCCTTGTCTCGACGGCGTCGGGTCAACGAATTCCGCTCGCTCGTCTGGCATCGATTGAAAAGCGCTCGGGGCCGGCTACCATCAACCGCGAATGGGGTCAGCGTCGTCTGACCGTCACCGCGAATGTTCGTGGTCGCGATCTAGGGAGCTTTGTTGATGAAGTCCGCCGACGCATTGCCGACGAGGTGGCTCTACCGTCGGCACGGTATCGCATCACCTATGGCGGACAGTTTGAGAATCTTCAGCGGGCACAAAACCGACTTCTCCTCGTCGTGCCGATCGCGCTGCTGTCAATCTTTGGTTTGCTGTATGCGACTTACGGTCGAGTCCTGGACGCGGTTCGCGTCTTTATGGGGCTGCCGTTTGCGTGGGTAGGTGGGATACTTGCCCTTTGGTTTCGCGATATCGATCTGTCCATCTCGGCCGCGATCGGCTTCATCGCGATGTCGGGGGTCGCGGTTCTCGACGATATGCTCTTTGTCTCGGCAATCAGGCAATGCCGACAGCAGGGAATGGCACTTCTCGAGGCCGTTACGCATGCGGCCCACTCTCGCCTGCGGCCGGTGCTCATGACCAGTTTGGTGGCAAGTTTGGGTTTTGTACCGATGGCGTTAAGCACCGGCGTCGGGGCAGAAGTTCAACGCCCGCTGGCGACGGTGGTGATCGGCGGGGTGCTCGGGTCGATGATGATGTCGCTTTTCGTACTGCGAGTCTTCTACGTTGTGCTCGATCCCGAAAGTCGTGGACGCAAGACTTCGTCGGGTGGGCCCGCGGAAGCTAGCCCGACGACATCTCTTTGAGACCGAGGTACCGCTTGGCGACGAGATACATCTCTTCTTCCACACGCGGGTCGTCCAGCCTGAGTCCGCAATACCCGGCCTTGTCAAAGATCACCAAGTGCTCGAGGAAACCGGTGATGAGCCCGAGCACGACGCGGACTGCCGACGCCGGGTCGGGATGATCTACCTCGTTGCCTCGAAGCGATGCCAAATGTTGTGCCACTTGTTGCAATCGTTCTTTCACGGGGTTGTGGAATGCATAACGATCAGGCTGCGATAGGTTGAGGCCAATGATCGGCGCCAAAACATGCCGGCGTGCCCGGTACTGGTTCACCAATATCTCGATGCCTCGTTGCAGAATCCGATCGAGAGGGATGTCGTCGAGTTGGTCGATGCTGGCGACGAATTGATCGACCGTGTCTGTGGACTTCGAATTTTCGCGGTCCACCAGCGCGAACAGAACGTCAGCCTTATCCTGAAATCGAGAGTAGAATACTCCGACCGATGATTTCGCTCGGCGAACAATGTCCGCGACAAGAATCGATTCAAATCGCCGCTCTCGCAATAACTCTTCGGTCACGTCCAATAAGCGATCGAGAGACGCTTGACTTCGCTGCTGGAGAGGCTCGCGCCGAATCCCCTTTGAATCAAGACGTTTTGGTTCGGATTCAGAATCAGTCATTTCAGCTCCAGAAGTCGTGAGTCATCGACGCGGGTAGCACGGGCTATCACATACCATGGTGGGTCCTCCGCCAAAGCGTCGTCCAGTATGTACATCCACAGTTCAAAGATGAGGGATCCAGGCCGTAAGCAGTGTCCTCAATCGTTTCCAGGCCTGTATCGATCCGAGCCCCTCACAGAGAATGTGAACAAAACAGACTCCATGCTGGAACAAGTCTCCGCTCCGGGCGATCCTGGAACCACCTCGTCGACGGAAAAGACAGAGAGTCGTGAAGAGCTACATAGAATGCCGAGGAATCCATGGGGGTGAAAACCGAACCGCATTCACTATTTTGCAATGAGGCGTAGAGAAATCTCTCGACTCTTCCCACGCCTAGTGCTTGAGTTTATGACGGAACTATTAACACTTCAACCGGCGATACGCGTATCCTTTTCCATGGTCTTGATTGTCATGTTCGGACGATCGAATCTAGGCTCTGTCTGAAAAGTCCGATCTGGCGTCGGTCGGCTGCATCGTCTCGACTCATCGTCTGCCTCCATCGACGATTCACTTTCGAAATCGCCTGCTTCGGCCTCCTTGATCTGGGACGATTCGCTCGACCTTGGGCCGACGAGCGACTTTTAAGACAGAGCCTAGTCCTCTTAACGCGGATCTCGAAGGTTTGCTCGCCAATAATTCCACCAGGACTCTTTTGAACTTTCTCCCGATCACGCGAGATACACCATTTTTCGGATGACCCATTCCGTTCCTGCTAAGCAGACAGCCGCCAGCAGGACCCACGTGTTATCCCAAAGCCCGATCGGCGCCGTCAAAACCAGTTCTCTTTCGGAACGATCCTGCAGCATGGCGGGGAGACGACTAAGTTCTTCGAGCGGCAGATAGTTGCCGCCCGTTTGTTGAGCAAGACTCTTCAGACTTGTCTCGTCCAGCGTTGGATCGGTGAACTCGCGAGCGGGAATCTCGGCCCGAATGGTCTTCTCTAGAACATCGTTCGAATCCGGAGCAAGCATTCGAAGACGATACTCGCCGGGGATGGGAATGGTGACGGACGCTTCAAAGAAACCTGGTCTCGATGTTGAGGGGAGCATGTCGATCGAGTTCGATTTCGTGTCCGGGCCGGTCACAGAAAGGGAAACAACGCCCGTGGTGATCGGTCGATAGTCCGGCCCCAGGATTTGACATCGTACGGGGAGACTTGTCCCAGCGGGGAAGCGATCGCCATCGACAAGAATGTTTCCTCGGCTTGAACCTCGCATCAATCTTGACTGGCTCATCTCTCGAACCAAACGAACCCAGAACCGGTCGTACGAATCCTCGCCGCGGGCGCGGAGTCTCCACATCTCGCCAGAACCGAGGTAAAAGACTCGTCCCGCACCGACGAACTGCGTCGCCATCAAGGCGGGCGCGGAACTTCCGACGCTGGCGCGAGGGTCACTGTAGGTTGCGAGCAGCGTGGCGGCGGGCTTGAGAGTCGTCGCAGGATAGCACCAATAGAATCCAGGGAAATCGTCCCATCGTCGACGCGATCCAATCTCATCGTCCTCCAAGCGAAGGAAGCTGGCTTGCTGGCCGTCGGTGGTGAAACGAAGACGCCAAGGATCTCGGTATCGGCCTGCTTCAAAGTCGCTGGTGAAGACTTCCTTGAGCACCACTGGGTAGAGTGCTTCGATCGGCGAACCAGGAGAAGCGGTGACGTCACGCGCGAGTGCCGGCGTGAACACGGGACCTGCAACCAGAATCGCGCCGGCAGCTTGTCGACTGACCCATTCTTCGACGAGCGCTGCTGACTCGGGCCCGATCGCTTGCCAATCGGGATCGACGGCGACGAGAACATCGTAGCGGAACAGTTCCTCTCGGCTCTTCGGAAACTGAACGAGCGACTCTTTCCCCTCTTGGGCCGACGTTGCGCGGGCTGTTTGTAGATAGACCGAAAGTTCCATCGAGGGATCGCGAAACAACAGATTGCGAATGAATCGATACTCTCGAGTCGGTCCGCCGGCCCAGAGCAGGACCTTCGTTTTCTGGTCGACGACATCCAAGCTGGATTGCGAAGCATTGTCATCGTCGCGCACTTCGCCCGGTTGGGGCGTCGCTCGACAGACAATCTCGAACGGGCCAACCTTGTCGGGCACAAAACTAAACTCAACAGGGGCACCGACACCATCGGCCGAGAACGTGACGTCTTGCACTTCGAGCAACGTGTTGGTTCCGTCGTTACCCGCGGAGCGAAGGATCAGTTCGACGGCAGTGCTGGCACCAGGTTTTCCTGTTGCCTCGACGATGGCCGACCCATTGACGCGGTCGCCTCGAAAAACACGGGTCGGCATTCGAATCTCACGAACACGAAGATTGAAAGGGGGCGTCCTCGAGCCAACCCCCACCGGGTAAATCGGGACTCGCGCCTCGCGAGCCATTTTGACGGCCGAGTCGAGACTCCCACCAGCGTTGTGCCTGCCATCGGTAAAGAGAATAATCCCCGTCAGAGGTGCTTCCCAGTTGTCGCGCATAATCCCCGCGATGGCGTCTCCCAATCGCGTGTCGGTATCGTTCGGGCCCATTTGTTCCACAGCGTCGGCCATCAATTGAAGATTTGTCTGATCGGCATGTCGGTTCATTCGCGCCGCTTCCGGGGCGGGCTTCGCGCCGTGATAGAGATGCAAGTCGTGACTCTTGCCGATCGAGGCGAGGAGTTCCGTCTGAGTGATCTTCGCTTGAACCGCGTCAAAACGACTGGCGGGATGGCTCCCGTCGACCGAGGGAGAGATCTCGATGGCCGGCAAAGACATGCTCAGCGAGTCGTCCATCGCCATTGCCACGCGTGAGACTCGCTCGTTTTCGATCTCAACACGAAGACGAGGTTCGAGCAGCGCCGCTCCCACCAGAAGGAGTAGGCAGACCCGAAGACCCAAAAGAATTCGACGAACCAGCGGGGAATGCCGAGCGGTATCGCGACGGTAGACAACAACGATGACACCGCCGACCATCATCAGCAGCCCCAAAAGGGAAGCCGCCAACATGGGTGCATCCGCCCATCGACCAAGTTCGAACGAATAGTGTGTCAATCTATTGTCACCGTCATGCCCATCGAAGCTTCAACATCACATCGCTACTCCCGGCGTTCCGTGGTTCTATCTCCGACATCAATGATCTCGGCGGTGATAACCTAATCGTAAACTGAGTGCTTGCTCGGCCACGAGGATCAATAACAGGATCATTAGAATCGCATCTTTCGCCTCCAGCGATCGAGGCCCGCGCCAAGAGTCTCTTTCGGAGGAAGTGATGTAGTCGAACTCGATCCCCTTCCAGATCTCTTCGAGATTGGCTTTGCCGACCTTCGAGAGATCCCCTTCTTTCGGATCGAGATTAAACGCGTGACCTCGTTCTCGCGTGGTTCCGTCGGCACGCGTCTGTTGCACACGATACACACCCGGAGTCGCGATCCCCGCGACCGTGATCGACGCCGACGTTCCATCAACTTGAGCGCGGAGAGGTTCCTCTGTGATTTCCGACGAGGCGGGCCGGCGAAGAGTCGCATCCGCGCGATATTCCGTCAGATTCCATCGAAGATTCCACGGCTCGCCAAGGTTCGATTCAGGCCGATCGACCACCGGACTGGAAAGAAAGTCTTGCAGGCGAAGCATGCCAACGACATACGACGGGTTTTGAGGCCAAGAGGTCCATGAATCTCCTGCCGAGGTCAACGAAATCAGAACGCGACCTTTGCCCTGGTTCGAAGCCATCCAAAGAGGCGAACGATCGCGATGGTTCAGCACCCGCTTCCAAGAGGGCAGAATATTCTTCTCATCTACCTGCCAGTATCGATCGACGCGGACTGTCTGCAAGTAGGAGTTTCGCTCTTGAGCGAGAGGCTCCCAGAGTGGATCGTCGGCAGGCCGAAGATCGCCTTCTTCGTCGGGTGAACTTCGATCGACAAGCGGCGTTGTCAGCAGTGGCCCGGGGAGCAAGGATATCTCCGCAGAGCCGAGCACTTCGTTGTACTGGGCCGAATTGACTTGATCCCCCATGAAAATGGCCAACCCACCTCCCTCTTGCACGAACGTCCGTAAGGCACGTCCCCACTCCCGATCGATCTTGGGAAGGTTCAATAGGAAGATCGATCGATACGAAGAAAGGTCAAGAGACGCTGCTTCCGCAGAGTTTCGTACATCTGGCGCGACGCCGGTCACCGCGTCCCCCCCCGGAGCGAGCGCCAAGGCAAGATACATTGACTCACGCCGATCGGGCGTGTCATCGACAAGGAGCACCGGCACGGTGTCGGGTGTCATGATGGCGGCATAGCGAACGTCATCGGCCACAAACGGGTCGGCATCAATCTGAATGGCGAGTTCATGCACGCCCGCGGTCGACGCGATCAACTCCATCGACGCGAGCTTCTCCTCCGACGGAGCAATCTCATCGATCACGCGTGCCGGGAGTGCTCGGCCGTTCCAACGGGGCGTGACCGTCAGACGGGAGACCGCACGATTCGAATGGTTCCGGACCGCGACGGTGGCCGTGAATGGAACACCGGCCGCTGGAGGGGATCGATCGATCGCGATATCGATGATGCCGACGTTGTCGGCTGGTTTGGTCACCAGATCAATCAATCGGAGCCGAACGGTTTTCGCATCGAGTCGGCGAGCGGCCTCTTGTGTCTGGATATCTTCTTGCCAGTCTTTACGAGTGAAATCGCTGAGAATATGAATGGCGGCGGGGGTCCCAGCCGCGAGGGCGGCATCGATCGTTTGCAATGCAAGGGCAGGCGAAGTGGACTCCCACGAAAGAGAGACTGATTCGACAAGCCCCTTCCAACTGTTGACTAACGAACGATCGACCAACTCGCGATCGGCGAGCGGCAATGAGGGCTGCGTCGAGCGGAGTAACGTGACGCGATGTTGACCCGATTGCCGACTCAGTTCGTCGACGAGATCGAGAATGCGCTGCTTGGCCAGCGCGTGCGGCGTGGTGCCAGCAATCTCTTGTCCCATGCTGGCCGAGTCATCCCAAACGATCCAGTGATCCGTTGTTCCGCCAGCCCCCAGCAATGACGCCAGTGAGCCGGTCGCCTGTGGGCGGGCAAGCGCGATGACCACTAAGGCAATCAGCGCGCAGCGAAGCAGTAGCAGAAGAAGTTGTTCCCACCAGATCCGTCGACGATGGCGTCGTTGGCTTTCTCGAAGGAACTCCATGGCGGCAAAACGGACGCGACGAAAGCGGTACCGATTCCAAAGATGGATCAAAATGGGGACGGCCAAAAGAGCCAGTCCCGAGAGGAGCCAAGGATGCGCAAAGCCGGTCAGTCCCGTCATGAGCGCATCCTTTCCCGCAAGAGCGACGCAAGAGCGACATCCGCTCCCTCACCGGTTCGGCAAAGGCGATAGTCGACGCGGAGCGAGCCGCACCTCTGTCGGATCTCTGTCAAGAACGACTGCATCGACTGGCGATATCCATCACGCAGTCCGCGGGCGTCGCACAGAATAGCTTCGTCATCTTCCATTCCCTCGAAGCGAGTTGTCCCTTCGAAAGGAAAATCCAATTCGTCCGGATGAAGAACATGCATGACGATCACATCGTGCCTGCGCTCTCGCAAGGAGCGGAGTCCCAGAAAGAATCTTTCTCGATCGACGAATAGATCGGAGACAATCACCACGATTCCCCGGCCCGTCATTCGATCCAAAGGACGTACAAGAGCGTCTTCCAAACCACGCGGAGTGCCGGCCCCGCCGGTCAAGAGCGTGGCAAGAATGGTGCGAAGGTGGCCTTGACCCTGGCGGAGAGGGACGTTTCGTTTGCTGTCGTTGGGGACAATTAATCCGACGCTATCGGATTGCCGAAGGAGCAAGAACGCCAGCGAGCCGGCGAGCTGCTGGGCGTAGGCGATCTTCTGCCGATCTCCCTGGCCGTACTCCATCGATGGGCTGGTATCGACGAGGAGCATGGCCCGCAGATTAGTCTCTTCTTCGAACTCGCGAACATAGAGCCGATCAGACTTGGCCCAGACTTTCCAATCGAGATAACGTAGATCGTCGCCGGCAGCGTAGGGGCGATGCTGCGCAAAGTCGGCCGACCCGCCGCGAAAGGGGCTTGCGTGGCGCCCCGCGAGGAGCCCCTCGACGATCGAACGAGATCTTACCTCCAGCGATTCGACTCGCCGAACGATCTCAGGATCTAAGGATGGCGGCAAATCGCTTGTCACGGGCGAGTTCGTCCTCTTGTTGCGGCGTCTGTTCGATCAGCCGACCGATGATAGTATCGGTGGTGATCCCTTCGGACTCGGCGGAGAACCTCCGCAATAGACGATGTCGCATCACCGGCGCCGCCAGGGCGGCAACATCCTCACACGATGCGGCCGGCCGACCGCGCGCTGCTGCCCGAGCTTTTGCTCCCAACACCAAAAACTGCACCGCTCGCGGGCCCGCGCCGCAGGTGAGGCTATCGCTGATGTACTTGGGGATTCCCTCTTCCCCAACGCGAGTCTGTCGCACCAATGCCAACGCATACTTGAGCACATGATCCGTCGCAGGGATTCGCCGAACCAAAGACTGAATATCGATGATCTCGTCGGCCGAGAGAACCGGATCAAGCCAGACAGGGTCTTGGCTGGTCGTACGTCGCGCCACTTCCAGTTCATCGGAGAAGCTGGGATACTTCACAAAGACTTTCATCATGAAACGGTCTTGTTGCGCTTCGGGAAGGGGATAAGTTCCCTCTTGTTCGATCGGATTCTGCGTGGCCAACACGAAAAAGGGGTCGGCCAGTTTATGCCGAACGCGCCCAACGGTCACTTGGCGTTCTTGCATGGCCTCGAGCAGGGCGGCTTGCGTCTTCGGAGGTGTTCGGTTGATCTCGTCCGCCAAGATCACATGAGCAAAAATCGGCCCTTCGAGAAATCGCCGTTCTCGTTCGCCTGTCGATCGATTCTCCTCGATCACTTCGGTTCCGGTGATGTCGGCCGGCATGAGATCGGGAGTGAACTGAATTCGACTAAACGAAAGCGACAGCGACCTTGCCAGCGTGCTGATCGTCAAGGTCTTGGCCAGCCCGGGAACTCCTTCGAGGATCGCGTGCCCGTTACAAAACAAGGTCAGAAGAAGTTGTTCGATAACATCGTCCTGTCCAACAATGACGCGTCCGATCTGTTCTTTCAATCGACAGGAGGCGGATTGTAACTTGTCGAGGGCGGCCAGGTCGGAATCGCTGTTCGAGTTGATTGCCTCTGCCACGTCGCGCGATTCTCCTCGGTTTGACTGATTCAATGCTTACCTTCTTCCCTCATCGTAACCACACCGCTGCGTCCATGGAAAGTGCCGGGTTCAAGAGAGATGGTTCTCATCGCTGATAGATCGGCAAGTATCCGTTGTCGAGCTGCAAAATAGTGAGGTTCAACGAGGTGGTATAGACGGCACCGATGTACCCTTCGTTCCAGCTACCGTCGGGCGCCTGCTGATCGATGATGACGTTGTGGATTTTATCAGCGTAGCGTTTCCAAGCTTCGTCCCCCTGTCGATAGACGACTTGGGCATAGTAGTACTGGGCGTATTGCCAGTGCCCGAACGATTGCTGCGCGGTTGCCGGGCCGAGCGTTTTCTCGGCATAGGCAATGAGCCGACCTACAAGTGGGTTCTGATACTCGCCGGCATTGAACAAGCAAACGATGGCCGCTGCCGTGATGGGGGGGCGAGGCCCGCCCGGCGTCTTAAGACTGTATCGGACTCCTCCTTCGGCATCGGTACATCGTTCGATGTAGCTGATGCCGCGAGAGATGATCGTCCTCGGGACGGCAATCCCCGCGTTGCGACAAGCTCTGAGTCCCTGCATTTGGGTAACAGTGACCGATCCTTCATCGAAGCCGTTGCCATCTCGTGCCGAGACATACCCCCAACCCCCGTCGGGTGTCTGGGCCTGGCCGGCAAACTCGACGGCGCGGTGCAACACATCCACGAGCTTCGTACGTCGTGCCGGGTCCTCTTCTTCGCCGAGCACCTCCGAAAGAAACAGCATCGAAAAGCCGTGGCCGTACATGTAGCGGGTATCTCGCTGCGGATCGCCGATAAGGCCGTTCGGTTGCGATTGATCGATGAGAAAGCCGACGGCGGATTCGATCTGCTTGGCGTACTTACCTTGAATCGTGGTGTTGCCGTCCAGCAAGATCGCTGTGCCCGCCAGCGCGGTCATCGCCACGGGGTAAGTTCCACCATCGGCAAGCCACTGGCCGCCGCGCGATTGCGATCCCGCGAGATAACGTAGTCCTGCGTCGATTGACTTGCGGACCTTCGGATCGCGCGATGTCGCATCGCCCCGAGCATTCGTCAGCGAGAAGCCGATGCTGGCCCATCCAACGATCAAGAAGATGGCGAGTCGTCGGCTTCCCTGGGAAAAGGTTATACGTGATGAATGGGTCATTGTTTCTCCTCGTTCGGAGGAGGCGACTCGCCACGATTCGATTGTCGTTCCTTTCTCGCTCGGTCCATGAACCGCTGCAGGAACGGGCTTCCGACCGCGGGCGTTTTCGCTTCGGGTGATGGCGGGTCCGGGGCCGAGGAACCCTTGGTTAGTGGATCGAAAAGAAATCGAACTTGCAAATTGTAGCCTCGAAGTTCGATGGCCGGCGGTCGACGCGACGACACCAATTCGAGCATCGTGCCATAAGAATCATGCTGCTGAGACGCGAGGATCTTGCCCGTGGCTTTATCGATCAACTCGACATCCGTCGCCAACCGTTTGCGATTCTCTCCTAAGTCGATCATGCGGTTGCCGACGGCGACCAGAACCGGAAGATCTTGTCCCGGTGCGGTGATCAGGCTCCGGTTGAAGATATCCCTGTTCCAAAGCATTTTCTTCTTCGCGACATCGTACGCGCGGACCCATCCATGTACCATCGACAGACGAAGATTGTTCGAAGGGGACACAGGCCAACTGTTCTGACCGGGGACAGCTCGCATCGACGTCAGGAAAAGGCGTGGCCCATCGGAGAAGGCTGACAGTTGCAGATTAGAGTTGGTCTCGGCCGGGCCAGCGTCGATTTCATCCTCGAGAATAACTTCGCCGGTGTCGGCATGCACGACCACGACCTTTTTTCCACCGAAGAGAACGATTCGCTGATCATCGGCCATCTTCCAATCCGTGTCGCGCGGCAAGGATCTCTTCCATGAATCCTTCTCTGTGACGGGATCGAATAGTCGCAAGACACGGTTCTGATCCGCATCGCGCGATGTCTGAAAGAGAAGCAATTGTCGACCCACGGTCCCACGCATCGCCCGCAGTTCCGTTCCCATACTTGTGGTATTGATCAGTTCGCCGTCCGCGGCACGATGAACGGCGCATTCGCCGGTGGGACTAAGCAAGATGACATAATCTCGATCGGCTGACGCGAGCTGATCTTGTCGAAGATCGGTTCGTCGCCAGCGCCAGCCGCCGGTGGCGGAGTCGAGCACGGCGAGTTGCCGACCGGCGCGGACGATGATTCGATCGGGGCCGGCGAGGATCACCCGTGGCCAGACTGCCTGCCCGGCCGATCCCAGAACGTTCCCAGCGTGAATGATCCGAACGTTGCCTCCTGTGCCGACATTTCGTGACCATTCTGCCGAGACATCATCGAACGATCGGTGCCAGGCTAGTTTTCGATCGAGACCGGATAGGGCGTAAACGGAATCAGACTGTTCAAAGAAAAGAAGCGAGCCGACCTGATGAAACTGAACCGGTTGCTGATACGCCAGTGCCGGCGGAAGGTTCGTTAGCTTCCAATCGACTTGGCCCGTCGATCGACGAAGAAACTCAACTTCCCAACGCTGTTGATCGAAGTAAATGTCCCAATCACGAAAGAAGGGAAGCGATCCATCGACGGGAAAAGCAAGCCGCTTGTTGGGGTCGGGCCGATACGCCCGTTCGGATTCTGCTCGGATCGATCCCAAAGGCCAATCAGCATCGTCGTCGACATCTGCCTTGGGTTGATCTGTCCTTTTGTTATTCACGAGAGTGGCAACTTTCTCATCCTTGGGAGGAGGCTGGTCGGCATCGTCGCGCGGGAGTTGTTGGCGAAAATAATCTGCCACGCCAGGCCGGGCGGTTTCGTCGGCCAAGGTAGCAAGCGCCGTCAGCGATGGTACCTTTTGGGTTCGATCGGGGCCCGACAAGACATCCAGCCAAGCCCGCTCGGCAGCGGCATGTTTCTTATCGCGCGTAAGGATGTCGGCTTGTCGACGACGGGCTTGATCCGCGAGCGACTCGATGGGCAACATCGAACCCAGCGTCTGCAGCCGACGTAAATCTTGCGCCTTGTCGGCCGATTCGATCCGAGCCTGCCAAAGTTTGCGAAGTGGTTCTTTCGCCTTGGGGTCGAGCATTCGCCGAGCTAGGAAAGCATGACTCCACGCGATCCAAGAACGTTCGAGGACCGGTGAATCGGTCGGGATGAGATCGGACGAGCCGAGCGATGCTTGTTCGTCGATGGCGTTCATCATGCCGGCCCAATCTCCGGCTTGGGCCAAGTGATGAGCCTGCAATCGACGATAGATCCCACGTTCGTCGTCAGACTCGGCCAGTTCACCCAGTTCTTTGACAAGTGATTCGCGGACAGTCCCGAGTTTCTCGCCTGATGTTCGGGCGATATCGAAAAGCATGTGGCGGGTTGCTTGGGCCGACTCTTTATCCATGCTGGCACTGCGTGCAGAGAGAAGGTCTTTGACGGCGGGATCGATCTCTCCCTGAGCGAGGAAAAGCTGCGCCCTCTGATACAGCCCGGCCGGATCGTTCTCGCGGGCTAAAAGCAATCGGTCGACTTCACGGCGAACCTCGGCCATGGATCGATAGACCGCAATTCCGCCTCCACCTGCGGAGACGAATCGATCTCCCATGAGACTGATGTTGCCGAGCGGATATCGGTCAGGCGTGACCATTTCATGCACGATCTTTCCCGACAGCGTATCGAGAACAAGGAGCCGGCCGTCAACCGTTGGCAAAAGGTACAGATCCTTGATCCAGGCGCCACGTCCCGATGGCGGCGAGATTCCGACGGCCCATTCCACTTGTCCCGTCTTCGTCGAAATGCCTCGGACTCGTTGCGAATGAACCGTAATCAGTCGGCCAGGTCGCGTCCCCGCCAGAAACGCATCGCCATCGCGAGGCGTTTGCCATCGAGGTTCACCGGTGGCCAGATCGATACCGTGAATCCGCTGACCCATCGCCTCGGTGAGGATGACAATCTGCCCATCAACGAGAGGCGCGTCTGCGGAAAAGGGGGAAGGAGCGATAATCCCTTGCATCCCCATCGTATATTGCACAGGAATGTTCCCCTCCCGCGCGAGGGAATAGTCCCATAATCGTCTTCGCGCGATGGGATCGAACGCGACCACACGGTAGAGGTTTGTCGGGCAGAGAAGAATTCCCTCATGAGTGATCACGGGACACGACTGGCTTCGGCGAAACAGATCCGACTCAATTCCTCGGCCGGCGACGGCTAAAACCTCTCGCCATAGAATCGAGCCTGTCGACGGATCGATACAGAACAACGAAATCTCGGAGCGGGACTCCCCGATGACAAAGAGACGTCCATCGCATCGCGCCGGCGGGCCGAAAAAGTAAACGGGTGGACGCTCTCGATCAGGCGTCGCGATTCCCCCTTCCAGGCGCCAAGCAATCTTGCCTGTCTGTTGATCGACCGCAACGAGCGTGTTGCGCGATCGGTCCAGCGATGGATCGTTTCCTCGCTTCTGCACGAAAGGGGTTTGATGATAAACGGGATGCAAAGGCACATCGTCGACAAGATAGACCCGCTGATCGTCGGCAGTGATTTGACCATAGACTTGATTGGCAAAGAACGCGCACTCGATACCGCCTGGTGCGGTCGAAAGCTGGATCGCTTGAAAGTCAGGCTTCTTTAGTTCGCCGGCAATGCTCGAGCGGATCACGATCGAAGCGAGCTTGTTTCCTTGGTTGATGTTGTGGATCGATGCCCCGTCCATGGTTCGTATCGCGAGCGCCGATCCTATCCGAGCCGGTCGGTAGCCGAACACGAGGGGGATCCTTCGAGAGGCGCTACCATCGACCGCTTCACGGAGCAACCCTTGAATCATGGGATCATCCGAGAGAGGGATCGCCCAGACTGGATGCAGTAAAGGCAAAAGCGAAAAGTCGAACGAAGCTGCTTTCTTCGGAGCAGGCGATAGGGAAGAGCTCCATTGCCGGGCAAAGTCCGCTAGCCAAGGAGTCGACGCGACCATCGTTCCGCCGATCAAAACCTGCTTGGGCAAAGGTCTCTCCGGAGCATCCGTACCGAGCATCGCGCCGATGGCGGCGCTCTTCACGAAAAGGTTGTCGAGATTGGCCTCTTGATGGGCTGGCGAATCAATCACGCGGTCGAACCAGTGCGAAGCCAACTGGGTGTGACCGAGATCGAGATGCCAGGTGCCGAGCCGATCGCACGCCTGGCGACCGGCGGTTGTCAAAAAGAATCGTCGCGCGACCTGACCCCACCGATCTGGCTCGCTCAGCCCCGATTCCTCGCGGAGTTGGCGATCCGCTTGCGGGGTGTACATTTCGCGATAGCGAGCTAGCAACGCGGGGTCGGCAGCGATGATGGTTCGTTCGACGATCTCTCGGATACTAGGCCAGCGATTCCCCTCCTCCTTGACGAAAGAGTCGTTCTCTTCGTCGAGAAGCGATTGCAAAAGATAGATCGCCCGGTCCATCTCGTTGCGATGAAGGAGTTCCTTGGCTTCGTCGAGCCGCCGAGCGAGGTTGGGGTCTGCGGGCAAAGTTGTCGGCGTCACCTGTTCCGGCAGGGCAGCCGGCTTGATCGGTGGGTTCAACGTCTTGGGGATTGCTTGTCCTCGGAGAGGATCGACCCCGATCGCTCCGAAAAGAATTGCCGTGATAGCAGCAACGCGCGGAGCAAGACCCAGCGAGCGTCGTTGGCCTACATACAGAGAAAGAATCTTGGCCGTGATACGGTGCTCCTTTTGAAACTGTCCTTTGGTCTATTGTTCCCGTCTTGCCTCGATTTCGCAATTCGTGGGAAACCGTTTATCGTCCTCCATTACCCGTTTTAGGGGGCGGACGTGACCATCCGTGGGGTTGGGATTGACCCGTTTGGCAGGGCCCCGGATCCTGCCAGGACTCTGTCGGCAGAGTCGGTCTCTGGGCGTGACCTCCCCCTTGCCGAGAGGTTGTCGGTGGTTTTCTCGAAGTTGAAGCGATTGCCGCCGTGTTGGGATCAGCGAGACAACTCTATTGCTTATCACGATAACGCTGATCCTGGTGACTCTTTCGCAGGCGCCGCAGGCGTCGGGCTCGACGACCCTTCGAAGCGGTTTGGCTGATCGGCCCGATTGGTCCACCACGATCAATACGAGTCAAACCCGTCTTTTCGCTGATTCTCCTTCGCCGACAGTCGAACTTCCTAAGAGTACGAGCGCCGTCGATCGGCACACGGTCTATCAGCTCCAAGATTTGCCCGCTCCGGGTGATGTTCTCGATCTTCCATCCCCGCGTCAATTCGACCGCGATAACGCTCCGGTTTACGACAAGCCTGCGACGCTCGACTACATTTTCATGAGTCGGGCGAGCGTCAAAAACTTGGACACTAATTTCCTCGTCAATCAGGTGGGGTTCGACTATCGGTTGACCCGGCCATTCTTTCGGACGCAGGCAGCCCTGACGTTTCGGCCGGCGGCCGAGATCATGTTCCTATCCGGGCCCGGCGGCGGAATCGAACTGCCCGAGCAGCTCTACAAGATCGCGTTCGACTTCCAGCTCGACATCCCCTTCAACGAAGTGTTCGGCGTATCTCTTGGGATCACGCCCGGTCTCTGGAGCGATCTCATCGTGATCGACGGCGCCGACTTTCGACTGCCAGCCCGAGTGTTGCTGACATACAGAGTCAATGACTCTCTCTTCCTCGCTGGTGGTTTGATCTATACCGATAACATTCGCCAGAACCTGCTTCCTGGTCTGGGCGTCATCTGGGATCCCAACGAGAAATGGCATCTGGAGATTCTCTATCCACGAAGCAGAATTGTCTACCGTTGGAACGAGGATATTGCCGCTTACTTTGTCTTCGAGCGCGGCGGTACGACTTACAATATTCGCGAGTTCGGCCAGGACGAAGACTTCGAGTATCGCGATCTACGGACATTGCTGGGCCTTGAGTACAACCGCATTCCTAGGTTCGGCTTATTCGTGGAACTTGGGGTCGCGTTCGATCGAAAGTTTCGCTTCGACATCCAGGGGAATTTCGATCTGGGTGATTCATTCATCCTTCGTGCGGGTACTCGGTTTTAATCCGTCAGCGCCGAGCGAATCAAATCGAATGCGTCCGTCATGGCTAAATCGACTCCTGGCGGCGGACCATCCCCTATCAGTAAAGGACGATCCTCGGACGACATCGCCGCCAACCCGTGACTCCCGCGTACGATCGATGCATCAAGGGGGATCACATCCATACGCATGCGAAAGCCCAACTTCTTCGCCATCAGCCGACGAATCACTCGCCACTTCGGAAAGCGGATTTTCGGATCGAAGAACATTTCGCAGGGATCAAACCCCGGTTTGCGATGAATGTCGACCGTGCTCGCGAAATCCGGCGCGAGAGTATCCTCCAGCCAATAAGGATAGGCAAACCAAGCGTTCCTCTTCGCGGCCACCACGATCTCGCCACTTCGAGAATGATCCAGACCAACCTCTGCACGCGCGGCACCGACGTAGATCCGATCGATTTCCGCGACCGCACGGAGGCGATCAACGATGGCGGGAATGTCGGCCGACTGACGAACGTAGATGTGTGCCCATTGATGATCGCAGACCGCGATCGCGCGACTGGAAAACGTGTCGAGCATCTCGCCGAACGGACCCGGACGGACATCGAGATATCCTTCTTGCCGAAGAATACGCTGAAGATAGACGGGCTTATCCACGTCGACATGCGTGTACTCGCTGATGATCCAGACGCGGGCGCCCTGCTGGCGAGCAGCCTCGAGCAACGGAGCGACGGCATCGTCGAGCTCGCGAACATGCCTGGCCATGCGGCTGGCCGCGGGGCCGAATCGCTGTGGGTCGTAATCCAGATGCGGCACGTAGACAAGCGTCAGGTTGGGATGGAATCGTTCCAGCGTCCATGCCGCGCTCCGAGAGATCCATGCCGAACAACCGGCCCCCGCCCCTGGGCCCCAGAAAGTGGCGAAAGGGAATGGCCCCAGCGATCTTTCCACATCGACGGCGATCTCTGTCGGCGAGCTCGCGATGCCGAACACTTTGTTGCCATCACATCCATAGTGAGGTTTCGGTGTGATCGAGATATCGACGCCCGCCCCCTGATTGAACCACCAAAACAGCTTTGCCGCCGAGAACGATTGGCCTCGCGCCGCGAGGTCTTGACGGAGGACGTCATAAATTGTGGGTGCCTGAATCAGAGCGTTCGACTGCTGCCAAAAACGGACCTCTTTCGTGTCCCGAAAAAGCCAACCATTCGCGACGATGCCATGCTCTTGAGGAGTTCTTCCTGTAAGGATGGTCGCCTGGGCCGTCGAGGTGACAGCGGGAAAAACCTCCCGCAGCGAGCGAACCCAACCCTGCCGAGCCAGCTCTTTCATGCGGGGTGCATGCTCCAACAAGCGGGGTGACAATCCAACCGCATTGATCAGAACCAGAGGAGCCGTTCTCGCGTCCTTCAATTTTGATGCACCTTCATCATCAGTGTTTCCTTTGAGGTCGTTTCATCAACTCGACCCCAGGCCGGCAAGTCATCAAGCGACGGGGAGGCTCGGTACTCTCCCGGGCCAAGCCGCATATACCACGACGACGGGCAAAATCGAATCGGAGGGAGAGGTTCGCTGTCATGCAAGTTTCTCAATATGCCGCATCCATCACACCCTCGGCCACCATGGCGGCAGGGGCCAAAGCCAAGGAACTCAAAGCGCAGGGAATCAACGTCTTCGACTTTGCCACGGGCGAGCCCGATTTCATCACTCCTGCCCATATCTGTGCTGCCGCCACGCAGGCGATGAAGGATGGCCATACGAAGTACACCCCGTCGTCGGGCTTAATTGAACTCAAACAAGCGGTGGCGGATTATCATCGGCAATGGCATGGGCTCGACTACGCGCCCGCGAGTATCTGTGTTTCCTCCGGAGCCAAACACACAATTTACTCGGCCCTTCTCGCCACGCTGAACCCCGGAGACGAGGTCATCATCCCGACTCCTTATTGGGTCAGCTACAGTGAATTGGTCAAGATGGCCGGTGCGGTGCCGATTCTCGTCGAAACGACCCGAAAAAATCGCTTTCTGCTGAAGGCAGATCAGTTTCGGTCGGCAATCACTCCCAAGACGAAGATGCTGATGCTCAACTCGCCGAGCAACCCGACTGGCTCGGCCTACGCGAAAGATGAGCTCGAGTCGATCGCCAAGATCATCGTCGACAAAAACCTGATTTGTCTATCCGACGAAATCTATGAACGACTGATTTACACCGATACTCCCTTTGTCGCGATGGCTTCCTTCGGAAAGGATGTCTTCGATCGAACACTGACGGTCAACGGCGTCAGTAAGACTTATGCGATGACCGGTTGGCGGATCGGATGGACGTGTGGGCCGGCCAACATCATCAAAGCCATGGATAGCATTCAAGGGCAACAGACAAGCAATCCCTCGAGCATCAGTCAGTGGGCCGCCATTGCCGCCCTCCGAGGTGAACAGCAGTGCGTCGAGCAGATGAAGGTCGAGTTCGTCAAACGTCGGGACTACGTTTGTCAACGACTCAACGCTATCGCGCACCTGTCGATCGAGCCACCCGATGGCGCGTTCTACGCCTTCTTCGATGTCTCTGCCTATTTCGGGAAAACGTTCGGCAACGTACTCGTCAAGGATTCGCAGACCTTCTGTTTGGCCCTGTTGGAACAGGGGCACGTCAACACAGTGCAAGGGTCAGCATTCGGGGCTGAAGGTTATGCGCGGATGTCTTTCGCCACCAGCATGGAGACGATTCGCGGCGGTCTAGATGCTTTGGAAGCCTGGTTGGCCACCGGTAAGTGACGCTGGCAGGGCTGCAATGGTTGGGGTGAAACGTGCTTGATCGAGAATGGGCCGTCTGCGAATCCGCGATTCGGCACGCCGGTGCCGAGGTGATGCGGCGGTACGCCTCGTTTGAGAAGATCGCCGACGCGCCGGCCGATATCAGTACCGATGCGGACCGAGCCTCGCAAGAGATGATTCTCCGCGAGATTCATCAGGCCTTTCCTGCGGATCGTCTCTGCGGCGAAGAATCCACGCCGGCCCTGAAGGATTCGTCGCACCTGACGGGGCCGCGTCTCTGGATCGTCGACCCCATCGACGGAACGCGGGGCTTCGCAAAAAAGAACGACGAGTTCTCCATCATGATCGGGTTGGTCGAATCGGGTCGACCGATTCTGGGTGGGGTCTACGAGCCTTCCGTCGATCGGCTCACCTATGCGATCTTGGGTAAGGGGTGTTTTGTCAAGCAAAATGGTTCCATGCCCCGACAGACCCATGTCACCACCACAACATCGCTTTCGAATGCGGTCCTTTCCATCAGCCGATCGCAGAAGGACGTCGGCAGAGAAAAGTTGCTCCGCGGATTCGGAGCGAGAGATGCCGTCGAAACGTACTCGGCGGGGATAAAGCTCGCACAGGTTGCACGCGGCGAGACGGATGTTTATCTCGGCGACTACCTGACGCTGAAGGATTGGGATGTCTGTGCCGGACATATCCTTGTCACTGAAGCGGGTGGCACCGTGACGAGTGTCGATGGCGATCCGATCCATTACGAGGGAACGGGCAAGTCGCTGAGAGGTCGGGGAATCCTCTCAAGCAACGGGCATCTTCACGCGGGTTGCCTCGATGTGATTCAATCGGGCCGATATCGCTTCGACGCATGACCCCTTTATTTCATGGCAGACGAAAGGGTCTCTGCAAAGTTCGGATAGACGACTCTAAGCATCAACCAACACATCGCCAGCGACAGCGTTAGGTTGATCGTCTGCCCGACAACATACAGCAAGACCGGCTTTCCTCCCTTCAAATACCCCGCCAGCGAGCGGAAGTCGGTCTCAAGCCCGATACTCACAAACGCGAGAGAAAAAAGCCAATCTCGCGAGCTCTTCACCACGGTATCCTTCACAAGCATGGCGGACTCGCCCCATTTTCCGCCTGCCGAGGCGAGAAATGTGAAAACGATCGAGGCTGCTAGAAAGCCGATGATGAATTTTGGGAATCGTCGCCAGATCTCACCGATGCCGACGGAAGTTGTCCCCGTTGAATCGACTGATCGGCTCCAATAGATCGCGACGGCCAAGGCCATCACCCCGATCAGCATGTTCTGAATCATCTTAATCGTGATCGCCATGAAGCGTCCCTGGTCGCCAAGCACTTGGCCCGCCGCACCAACCGCGCCGGTCGAATCGATCGTCCCTCCAATCCATGCTCCACCCACGACGGGGTCCATGCCGACCGCTTTGATGAACGCAGGCTGAGCGACCATCATGATCGCCGTGAACGCCAGCGAGATGCCGATCGCCAGCGACAGTTCCTCCTTCTTCGCTCGGCACGCGGCAGCGGTGGCGATGGCGGCCGAGACGCCACAGACGCTCATGTCGGCCGAGATCGTCAGGTTCAGCGAGCGTGACTCGATCCCGATCCAGCGCTGGCCGATAATGTACGTCGTGACAAAAACGATCGGTGTCACGACCCAAGAGATGGCGATGCCCGGAATTGCCAGTTTCAAAAGCAGATGCAGCATGATCTCGGCGCCATACACAACCAGACCGGTCTTGATGAAGAGCTCGGTTCGCAAGGCCGGCTTGATCCAGTTCGGCGTGCCGACGGTGTTGGAGATTGCCAGCCCGACCGCAATCGCCCACAGGGCATACTCGATGTTGTACGCTGCGATGGTTTTCTGTTGTGCCAGAAGATGGGCGATACATGCCAGTAGCATCACGGCCAAAAACCCAGTTAAAAATCGGGAAGGTGATGTCCCCGTCGCCGCGACGGCCAGCGTGAACAGAATCCCCGCGCCGAGCGCGACTCTTCCGATCCCCCAAAGAACGCTGGCATCTCCTCCTTTAAAAAGTCCTTCGGTTGGCTGATCGACCCAGGTTGTGGGGCGGGCTAAAAACTTAGTCAGATCTTCCTTCTTCGCAACGAATCCAAGCATTGTCATGGCCAGGAACGCCGCGAGAATGGTTCCACCCAGAAGATTGGCCCAGAAGTCCTCTTGCTGCCACCAAGGTGTCACCGCAGCTTGAACTAAGTCACGCGGATCATCATTGGTGTTTGACTCGCCCATGACTGCTCTCTCGTACCATTGGAGACCGACTGGACCGTCGGCACACGACTTGTCTGTAATTGGTGAAATCAAGCAAGGACGGGGACGACTTCGCCGCGGATCAGGTCTTCGATCGGTTGCCGATGGCGGATGAGGATGGCCTCCCGATGGGACACAAGAACCTCGGCAGCGTATGTCATCGAGTTATAGTTCGAGCTCATCGCAAACCCGTAGGCCCCCGCGCAGTGTAGTGTCAGGTAGTCGCCGACCTTGGCCGCGGGGAGCGAGCGAGTTTCGACATAACCTCCCTCGGCCTGCGTGAAGATGTCGCCCGATTCGCACAATGGGCCCGCGACGGCCGCGTCGCAGTTCTCGGGCATCGCGCGTCCGTCGGCGGGAGAGATCGAAATCGGATGGTACGAGCCATACATGATGGGTCGAGCCAGGTTGTTGAATCCAGCATTCAAGACGTAGTACGTTTTCGATCCTTGATGCTTAATCGCGCGAATCTCGGCCACGAGGTAGCCGGACTCGGCCACGAGATATCGACCCGGTTCGACTTCGAGTTCGATCGGTCGCCCGAGCGTTTGCGAGATCTTCTTCTGCGTCGCAAGCCAAAGCTGCGTGTATCGAGCGACATCGAGCGGTTTGTCGTCGGGTCTGTACGGCGTGGGCAAGCCGCCCCCGGCGCTGATCACTTCAAGATGCTCTCGGGCCAAGAGTGCGGCTCGTTCCATGGAGGAACAAACCTGAGAAAGATGCTCGAAATCGGTTCCCGAGCCGATGTGCATGTGGATGCCTGCAATCTTGATGTTCGATTCCCTCGCGAGTTCCAAGCAACGAGGGAGTTCTTCGTGCCAGATGCCGTGCTTACTTCCTTCGCCGCCGGTGTTGGTCTTCTGGCTGTGCCCGTGGCCGAAACCTGGATTGATGCGAAGAGTCACCTTTCTCCCGGGTGACACCGTGCCGAGTTGTTGGATCATGTCGCTGGAGCCGGCATTGATGCCGACCGGATTATCGCGAACGAAATCGAGAGTCGGTCGATCGAAGATATCGGAGGTGTAGACGACATCCGAAGGGGAGTAGCCCGCCTTTTGGGCTCGGTAGACTTCGCCGATGGTGGTGGCGTCGACGACGACGCCATGCTTTCGCATGAGCGCGAGAATGGCGATGTTCGAATTGGCCTTTTGCGCGAAGCGAATCTTGGGGAAGCCGGCAAGATCGTGTATTCGTCTTTCGATCATCGCGCGATCATAGACGTAGGTTGGTGTGCCGAACTTCTGGGCGATGGTCGCCACAGGAACGCCGGCGATTTCCTTCAATAGCATGTTGATGGTCACTCCAGGATGAATCTCTTGCCGTGGAGCGTTTGGCCCCATGGAACACCCGCGACTCCGTTGCATCTTTTGCTACGTCTTTGCGTGGAGAGAGCCAGCCCTGACGGATTCGTATCAGCGTGCCAGGCGTAAGAAGTCGATCGGGAGCGGGCTAAAGCCGTCGAGGGCAAGACCGGTGAGAATCTCTCCCAGGACCGAAGCCATTTTGAAGCCATGCCCCGAGAGGCCCGCGGCGAAGACGACCCCGGGTTCTTCGGGCAGATGGTCGACGTAAAAATGGCCATCAGGACTCATGGTGTACATGCAGGCCGAGAACTCTGTCTGTCGATCGGAGACTCCTGGCAGCCAGGACTTCAAAAAGGCGCGGGTTGACGCGGCGTCTTCGGGTCGTTCATCACGATCGAGCTGATCAGGATTCGCGACCTTTTCGCCTCCTGAGTGCTCGGCCGCTTTCAATCCCGTCGCCTGATCTGCTGGAAACCCGTAGTATTGTTTGCCTTCCCATTCCGCCATAAACGCTGGGAAACCATTCGATTCCAGATAACGAGGATCGCGTGTGTCGAACCAGTGCAACGTCTTTCGGATGACTTGAAGTTTTGAAGCCAGCGAAGGAAGGAGTTGTCCCGCCCACGCGCCGCCGGCCAGCACAACGCGCGTTGCTCGGTAAGTGTCTTGCGCGGTGCGAATGACATACCCCTGTCCATCGCGCGACCAACTTTCGACCGGTTCGTAGGTCCTGAGCTCTGCCCCCAAAAGTTGGGCGCCATGCAATCCTGCTTCGACGCATTCTTCGACGCGAAGATAGCCTCCCGTCGGTTCGAAGAGGACGTTCGCTTCTTCTGGGACGACAAGTCCCGGGAACCGCTGGACGGCGTCATGAGGGGATAATCGTTCAATGGGGACGTCGTACTCACGGGCACTTCGCGCGACGCCTTTAAGGATTTCGGATTGAGGCAAGCCTGCGTAGATCAGACCCACCTGGTAAAGAAGCGGGGACTCGACACGATGAGAAAGATCATGCCAAAGCTCGTAAGCCCGCCGCAGAAGCGGGACATAACCAGGATGTTCGAAGTACGCGAGCCGAATAAGACGCGTTCGACCGTGAGAACTGCCGCGATCATGTGGGGGACCAAAAGGATCAAAACCGACAACATGAGCTCCCCGACGAGCAGCATGGAACGCTACCTGGCTGCCAACACCTCCGAGTCCGATTACTGCCAAATCATACATGCCTGATTCCCGCACCCAGGTGAAAGGTTCCCCCTTTTCACTCTATAGCCAAGAGGTTGGTCGAGAAAGCAACTCCTCGGCAACTCGCGGGGTCAATGGCGGAGAAATGAAGTATCCCTGGGCCCGATCACAGCCGAGCTCTCGCAGTTTGAGCAGGTGTTCACGCGATTCGACACCCTCGGCCGTCACTTCCAAGCCGAGCGTATGGGCTAATGTGATGATCGTCCGAACAACCTGTTCCATCCGCTCACTCTCGAGCATGGCTTGCACGAAGGAACGATCAATTTTGAGCGAATCCAACGGCAGTTGCGGCAACGTCGCCAGAGAAGAATACCCGGTCCCAAAGTCATCAACGTGGATGCCGATCCCCATCTCGCGAAGATGGGAGAAGATCGACGACGCGCTCGCGAAGTCGTCGACCATCAGACTTTCAGTGATCTCCAATCGAAGCGAATCATGCTCGAGGCCCTTCGATTGCTTGGCCGATCGAATGAAAGCGACCAGATCGGGATCGCTTAATTGCCGACCCGAAAGATTGACGCTGATCGACAGTCGCCGTCGGGCAGGGGACTCGCCTTGCCATTGGCCCATTTGTCGGCACGCTTCTCCAAGGATCCACTTGCCTAACGGAATGATCAGCCCGGTCTCTTCGGTGAGCGGGATGAATTCGGCGGGCTCGATTTCGCCTGATCGCGGGTTTTCCCAGCGAACGAGCGCCTCGAAACCACACAAAAAGCCGGTCTTGAGTTCGATGATCGGTTGGTAGCGAAGGCGGAACTCGCTTCGCTCGAGTGCCAGCCGAAGCTCGCTCGCAAGGAAGATTGATTGCCGACGACGATCGACGTTCAGCGATTGAGTCTCTTGTGCTCCGGATTGGCCTGTTGATTCGGCTTGATGGGCGGCGGCGACGGCATGATCGAGCAGCGATTCCGCCGTCATCGATTCGTTTCGCGCGGTCGCCAACCCGATCGAAACCGAGACGAATAGCGGCCTGCCCTCCACCGTGAAAGGGGAATCAAAGATCGATTGCACGTCTTTGGCCCGCTTTTGAGCCTCTTCAGGCTCTCGTTGTGCATCGATTAAGAGACAAAATTGATCATCTCGAAGTCGAGCCAACGTTTCGCCTGGCTCGATCTGCTCCCGAAGCCTTTTGGCGGCCGACTGCAGAATCTGTTGACTGGCGACCAGGCCCAAACCGTCGGCAAACTGTCTGAATCGATCGATCGAGATCACCAGAACCGAAACGGACGGCTCGGGGCTCCATGCACGTTGATCGAGTCGCTCTTGTACGAAGCTGATGAAGTAGGTTCGGTTGGGCAGTCCCGTCACCGTGTCGTGATAGGTATCGAAGAGAAGTTGGCGTTCGACTTGTCGGCTCTGCGTGATGTCGCTGACGGTGCCGATGACCCGCATCGGTTTTCCCATGATGTCGGGCAGAATTCGACCCGTGACATGCACCTGTCGCTCGGCACCATCGCGATGGACGATCGGGTGATCGAACTCAACCTCGTGCCGTTCGCCCCGTTCGAGTTCCTCTAGACATCGGCGAACCCGACGTCGTTCGACGGCGGGGACTCGATCCACCCAGCCCGAAAGATCATGTCCCATCTCGTCGGGTTCGATGCCAAGCAAGTCGCGCCAGCGATCGGAATAGTCGACCTGTCCCGTCGCCAGATCCCATTCCCAAATCGCATCTTTCATCAGCGACGCGAGGAGTTCAAATCGATCCGGAGCCTTTTGTTGGCCTCGACCGGTCAGGATGGATGTCCCACCCCGCAGAGACGTGCTGCCACGACCCGAACCGCCGACACGGGTGGCGGAGGAGTCCGTCTTCGGAGTCATCAAGGCCACCTCTATTCCTTCGGCACTTGCCGGCGTCAATCCAAGACCCCGGTCTTGCTCACGGTCCGAGTGTCGGAGCGTGACGGCGCTTTTCGGGCGTGTCAGCGCGTGTCGGCGGCCGACCTCGACTCTCTTGGGGGGTATGAAGTCGAAGTGTCGCCAACGTGGGCAGGAGGATATTACCCAAGCGGGGCCTCTCGGCCGGGGTTAAAGCTTTCCCTGTCTGCCTCTTTTGTCATCATGACATGTTGGAATCAGCACAATCGATAGGACCCACACCGAAACGGAACAGCGGCGCAACAAAACGGGCGGAGCGGAGAGCAAATGAATGGCTTGAAAGAGCGGGGAGTCGACCGAGGGTCGAGTGGGCAACGAGCAGCATCTGGGCCGCTCGTTGTGCGTTGCCGAACAGGCTTGTGTTACGCAATGACTATTGATGATCGCGCACGAAAAGCCGCCGGTGACCGAATCACCGGGGGCGTTTCGCAAGCGATTTCGACCCGTTTACTGCCGTGGCGGGGGGCTTTTGTTTGGTGAAGATCAGTAGGTAGTCAACCGATCGAGAAAGGATCGATTTACTTGTTGCCCGGGCCAAGGGTCTTGCTGGTTTCGCTGACGCAGCCGTCGACGAGTTTCTGGGCTTCTTCCCATTTACCCGCATCCATGTAGTCGAGGATCTTCGCCATGGCGAGTTTCTCGTCGGTGGTCATGTTCCCCTTCTCTTGGTTGGTCTGAATCAACTCGCGGATCCGGCCATTGTCCTTGACGTTTTTCGAGACGACGTTGGCTTTGACTTTCTCCAGTAGGGGTTTCCCGGTCGATCCAAACGCGACGGGGACATCTCCCCCACATCCGACGAGCACGATCGCCATCATCACCGCGAGCAAACCACGCACCACCATGACATCCTCCTTTGACTTTACGGCATGACCTTCAGCACGATTCGCGCATCGACGGGAATGATGTCGTCGCCAACCTTGGCTGTGCCACGCACCGTGATTCCTCCTTTGTCGCCGACCGGGACGTCGCTGGCCAGTTGAATTGGCACAATCGTCTCGGAAACGTCGGCGGGGAGCGAGATCAAGGGTGCGGTGATTCCGCCCAGCCCGGCCGGCAGTCGAAGCGACAATTCCATCGGACCCACATAACCATTTTGCCGATTAATCTTGACGGCGAGGCTGATCTGCTGATTGGGTTTGGCGGTGGGCTCGGCCGTCGCGGGGACGATCTCCGCTGGCCGAGCAACGACGACGATCTCAATCGGCGGACTAGGCAGCGCGACTTCCACGGGCTCCTTTTTCGCGTTTGGGTCGGCCGGCGATTTGGTGAACGGAATCGATGCCGTCCCTTTCATCGCCAAACTGTATCGACCGGGCGGTGTTTCAGGCTTCACGTACAGCGATATCCTCCCCGCGTTTTGTCCGGCGGGAATCTCGATGGCCGAGTTCTCGACGGTCCCAGGGACGTAGGGAACCGTGACGCCGGCGAGCTTGTCCGAGAAATCGGGCGTTCGCCGTTCAAGTTGAAGTCCCACATCCAGCATCGACCCTTGGCCGATCTTCGGGAAATCAGAATGGGCGATCAGCAAGTACGGTGCCCCGGGGCGAACCGCGAGATGAATGCTTCGAGCCAACCGCGCCGGCCGAGGCGCGTTCCCCGACGCAGGAAAAAATATGGTCCCCGCCCGAGCAATGCGAACCACGTCCGACTCGGCCATTTTCGCCGACCCCTTAACAGTGATCTTGCTCTCGATGTCGGCCGCATCCGCGCTGGCTTGAAAGACGAGTAAGCCCTGCGAAACCCCCGGCCCCAGAACGACGGGCGATGCCGTCACCCCGGTCGGCAACCCCTCCACTTGGATCGCAATCTCGCCAACGAAGCCTCCTCGACGAAGCGCATAGACGACGGCGTCTGTGGTTCCACCGGAACGAACCAATAGGGACGACGGACCCGAGGGATCCGTCGGCGCGACGAGAAGCTGATAGTCCGGTAACGGCGGGCCGACGCGAACAAAGTAGACGAATCGCCCGTCGCCTCGGCTTTCGGAGAATCGATCGCGCACTTGAAGCAGATAATCTCCGTCGGCGGGGATCACCAATCGAGCGAGCGGATCGTGTGAACTGGTGATGTAGGACAGGCCTCCGACACTCTCGGCATCGTCGTCGAACTCGGTAACATCTTCGGCTGTGATGACGCCCGTGGTCGGATCGGTTGCGGTGATTCGTCGAAGCAGAATCGACAGGTCTGCTGGCGACCCCAAGCGTTCACTCACGCCCGCGACTTCCAACAGTTGATCCTTCACGGCATGAAATCGAAACAGGTCTTTATCGTTGGGGTGATCGAGTCGCCCCGCGATGCTTGCGGGAATCGCGACCAATGGGGCCTGGGGATCCGCGTCGTTGGGTTCGACCTCTCTCACCACGGGAAAATCAGTGATGCCGATCAAAACGCCCGCGCGATCCGCGAGAGTCTCCGCCAGAGGGAGTCGGCTCGCTTCTTCCTGAGCCGAGCGCGGCCTCATGAAGGAATCAATGGCCAGCCATTCGTTCGCTGGTCCGGCGGGCGGCGTGAACTTCATCGTGACACGCTCGAGGGGCTGCCCATGAACGAGAACATTCTCCGCCGATGTCGAGCCGGGGAGATTTCTGCCATTGAGTTCAAACTCTGCTTCGATGCCACGCGTGGCGACCGGAGGGAAAACAATATCGATCGTCGGATCTTGGTGAACAAGCAGGCGATAGAAGTAGCCCGGCCCGCCGCCATAAACCAAATCATGCACGCGGATGCGATAACTCCCCGCGACCGGTGCTGTCAGGTCGATGCGAGGATCCTTCCCTGCGTAACCGTTGGAGAGTTCGAGGGCTTTGCCGTCGGGGGCAAAGAGGGTGATCACGCCGTCCATTGCCGAGTCAATACGCTCGGCTTGCAAGTCGATCACCACCTTCTGGCCGGCATCGAGCGCGACGGAAAAGTAATCGACATCCGCCCGCGCCGCCAGCAGACCCTCGGCCGGCATTCCGACACCGATGGCTTGGGCTTGCTCGATGAGATTGTTGGGCTCCGCTTCCATCACGCTGGCAGCACGAGAGACGATCATCGTCCGCGGATTACTAATCCCCCAAGTGCCAACCGCTCGGATGTCAACCATGGCAAAAGGAACTTCCGCCGGGACGCTGACACGGAACTTACCCCCATCGATCGGCATCGCGGTGATTCGGTCGTCGCTGAAGACGAGTCGCGTTGTCCCCTCGAGATCACTCCCTTCGAGAGAAACGTCGGTCGTTCCTCCGCGAAGGGCCGAGACTGGTATCACACGGTCGCAACGAGCCAGCGGCAAAGCGGCCCACGACGCCGTCGGGATCAAAGCGATGCAGCCCGCTGCCATCAATAGCGAATGTGACATGTTTCGTCGTTTCGTCGTTGAGTGACAAGATGTTGACATTGCTGGATGGTACACGAGAGAAGTGGTGTTGCTCATGAAGAAAGCCCGCTCTCGATCAGGGTGATAAGAAAAAGTTACGTCATCATTGACACGATCACCTAACCGCAAGTTAGATTTTAGGTGATCGCGTTGCAACTCACCCCATCTCAAAGTGTTCCTCGGGTTGCGAAGTGACGATCCCGTCTTGGCTGATCGGCCGTGCCTGTTCGAAGAGTGGGCGATCTCATTGCCATGCTCTTTTCGATAGGTTGAGGTCGATTCCTGTCGTTGGGCAATCGAGCGATCGCTTGTCATCGACACTGGTCATCGAGAGTCGGTTGCACTTCTACTCTCGGTGCTTGTGGATGAGCGGCACGTACAAGACGGAAGGTATCCCGTGATCACATCCCTGGAAACACGCTCGCCTCGCATTTTGCTTTGTTCGACCGACGTCGATCGCGTCGGCGATATTCAAACGATGCTTGATTTTGCCAACTATGAGATTTCTGCCGGGCCGCTGTCGGTCGAACTGATCGACCCGGCCGACCCGGTTGATCTGGTTCTGATGGAAGGCCCCGCCTGTGCCGAGGAAGATCTTCTCGAGTTCTGTCGGCAAGTTCGCGAGCGACTGGCCGATCGCTTCGTCCCATTGATTTTTGTGACTGACGACGCCAGCCCTATCGTGCGAGCGTTCAGTAGCCGGGCAGGCACCGACGGCTTTCTTGTTCGGCCGCTGGACCCGGTGGTGCTTCTCTCGCAAGTGCAGGCGCTCTTACGGATCAAGTTTCTCCAGGACCGCGTTGTCGCGCAGTCTCGCGAGATCGAGCAATCTCATGAGAAGATTCGCATCGCGTATCAGATGATCGACCAAGAGTTACAACTGGCCCGTCGGATTCAGCAGAGCATGCTCCCGCGCGAACTTCCAAGCGATGGGCGTATTCAGTTTGGCGTTCGCAGCGCGGTATCGGGACAGGTGAGCGGCGATATCTACGACGCCTTTCGCTTGCAGCCTCAAAAGTCGGCGTTCTATGTTGCAGACGCGATGGGGCACGGCGTACCGGCGGGCCTGTTGACGATCTTCGCTAAAAAGGGAATTCAGCCGGTCGAGATCATCGAAGGGGCCTCGCACATCATCAGCCCTGGCAAAGTCCTCGAGACGTTTAATCGCGACCTGGTCCGGCAGGATCTTTCCGAGAATCCCTTCATCACAATGGCGTACTTCACGCTCGATCATGAAACGCTGGCGCTCGACTATGCTCGCGGCGGGCATCCTTATCCGCTGCGTGTTCCGACGAAGGGGCCCATCGAGGAATGGAAAGCCGAAGGGACACTTCTAGGGGTCTTCGATACGGAGTATCCGACAGAATCGTTTCAACTGGCACCGGGCGATAAGCTCCTGATCTATACCGATGGCATCGACAGTGTCACTTTTGGAAAAGAGAAGCAAGGTTTAGAGTCGTTCCGAGCGTGCGTTCAGGAACATCGTGGTCGGCCCATCCAAGAAATGATCGACCGGATCTACGACGATCTGTTCCCCACCCGCGAGCACGACGACGATTTCACGCTCTTGGGGTTCAGCGTGGCAGAGCTTTGATCTTTGCCCGCCTTGCCAACCCAAGAGAATGTCGAGGTACCAAGCGATGCCACAGCCAACAACAAACTTGGCCAAATACCGTGTGAGCGTCGAGGAATACGATCCCGCAGCCCCGGCCGAGCCGCGAAAGAAAATTGATAAAAATCAAGAAGAGACGCTCCTGGGTCTCGTGAAACGACTCTACGATCGATCGTGCCGAAACGAAACCATTCCCTTTCATGATCAGCGTCGATTTCAGCGATTACCGTTCCATCGCGTCGTCACGCTCACCCCTTGTCCCACGCTCGAAGAACCACGCCTGCATGAGGCCGAGCCGGTCGTCGCGAAGGATATCTCCAGTGGCGGCCTTTGCTTTGTTCATCATCGCCGACCCACCGAGAAACAAATTCTGATAACATTGGGGGAAGAGAACCTGATACCCATCTGCATGCTGGCAGAGGTTCGCTACGTCGTTCCTACCCAGCAGGCGATGTATGTCATCGGGGTCGAATTCAAGCAACGAGTTCAACTATCGCTTGAGGAAGCACTCGAGTAATGATCGGGACCAAGCCCCGACCGCCGGCAAGCCGACCTTTGGGTCCTCCGTCAACGTTTCTCACGCACTGCATTTGCGGCCAAGCCATCACCGGCTCGCGTCAACCAGAGTGTCAAGTCCTCACCTGTCCGAAATGTCAGAACGCTGTCTTTGTCCTTGCCGATAGTCCACTTGCCCCGATCGGCCATTCAGCAGAAAAAAGTCCCGCGTCCTCATCGCATGCAAAGAATCGATCACCTGTTGAGGACTTCGATCCTGTTCGGCGCCGGCGTCGCGAGCGTGCGAAACGCCGGCTTGCGCGGCGAAGACTTCGAAAGAGTTGGCAGCGATGGACGGCTCCGTTCCGATCGCTGCGGGTGTTTTTTCGAATACCGGCACTCGTGACAATTGGTTTGGCGGTGGTGTTGATCTGGACAGGCCAATCGCAATTCCTCGCGTATCGCGAGCGTCGATTGGCCGAGAGCATTGAACGGGCTGGCCGAGATGGGCTCGAAAAAGTCGAGCAAGGGGACTTTGAACATGCCGACCGAGTTTTCGAGCCGATTCGCGAGCGACTCGATCTTTCGAACGACAGCCTAGAAGCTTACGCGGTCGCTGCCCGAGAAGCCCACGTGCTGGCCAACCTGCTGCTTGATTCGATTGACCGGAAGATCACCTTTGTTGCTCAAGAGAAAGAGAGTCGCCGAGAATCGATGCTCGGCCAGGGAATTCTGTTCGATGGGGAAGTTCTTTTCGAAGATGGAAGAGCCATCCTCGACGCCCGTGTGTTCGTCCACGATCGGTTGGTACAGGTGCGATTAGGGAGCCTCGATCAAGCTCGGCAAGCAGGAATCACCGAGCCTGGTCGTTACCTCCTTGCATCGACGCTTCAATCGCTTAATGCCGAGGGATCAGACTGGCAGCTTCAATTGAACCCTGACCATTTGATCGCGATCGTTCACCCGAGTCTCCTAACCCCCTTGGGATTGGCTGACGAACGGGACCTCGTGGATCTTATTGAGAAACAACGACGGGCGCGCGAAACGAAAGGAGTCTCGCCATGACCGCGATTCTTCTCTATGGAACTCTCGTCTTGGCCGCTCCGATTGCCGTTGAACCGGAAAAGGTCTCTCGCGACCTGTCGGGCAAATTGATTCAGGTGGAAGACCAAGTGACCAGCGTGCTCGGCGTGGCCGACAATCGTCTGCTTCGACTCTGGCGGTGTCCCGATGTCTCTTTTCGGCTCGATGAATTCGCACCCAAAGAGATTACGGGGAATGTGAGGGTCGTCGGTAAGGTCCGCTTTGAATCGTCGCAGGTGGTCGTCGAAGTTCAGAAGCTAGAGCTTCTCCCCAGTGATGATGACCGATTCAAGAAACGAGAGTCGGCCATCAACGCGAGTGACCCCTCCGACTGGTACGAGCTCGCGGAATGGGCCCACAAGCGATTCTCTCTCTACCAGGCGGAGTCCATGAGCCGAGCCGCCCAACGAGCATACCGCAAAGGATTAGACCTCGATCGGCAACAAGCGGGCAACGACATCTCCAAACTCGATGCTCTTCGAGCCCGAGCGATCAGCAACAAGATCGTTCGTGATCTCGATCTGGCGGAACTCGATCATCACCGCGCGGTGGCTCGGCTACCCAACATCGCTGTCGTGTCGGCAGACGAACTCGAGCAGGCTGCCGATCGTTGGGCCAAGCAACTTGTACTTCCCGAGGGAGTGAGGCTCTCGTCGACACCCGAGCAGATCTCCGCTTATGAAAAGAATCCCGTCGAAGTCTATCGACAATCAACGGAGGCGCAGCGGTTGTCGTTATCTCGGTCGATGCAGCTTCGTCTCCTTCGGCTGTCGGCAGAAAAAAGAATCGCTTTGGGCGAGTGGGACTATGCTCGAGCGGCCCAGTGGGCAGCGGATCATTTGCCGGAAATGCCCGAACTGTCAAAGCGATGGCTTTACCAATCGATCGACGATGAGCAAGCCAGGCTTGGCCAGGCGCGATTTCGCGATGCGGATAAGCTCGCTCGCCGAGTGATTGATCAGTTGCAAGATAACGCACGCGCGGACACCATCCGAAGAACCTGGTTGGAATTGATGGAGTCGGCCATGAGAACCAATGAACTTCGGGCCGAGCAAGACGCGCGGGCCGAGAATCGGTCCGCGCCCCCGCGTGACGTCCGCGCTCGGTATGAATTGGCCCAGCATCGACTCACTTGGTTTCCGAAAGATTCCGCCGATCAGGCGTTGGCCGCGGGTCTCTATCAAGAGGCGCTCGCGATCGAGCCGACCTTCGAGCCGGCGATGGAATCGCTGCGAGAACTGGGCTATCGCCGAGATCGGCAAGGAGTTTGGCAAGATCCGAAGGCAGCCGCTCAGATCAACCCCACCGATGCCGAGCAAATCCGAAGCGCTACCGTCGGCATGGATGATGCTGCTGTCAAGCGAATCTTGGGCGATCCCGATGCGCATAGCCGATTCATCACGGGACCTCGACTAGAAGAAAGACAGTGGCGTTATCAAGGCTTCAAGCAATCGACCTACATCAATTTTCGGGCCGACGGCGCAGGACGATGGCGCGTGTCAGACATTCGACTGGTCGATAACGAGTCGGCTCCGCAAGGGGATCAAGTCGAATAAAGCCAGCGTCCGAGAATGATCGCGGGGAGCAGATGCAAGATCGCGATCAGGCCCCATGCGGGCGAACCCGCCCACACGATCGTGATCGCTTGACAAACCACCAAGCTAAAGATCGATGTTTTGATCGCTCTTTGCACGTCGCCGGGCGAAAGCGATCGGATCGCGAGAACCAGCCGAGTCATCACCCAACCGGTCACCCATGGAGCAACGAAGAAAATCCTGAGTCGGCCTGAGTCGATGTTGATCCATAACACCGTCCAAAAGAGAAGCCCCAGCAGCATGATTGATGCCCCTGCGAGAAGCAGCGGCCTGGAGGATGGCTTGGCTTCCTGTCGGGCGAAGAGGGTGACGCCGGTGATGAAGAGTCCACTTGCCAGTGCGAACCACCAGGCTTGCATCGGAATCTCGTGAGGGCTCGCGGCAACCGCGCCGAGAAGAAGATTCAGTGATCGGCAAAGGCCCATGATCGCGGGCGCGATCGGCCAACTTTTGAAAAGCCCGTCGTATGCGAGGATGCTTCCCGCCAAGATCATCGACAGCAATCCGACGCGAGCGTTGATTGCCCAACAAAGACCCATCCCCGCGATAAGAGTCAGCATGCCAAGGATGAATGCGGCGCGAACGGAGATGTCACCCGAAGGGAGCGGACGCGCGGGCCGATCGCGCCGATCCTGATCGATATCGAACCAGTCGTTCCAAATCATGCCGCTCGCGTAAAGGAGGACGCTCCCGGCAACCACGCATACCAGATCAAGCGAAGGAGTGATTCCAAAACCGACCAGGGCCCAGCCAGCCAGAACGTCGGGCGGCGCGGTGAAGACGTTGGGCAAGCGAATCAGTCGGGCAAGGGAGAGAAAAGGTATCCCTCGATGATTGACCGACGACATCAGTTAAGGGACTCCGGCTCGTCGCCAAAAGGTTTGACTCCCTTCGCCATCGGATCTTCGAGTGCCTCTTGCACCACTCGGTTGGTCTCGACGGGAACGGAGTATGACTCTTCTAACCAATGATAAAGGTCGCCGTTCTGGCACTGGGTCGAGCAAAAGGGAAAACACCGGGGCAGTTTCTCCCCATCGTACTTCACTTCTTTCTTGCAACGAGGACACGTCGCCACCGGCAAATCTCCTTCCCTCAGGGGCCTCGCATTCGTCGCGGGGCCTCCTCTATCGTAGGTCGGCATTCGCCAGACCCAAGCCATTTGATCATCGATGTTCTTTCCCAAGTTCGCCAAGTTGCCGACAAATTTCTCGGGCGGGCGACTTTCGGTGTTCCCACCAATAGTGTCAGACGCTATCGGGCCCTTTGCCGGTGCCAACGGAATGGAAGGAGTCCCCCCGTGCCCGGGGTGTGCAAAGAGATTCTTGATGACCGGTAGGAGATGGTTTCGATGGGACAGACGTTGGCAGTCGTGATCGGCTCGAACAGCCCGATTGGTCGATGCCTTGTCAGTCGGCTCAGCCAAATTCGTGTTCGGGTTCTGAGCGAACCTTCTTTCAGCGATGCGGCGGCGCTGACGGCGTCCCTGCGCGGGGTCGATGTTGTTTTTCATCTGACATCATCGGCGACATCCGACGGCCGACCCGCGTCTGACTTGGCTCACGTCAATCACGTTCTGATGGAGTCCGCGTATCTGGCGGAAGTTGGCTGTATCGTGCATAGCAGCCCTGCGACGGCAATGGGTTTCACTGATCGTGCGGATCTTGTCCGAGATGAATCCTCTCTCTCGCGTCGGCGAATGTCGTCGTCCGATCGTCTCTGGCACGATGCAGAGGAAGCGACTCTCGAGTTCGGGAACTGGACGGGTCTCTCGGTTGTGGCCGTTCGTCATGCTATGCCGATAACGCCTCTTTCTGAAACAGGTTCGTTGGCGGACAATCCCATTCGATCGGCCATGTCGGGCGTGTTGCCGAGAGTCTTTGATGGGGGTTTGACGGTTGCCCATGTTCAAGACTTGGCCGATGGTCACGTGCTGGCCTGGCGACGAGGCAGATCGGGGGAGAGTTACATTCTCGGGGGGCAGCGGGTCGAGATTCCTTCGTATGTCCGATTGATCACGGATCTCTGCCCGGTGAATCGGGCCGATCAGGCGGTGCGATCGAAGTCCGCTCGCTGGTGGCCGCGATGGAAGTTTCCCGTCGTAGGCTCGTTTCAAGATCAATCGCCTTTGACTTGGGACGATCTTGAAGATCAGTACGCTTGGTTTACCTGCCAAAAAGGGATTAAAGAATTGGGTTATCACGATCGGTCCGTCGAAGAGAGCATTCTCGAAGTGACCGAGCGGATGTCAGGCAACCTTCATCGCCGGCACGCGGCCTAGCAATGTTCTCGCCTGGGCGATGATCATGCGAGAAAAGTCGTCTCATCCTTTATCCTGCACTTGAGCATCTTTCAACAGAATCGATTAACATAGCATCGACGAAATAGGGGGAGTCCCTTTCCGTTGGCGTAGGCGCGGAGAAAGCGAACAAGCTATGTTGCACCAGAGAACCTTCCCTCTCGCTTTGGCGATCTTGTCGATCGTCCTGTGGACCCAAGGTCTTGTTGGGGCCGAGCCCCTCAGACTTCTTTTTCTAGGTGACCACGGGCATCATCAACCTGCTGCTCGGGCCGAGCAACTTGTTCCTGTGCTCGCTCGTCGCGGTATTCATGTCGAATTCACCACCGACGTTGATCGATTGCGCCCTGCCGAGCTCGATCGATTTCAGGGTCTGATCATTTACGCCAATATCGAGAAGATCACTGTCGAGCAGGAAGAGTCCCTTCTGCAATTCGTTGATCGAGGAGGCGCGCTCGTCGCCTTGCACTGCGCGTCGTACTGCTTCTTGAATTCGGAACCGTATATCGCGCTCGTGGGGGCACAGTTCCAAAAGCATGAAACGGGAACGTTCTCGACCTTGATCGCCGAGCCTGATCATCCCGTGATGAAAGGTTTTGCCGGCTTCGAAAGCTGGGATGAGACCTATGTTCATCATCATCACCATCCCAAAGATCGAACGGTCCTCGAGTATCGCCTGCTGGGCGTGCAGGCTGACGGCCAGACACGCGAGCCCTGGACATGGGTTCGAACTCAAGGGAAGGGCCGAGTCTTTTACACCGCGTGGGGTCACGACGAAAGAACATGGTCGCATGCCGGCTTTCATCAACTCGTCGAGCGAGGGATTCGCTGGGCCTGCAGGGACGAGTCGACGCCGATGCCTCTCTATCGCGATCCGCAGAAGTTTGATCAGCCGACGATGACGAGCATCAGAACCGATGTTGAACCTTTCGAATACGTCGAAATCGGCGCGAAGATTCCCAACTACACCCCCAACGCAAACTGGGGAACACAAGGGAAACCGATCACGACGATGCAAAAACCACTCTCACCTGAGGAGTCGGTCAAACATTTTGTCACGCCAAGCGGGCTCTCGATGAAGTTGTTCGCGTCGGAGAAAGATCTCGCCGGCAAGCCGATCGCGATGAACTGGGACGAGAAGGGTCGGCTCTGGCTGGCGGTCACGACGGACTATCCCAACGACATCGTCGAACGAGGGGCAGGCAACGATAAAGTCCAACTCCTAGAAGACACCAATCGCGACGGCGTGGCCGACCGAACAACGATCTTTGCCGACAGGCTCAATCTGCCGACATCGCTTGTTAGTGTCATGGGTGGCGTCATCGTCCAGAATGGGACCGAAACTCTTTTTCTGAAGGACACCGACGGTGACGGCAAAGCCGACGTTCGGGTTCCGATCATCACCGGATGGGCGATGGGCGATACCCACGGCGGCGTCAACAATCTGCGCTATGGTCCCGACAATTGGATCTGGGGGATGCAGGGTTACAACCAGTCCGAACCGACCGTCGCAGGGAAGAAGCTGGCTCGGTTTCAAATGGGATTCTTCCGCTTCAAGCTTGAGCCAAGCCAAACTCCCCCGCATGTCCCTCGTGTCACCGCGATCGAGTTCCTTCGGTCAACCTACGGCAACACCTGGGGGCTGGGGTTTAGTGAGGAGGGGCTTGTCTTTGGATCATCAGCGAACGGTCATCCCAGTCTTTTCATGCCGATTGCGAATCGTTACTACGAACGGGTGCGCGGGTGGACCCCTTCGCTTTTAGCAGCTAGCATTGCGGAGTCTCCGCGGTTCTCTCCGATCACGGACAAAGTTCGGCAAGTAGATCATCATGGAAACTACTCGGCCGCGGCGGGGCATGCTCTCTACACTGCCCGCGCGTATCCTTCCCTGTGGTGGAACAAGACGGCATTCGTCTGCGGGCCCGAAGGCCATCTCGTGGGGACATTCCATTTAAAGCCAAAGGGGGCAGGCTTCCAGTCGAGCAGTCCTTGTAATCTGCTGGCCAGTGATGACGAATGGTCCGCACCGATCATGGCCGAGGTCGGGCCGGATGGATTTGTCTGGATCATCGATTGGTACAACTACATTGTCCAACACAACCCCACGCCTCTCGGCTTCGAGAACGGCAAAGGGAACGCCTACGTCACCGACCTTCGTGACAAGACGCGAGGTCGGGTTTATCGATTGGTGGCTGATCAATCGACGGCCGGTTTCGATTCCACCCCCGCGATGCTCGACGAGAATGAGCCACGATCGCTTTTGGCGGGGCTGAGGCATCCGACGATGTTCTGTCGTCTAGAGGCGCAGCGACTCTTAGTGTCGCGACGTAAGAAAGATGTCGTCCCCGACCTTATCGCGATGGCTCGTGACCCGGCCGTCGATGCGATTGGACTGAACGTCGGCGCGATGCATGCCCTTTGGACACTCGCTGGTCTAGGTGAGACGGCCGACGATACGAGTGAGGCGTTCGCCGTCGCAAGCGAGGGATTCCGTCATGCGAGTCCAGGCGTTCGACGTGCCGCCGTTACCGTTCTGCCCCCGTCGCCCCGTTCGGTGGAGAGAATTGTTTCTTCGGGAATCCTTGCGGATTCCGACCCGCAAGTTCGATTGGCTGGCCTGTTGGCGCTGGCGGATACTAAGAGCAATCCGGGAGCGGGAGAAAAGCTGGCGAGTCTGGCTCTTGAGTCAGACATGCTGAAGGACATTTGGTTGCGAGAGGCTTTCATCTCGGCCTCGGCCATGCATGGTGACCCTTTTCTTCGAACCCTACTCGTCTCGTCGGATCGGATAAAGCTTGATGCCCAGTCGCTGTCGATGCTTGCCGAAGCCGTGGCGATTGTAGCGGAGCATGTTGCCCGAACCGGGCTTGATCAGGACGCTACGAATCGGCTTCTCGCCTCTGTTCAAACTGCAGCAGCACCTTTTGCCGATGCACTGGTCATTGGTTTGGTGAAGGGGTGGTCCGCGGGAAAAAAGATGGCGCTCGATGCGTCTGCCGAATCGGCTTTGTTGAACGTGTTTCCGAACATGAGTCTTTCCGGTCGGGCGAGTGTTATTCGACTGGGGGAATGGACAGCAAATGATAAGCTTCGCTCTGCAGCCGATGAACTGATTCGAGATGCGCAGAAAGCGTTCGCGTCAAAAGAGCTTTCAATGGATGCTCGACTCGCGGCGGCGGCGCAACTGATTCGGCTTCGACTCGACCGGCCTGAGTCGGTGGCGACTTTGCTTACGGAGATCGGACCGCAGTCGGATCCTGCCTTTGTTCAGGGTGTTTTCTCTGTTTTGCGGGAATCGACCTCGAATGAACTAGGTGAACGGGTCCTCGCTAAACTCGGAACCTACACGCCGGTTGCGCGTCAACACGCGATTCGCCTTTTGTTGACGCGGACCGACACGACCCGCGAACTTTTACAAGCGACGGAGAAAGGATCGCTTGATCTGAGCGATCTTCTGATTGATCAGCGACAGAGTCTGACGACGCATCCGGACAAGATGATTGCAGCGCGGGCGAAGAGAGTATTCTCGGCCGGCGGAGGTTTGCCGAGCCTCGATCGGGTTAAGGTGCTTGAGGAACTGATGCCGGTGACCGAGGAGACCGGGGACGTCGCGCGAGGCAAGCTCGCGTTCAAAACCCACTGCGCGAAGTGTCATCAGCATGGCGACATGGGAGAGAATGTTGGTCCCAATCTAACAGGGATGGCGGTCCATCCTAAGAAAGAGATCCTGCTTCATATTCTCGATCCCAGCCAAAGCGTCGAGACCAACTACCGGGCCTACACCGTGACCAGTCTCGATGGGCGAGTCCGTACGGGCTTGTTGTCGGCGGAGTCGAAGACAACGATCGAGATGGTGGATGCCGACGGAAAGAGAGTCTCCATTCCGCGCGAAGATATTGACGAGATTGTTGCATCCAAGAAGTCCTTCATGCCCGAAGGATTTGAGAAGCAGATGAAGCGGGAGGAATTCGTTGATCTGCTCGAATTCATGGCGGCGCGAGGGAAGTACACACCACTGGATCTTCGACCGGTGGCATCGATTGTCAGCACGAAAGGGATGTTCACGGCCGAGTCTGCCGAGGCGGAGCGTCTGATCTTTGACAACTGGTCGCCTAAAACCGTGGATGGCGTCCCTTACCTTCTGGTTGATCCGAAGGATGGGCGGATCCCCAATGTGGTGATGTTGAAGGGGGATCTCGGCGAGTTTCCGCCGCGCATGCCGACGTCGGTTGTGCTGCCCGTTCATCAGCCTGTGAAGAAGCTCCACTTTCTTTCGGGCGTGGGGGGGTGGTCGTTCCCAGCGACGGTGAAGGGGACGGTGTCGATGATCGTTCGTTTGCATTATTCCGATCAGCGAAGTGAAGATCATACTCTTGAGAACGGCGTTCATTTCGCGGACTACATTCGCCGGGTTGATGTGCCGGGCTCGAAGTTCGCTTTTGCTCTGCGCGGCCAACAGATCCGAACTTTCTCGGTCGAGCCCAAGCGGGCCGATCCGATCGATCGCATCGAACTCATCAAGGGGCCCGATCCAACTTCGCCGGTGGTAATGGCGATCACGGCCGAGGCTCCTTGATCGAGAAGGAGATATCGTTTGGCTTGGATCCAACTCTTGATTGCGGGGATTCTAGAGGCATGTTGGGCGATCTCGCTCAAACTGTCTGATGGAATGACTCGGCCCGTACCGTCGGTGGTGACCGTTGTCACGATGGCAGGGAGCGTCTACTTGCTTGCTCTTGCCGCCCGAACGTTGCCGATCGGAACCGCGTACAGCATTTGGGTCGGCTTCGGTGCGGGGGGCGCGATCATCATCGGAATGATATGGATGGGTGAATCGACGAGCCCTGTTCGGCTATTCTTTCTTATCCTGCTGTTGGTGTCGATCGTCGGTTTGAAAGTGACATCATGATGTCACTCTTTCACCCAGCCTCGCTCGTGCCAATACCGAGGAGCCGGCGCCTGGATCGTGATGTCATCGAACCGGACCGGGTGGGGGAGAACCAATTGACGAGAATGAAGCGCAATGGGCGTAACGGGTGACGTACTACCGTCGTCGATCCATCCGGTCTCGTCGGCCGAGAGGCTTTGCTTGGCTCCATAGAGCAGATCGCCGAACACGCTCCAGCCTCGACAACCGAGTTGTGCTCGAATCTGATGAAATCGACCGGTTTCTGGGTGGATCTCGACGAGCCAGCCCCCCGGGACCGCTTGTTTTGTTTGATAGGATAGCTTTGCCTCTTTGGATCCTGGCGTTCCAAGAGGGACGACTTCGACGAAAGCAACTTCATCGAGTTTCAATAGGCCGTCGATGAGTTCGCCCGCTTCCGGCTGGGGCTTTTGTTCAAGGATGGCCCAGTATGTTTTTTGGACCCGCCGATCGCGAAAAATCTCCGCCAGGCGAGCGGCTCCTTTGCTGTTGGTCGCGAATACAATCGCGCCGGTGACGGCACGATCAAGCCGATGCGGAATGCCGAGATAGACGTTGCCTGTTTTGTTCTGCTGTCGGCGTCGCTCTTCCTTGACGAGACGTTCGAGCGTCCTTTCGACCGGTGGGGGGCCCTGCGTCAGGAGTCCGGCCGGCTTATTGATTGCCAACAGTGGTTTATCGTCGATCAGGATTTCGACCGAGGGAGTCAAGCTCATCCGATCAGACGGCACTCTCGCCGGCGATTTGAAGCATTTTCTCTTTGCCGATCCGCCTGCAGAAGTCGCCGAACCGCTCTCCCTCCTGCCGATGTTCTTTGTAATGCATCAAAGGACCGTGCAGCTTTGCGGCCAGTTGGTCAACAGGGACTAGGTCGAGGAACTGATACGAGAGAGCGTCGCCGAGCTTGTTTCCCCCCAGAAACACAACGTATTTCCCGGGGCTTCGGCCAACCAGACCGATGTCGCTGTTGTAAGGGCGAACGCAACCGTTGGGGCACCCGGTCATTCGCAGAACAATGTCCGCATCGCCGAGCCCCACCTTCGCGATTTCCGACCCGACAATCTGCAGAATATCGGGGAGAGCTCGTTCGCTTTCCGCCAAGGCGAGTCCGCATGTCGGCATCGCAACGCACGCCATCGTGTCCTGTACCAGCAGGCTCAACGATCGGCCCGTTCCCATCCCATTCTTCGTCAGATCGGCTTCTATTGCTTGCCGTTGTGAGGGATCGATGTCGCTCAACAAAAGGTTCTGCTGCGCGGTGATGCGGATGGAGGGGCGATACTTGCGGATGATTTCACGCAAGCCGGTCCGTATCGTGGCCCGGTCGGTATCGGCGATTCGACCCGACAAAACATGCACCCCGACCCACCACTTACCATCCCCTTGCTGATGCCAACCGAGGTGATTGTCGTAGCCGAATACGCCGCCGTCGTGAGCCGGCGGAAGGGGTCTTCCAAAATACTCGCTGACCAGCGCATTGAACTTCTCTTGGCCGAGCCGATCGATCGTGTACTTCAACCTCGCGTTCTTTCGATCTTCGCGGTTGCCGTAATCCCTTTGAACCTTGACGACGGCGGTGGCGGCATCAATGACTTCGTCGGGAGTCGCAAAGCAAACCGGGGTTGCCAATCGAGGGTAGGTCTTGGCCATGCCGTGCGTCATGCCCATTCCGCCGCCGGCATAGATGTTGTAGCCTTCGATCTGACCATTCTTATGGAGGGCGACCATCCCCAAATCGTTGGTCAATACATCGACACAGTTATCTTCCGGCAGCGCGATCGCCGTTTTAAACTTGCGGGGCAGATAGTGCTTGCCGTAGATCGGTTCGATCACTTCGCCGTGATGATGAGCAATGACCGATTCACCGTTGAGCCAAATCTCGTGATAGGCCGGCGTCTGCGGCGAAAGATGTTCTGCAAGCGTGTCCGTCAATTGCTGCATCTGGTCGCGAACGGGGTTATCACGAATCGGAGCGGGGCAGCACATGATGTTTCGTTCGACGTCGCCGCACGCGGCAAGGGTGCTGACCAGCGAGTCGTTGAGCCCTTTGATCAGGGCTTTCAGGTTGGACTTGACGATACCGTGAAACTGAATTCCTTGTCGGCTGGTGAGTCGGAACGTTCCATTGGCGAACTTGTCGCAGAGTTCATCATGGGCCAACCATTGCTCGGGGGTGAGTTTTCCGCCCGGGACTCGGCTTCGGGCCATCATGATGTATGCTGGACCTAGATTCTGCTTCTTTCGCTCCTTTCGAGAATCGCGATCTTCCTGCTGATAGACGCCGTGGAACTTGAGGAGTTGCTTGGCATCGTCGTCGAAATGGTCCACCGGGCTGGCCAATTGCTCGGGGAGCGATCCTCGCAGATAATTGGACTCGTCCTTGATCTCTTCCACCGATTGCTTGGACATCGTGCTACCTTTTCAACGATCTGCCAGGACTGGCCCGCCGACTCTCCTGTCGTTTTCGCTACCCGCGCGAGGACCATCCAGCAAAGGACATTCAATCGGTCGCGATGTTCACCATCTTGACCAACTTGCTCGGTTGGGCTATCCGTCGAGGAAGATCAACCGAGTTGCTCTCAGGGAGCCGATCGTGACTTCATTGATGGATCGCCGGCGGGCTGTTTGGGAACTTGCCATTCTGTTGGCAGCAATGCTCGGCCATCTCTGGACCGACAGTCGCTATTTGCTTCCCAAGCCCGTTCGCCAACTCAATACTGTTCTATTGGCCACGCTCGCTTTGGGAATCCTCCTTCGGCAGCGACCCAGCCGAGAGGATTTCGGGTTCGCCCCGCGGAGTTGGTTGGATGGCGTTCCTTTGTTGGCGGCGGGGACGGGGTGCGGCATGTTGGTCCTGCTGGGGGTGGGTCTGATGGCCGGGACCGTCGGGAGTTTTCAGGGTCTATTCGCCTGGCAAATCGAGAATCTCCATCAACAAGCATTTCAGCAGGTTCTGCTGCAAGTCCTTCTCGTTCCGCGATGTTGCTGGCTGCTTTCGTCAAAGGAGGGGATGCCGAGCAATGGATGGGGGCCGGCAGTGCTGGCGGCCAGTATCTTTGCTCTCGTGCATGCTCCGAACGTTCCGCTGATGATCTTCTCGGGGCTAGCGGGGCTGGGTTGGGTGATTTGGTTCCAAAAACATCCGAATCTGCCGGCCGTTTGGATTTCGCATGCCCTTTTGGCCGGGACAGCCCTGGCGACGATTCATCCCTTCCTCGGTCGGCTGCGGGTGGGGATAGGCTACCTGTGGAGTTCCCGGGACGTGCTTCCCTGATACGATCGAAGGATGTCCCTCCGAGGCAACCCCGGCAAGAAGGTCGATCATGAAAATTGGATTTCTCGGTTGCGGAAAGATGGCCCAGGCACTCGCGCGAGGCTTTATCTCTGCTGGTGTGGTTCAGCCCGAAGAAATCGTGGGGAGCGACATCGACTCCGCGACAGGTCAACACTGGAAGAACGAACTCGGAGTGGCATGGGCATCGAGCAACCAAGAGGTTGTTGCGAACGCCGACGTCCTTTTCATCGCCGTCAAGCCCCAATCGATAGGGGATCTCCTGCGCGAGATTGGCGGTATGGGAAAGTCGTCAGCGCTTTTCGTTTCCATTGCCGCCGGCATCTCGATTCGGCAATTGGAAGAGGGGCTTGGTCAGCATCGGCGAATCATTCGCGTGATGCCCAACACTCCCTGCTTAGTCGGGGCGGCCGCAAGCGGCGTCGCTGCGGGTAAGAATGCAACCGAGGAAGATGTCGCCCTTGTTCGGCAATTGTTTTCGAGCGTCGGAATTGCCTACGTTGTGCCCGAAAAGCTTTTGGATGCGGTGACCGGTCTCTCGGGGAGCGGGCCCGCGTACATCTATCTGATTATCGAAGCTCTCAGTGATGGCGGGGTGAAGGCAGGGCTTCATCGTGATGTGGCAGGACAACTGGCCGCGCAGACCGTGCTGGGTGCCGCGAAGATGGTGCTCGAAACGAAGCTTCACCCGGGGATACTCAAAGATATGGTGACGAGTCCCGCCGGCACAACGATCGCGGGGTTAGCTGTGTTGGAACAGCGTGGTGTTCGCTCGGCAATGATCGATGCGGTGGTGGCGGCCACCGAACGAGCCAAGCAGCTTGGTTCGTAGAAAAATCGAAACAAGCCCCGCCTTGCGACGGGGCTTGCCCGAGAATGAACCAGCCCTGAATGGGGGGCTTTCGCCCACCCGGAGTTCTTAGAAGCGGATGATCACATCCGTACCAAGCAGGATCTGGGTGTTGCGGGTACCGTCGTCGAACGGCCTCAGACCACCACCATTGGTCGCTTCGCCTGTAAACCAATCGAAGCGAAGGTTCGGGCGAACGATCAGGTTGGGGTTCGGCGTCCACTTAGGACCGACGGTCAACTGGAAGAACGAACCTTCATAACCAACGCGGTTGAGGGGCAAGCCGCGGTAGTTCTGCAACCCCGTCAGCGGCAGGAAGCCACCCACGCGGAAGCCATCGTCGTCCTGGAACCATTCGAAGTTGGTACCAAAGGTCCACTTGTCGTTGATGTCGTAGAAGAGGTACTGGTTGATACCGTACCACTGGGCAGACTTGCCCGTGGTGAGGGCCTTCGTTTGGTTGCCGAAGTCCGACTGGAAGACGTAAGACATCTTCTCGCCGATCGGTTTCTGGTAGACAAACGTCTGCAGGAACCGAGGTGAGTGCTGCTGAGCGCCATCAACGAAGACGTTCTGATTGGCTTCGTTGCTGTACACCCAGACGAATCCTACGCTCGCGCCACCTTCAAAGGTGTAGCTCGCGGTGCCGAGGAACCCGAGGCCCGGAGAGGCAAGCGGGTTCTGGCTGTTGAAGTTATCCCATCCACGAATAACACCGGCGCCCACGCTGAAGTTATCACCCGTGTAGGTGCTGAGGGTTCCGGTGTGGGTGAATGGTTCGCCGTGTTGGTATGTGTAAGGCAGAGAGAAGAAGAAGTTGTCTGCCGAATTCACTCCGAAATACCCGACGGGCGAAAAGAAGCGACCGACTTTGGTCTTGATCTTCCCAGTCGCGATTTCGCCGTAGGCTTGCGGCATCACGACGCCGTAGAACGAGTTATTCGGAGCCCACTGAAGGTCCATTCCATACGCCTGCACGAAGCGAGCGTTGGTACCAGCCAAAACGTCGACGCGACCACCGATATCGAAGAATTTCTCTTCGGTGTTCGTGACTCGTTCGAACGTCGTGTAGAACTGGTTGAGTTGGTACTCGTTCGAGCGATCCGTCCAAGTCACCGGCCCGTTGAAGCGATCGCTGGGTCCTGCGAAGTTGAACACGTAGCTCTGAGCCAAATTACCACGCAGCGAAAAGCCGTTGTCGGCCAGGAAGTTCCTGCCCGAGCTGTTGGTAAAGAGGTTGGTTAGTTCCCAGGGGGCATCTTCGTCGCCCCCTTCTTCTGCAGCAGCCTGGCAAGCCGCACAGTACGTTGAGCCCTCCACGATGCTCCCCGGTTCCGTGGCAACCACGGCCGGTTGAGCCGCGGGAGCGGCAGGAGCGGGATCTTGCGCAAACGCAGGACCCGCGATGAACAGGGCCGCCGCCAGGTTTCCAATGGCGGCCTTCCAACGCAATTTCATTGAGACTCCTCCTGAGATCGCCAGAGGCTCTGGCTGAGTTCCTTCTCGGATCGAGCCCAAAACAAATGCCTAGGCTCGTTCGTTGGAGTTTTCGGCTAGTGGGAATTCCAAGCTAAAAGCGAAGAATGGGATTCTTAAGTAGCTGGAACGAATCAGGATAAGAGGGGGGAAAAGGAGTAATCCGCAAAATAGTGAAACTCGTTCGAATGCTCCCAACTATCTCAAACATCCTTAGTTGCCAAATATTGAGAAAATGGAGAGTCTGTAACGAAGAGAAGCCGCTCTGGGTGGGTCCACGGGTCGTCCCCTGGCCCTGAGCTGGGGGGTAACCCAGAAAACAGGATCGCCAAAATCCAGTAAGAGTGTCCTCGTAACCCCTACAATGCGATTATTCGGAATGATTGAAGCAACCCATTGCCTCACCCGGCCTTAACTCTTTCGATTGCTTGCGAAACCGATACAACTCCGGTATATTCCTGATGTTCGCTCCCCTGAGACGTTTCCCACCGATCGCTGATCCGTTCCCGAGTCATTTCCGGGCCGCATCAAGCATGGAGGGACCATTTCGGGGGCAGAAAGGAAGAACAACCGCAGGGAGGCTGCACGGTTATGTTTCTTAAATTGTTCCCGGGATTAGGCTTAGTGTTCATGGGAGGGTTGGCTGGGCTCCTCTTGGCCAGTGGTGGTTTCGGAGGATCTTCGATGCCGGTTCGAGCCGGCGCGGCTTCGGTCTCTCCCATGGCGGCGATTGTCGAGCAAACCCCCGGCGGTGGGCAGGTGGTCTACTTGATCGATCAAGCCCAGAGGACGCTCACGATCTACCAATACGATCCAGGGAAGGGAAAGCTGAAGTTGTCGGCATCGCGCCACATCGGCGCGGACCAACAACTGTTAGAATTCAACAACGAGGAGCCCCACGTCGCCGACATTGAGAGACTCTCGCGGTCCAGCAAGTGAGCTTGCGGCCCCGTGCATCTCTGCCGGCGAATCGGTTGGGCTCCTCTTGATTGAGCAAGGGGATGAGCCATGGCGCAGAACTATTATTCGCTGGAACAGGCTGCCAAGATTCTGGGCAAGTCCACCGAAGAGCTCGTCCAGATGGCACGGAAGCAAGAACTACGTGGCTTTGCCGATGCGGGTAGCTGGAAGTTCCGAACCCAGGATATCGATGATCGCAAGCGGAACGAAGAGCTTCTCAGCGGCCTGAGCGGACTGGGACTGAGCGCGGCTGGTTCCGCCGAGGACTTCGATGATTTGCTGTTCGAGGACGAGCCGAAGGCGTCTTCCGCTCCGACGGTCGAAGATATTGCATTGGCGAAAGAGCCTCCCCCCGTCAACCCTTCCGACAGCGCCACGGGCCGAGCCCTTCAGGCGGACAAAGGGATCAAAGGGAGTGGCGAAAGCGATGTCCGGTTGATCTTCAATGATTCCGATGATGCAGAGGACAGTGGCATCTCTCTGGTGCCCGACTTTGATCCTGAGGATTCGCACGAGTCAACCAAGCCACCGACCGACAGCGATATTCGCCTCCTCCTTGAAGACGACTCCGAGCCGGAATTGACCTTTGAGGATCCGAAGGTTTCCGCCAGCAGTTTGCCGACCGAAGAGTTTTTGGCCGATCCGGCGCCGACGATCAAGGGGTCTGCCGACTCGGGTTTGATCCCACTCATGGATGATGATTCCGACGATGATCTGTTGCTTGAACCGGCCCCCCGCTTGCCGGCCATGTCCGAGCCGACGGTCGAGGACGAGTTCTCTTTCGAAGATGAACTAGGCACGGGGCTGGGACTCAAGAAGGATGACGACATCGATCTGGCGGACTTTGATCTGAATGACATCCAACGAGCCGATAAGACGCCGACCATTAAGCAGGCTTCGGGCGATGATGATTCCGATAGCGACTTCGACTTGAATCTCGAGGACGATATCGGCCTGGCTCAGGACATTGCCCCGGGCGCGGGGGATAGCGGCATCAACCTGGCCAAGCCAGACGATAGCGGGCTGCTCTTACGAAAAGCCGTCGATAGCGGCGTCAATCTGAAATCGGGCGACACCGACTCTTCCGACAGCGAGTTCGACGTCAGCCTCGAAAGCGACGACGACATTTTCAACTCGGACGAACTTCCGACGTTCAAGGCCAGCGATACAGCACCTCGAATGTCGAAAGTCGTGGACGAAGATTCCTCGGACGAGATTTCCGATAGCGATTTCGAATTGGCCTTGGATGAAGAAGGTGACGACGAGTCGGGAAGCGACGTCGTTGCGCTCGACGAAGATGAAGACGACGAAGATGCCAGCGAAGATTACGAGGAGGACGAGGACGCGATCGAGGCCGACGGACCGGTGATGGGAAATGCCCAGCCAGCCCCGTGGGGCGGGCTATGGGTCGGCGTCCTGTCGGTGACGACGATGGTCTTTGTCGTCGTCATGATGATGATGTACGAGATTTCAAGAAATGCCTGGTCGTATCACGAACCCTACCCGCTGACGGCCACGATCATCGATACGGTCTATGAAACCGGGAAGAGTATCGGTGTTCCCTTGCCGTAGTCGGCATCCACTCGGCCGGCCCGTTTTGACGGGGTCGGCGATCAAGGAATTGGCCCCTCGTCCTTTTAAGGGGCCTGCGGTCCTGTTGGTCTTGACTCATCTCGAAGGGGCCCCTATTTCCCCCGACTATCTCATCAGGGACAGTAGGTGTCGAGTGGGGAAAGATCATGCGTGGCCAAGGGAGAGCGATTTCCAAACTCGCCGCTCTTTCGTGGCTGGGCGCTGTTCTTTTGGCGGGATGCCAAGGGCAAGAGTTTCGCGGATTTAGCGGCTATCGTCTGGGCGACAATCGAGACGTTAAGCTCGATCTAGGCCAAAAGCTGGATGCCGTTGAACAAAAGTGGAAGCAGACAAAGGCTCAACTCGATCAGGCGCTCGCCGATGCTTCCAACCTCCAAAAGCAGCTTGGTGGCCAGCAAGATGTTCAATCGCTGTTACAGCAGCGTGTCGACAACCTGCTTCGTGAGAATCAACAGCTTCATCAAGAGTTGACTTCGGTCGTCATGAATGCGGCGGGCGATTCAGAATCGATTGCCGCCTCGGCCATCGAGAACATTCCGTCGAGTTCGCCGCGGGGGGATGTCGCGGTCCCGCCATCACTGGAACGATCGCTGGCCGCCCTGGCCGATCAGCACGCAGGTGTTCAATACGATCCCAAGGAACGGGCCATCCGAATTATCAGTGCCGAGCTATTCCTGGCCGGCGATGAAATTCGTCCCGCCGGTCGTCGAACGCTGACCGATTTGGCAACGATTCTCAATTCCAATGACGCTCGCAATTTCAACTTTTTGGTCGTCGCCCATGCGGCTCCGGGAGCGACAGTTCCCAAGGAACTTGTCAGCTATCACCCAACTGTTTGGCATTTGACCGCGCATCAGGCAATCGCGGTCGAGCAGTTTCTCGAAGAGGCTGGCGTCGCTCCGACACGCGTCGGCATCATCAGTTACGCAGGCCAACAACCTCTCACGCCGGGCAAGGACGATGCAAGCCAGCGAACCAACGCCCGCGTCGAGGTGTTTTTGACTCCTCCCGATCCGGCAGTCCGCTAGTCGCTTCACTCCGAAAGCGAATAAGCAGCAATCTCTTTGTCGTTGCGGACGAAGACCGCGCGACGGGCGAAAGCGGGATGGCTCCAGACGACCTCTCGTCCAAACGCTTCGTTGGATGGATCGATGAGATGGGCTCGGCTGATCTCTTGATAGCCGGCTGGCGACAGCGTCGCGGTGATGAGATCTCCGGTTTCGCTGAAGATGAAATAGTAATCGCTGCACTTCACTAAGAAGCCGGTCCCAGAGTTGGCCGACCGATTGCCGGTCGTTGCTTCAAAGGATTCCCATACGTGGTTGCCGGTGGCGAGTTCAACACATCGAAGCTGACCGAAGCGATTGACGCCGTAGAGATAGTCACCGTCGATGATCGGCGTACTGTTGACACATTCGACGCCCCGTTTGGTGTCGCCTCGCCAGAGTTCTTTGGCGGACGGTTGATCCCCCTGGAGTTCGAGCAGAAGTGAAACACCGATCCCGCCGGCGAAGAGTCGATTCGCCGCCAATTGCGGGGCCATGATGGCCATCCCGTAGTTGGGCTTGAGAGGCTTTGACCAGTAAACTTTGCCCGTCTTGGGATCGAGGCTGTTGATCGCCTCGGCATGCCAAATGATCAATTGAGGCTTGTTGCCGACGTGGATGATGGAGGGAGGCGCGTAGCCTGGTTCCGATGCGCTGAGCGACGCCCAGACTTGTTTGCCGGTGGCCGCCTCGAGAGCGACGGCGACGGACCCCTCTCCTCCGACAGTCAAGTAGATCAGGCCGTCATGAATTAAGGGATGACTGCAGAATCCCCAGATCGGAGCCTCGATTTTGTACTCTTCCTTCAGGGACTTGGCCCAGCGGACCTGGCCCGATTTTTCATCGAGCGCCGTCAAATTTCCCTCGGCCCCGAGCATGTAGACGACGCCATCTTGAACCGTGGGGGTGGCCCTTGGGCCCGCGGGATAGCTGATCTTGTAGGTGACGGGATACGCGTGCGTCCAGATCGTCTTGCCGGTGCTAGCGTCGAGGGCGTGAAGCCTTTCCTTGCCAGTGAGTTCAACCCGTTTGCCCGGATCGTTCTCACGTGTTCCGTCGGTGACGAAGTCCGTGACGAATACGTGGTCATGAGCGACAGCTGGGCCTGCATATCCCCCCGCAATGGGGACCTTCCAAAGAAGCTTCGGGCCCTCCTTGGGAAAAGTTCGCAGGACCCCGGTCTCGCGCCATTGTCCATCTCGCCGGGGCCCCATCCATTGCGGCCAATCATCTCCCCAGGTAATGGCGAAAGAAAGGGCCATTGCCAAGCAAGCCAACGATTTTGCCATGATGAGGTCGCTCCTTCGCCGATCGGATTCGCAACAAAAATAGGAACCAGGTTTCTCTCTCCGCTCACTCTTCCTGAAGCGAATAGAGCACAAGCTCGGGGAAGAGAAAACGGGCCTGGGAAAAGATCTTCAAGATCTTTATGCAAAGGTCGAGAAATCTGTCGATAAGCGTCCGCCAACAATGAAGAGGGCACAATTGCTCTTCATGGAGTTTGCCCGCCGGCATTGATCGGACAGTGGATAAGGCGTTATCGCCGTCAGCTCAGAATCGTTTCGACGGCATTCAGGAACGTTTGATTCTGGAACGGCTTTCGGAGGACCATCTGCGCACCGAAGGCTTGGGCAGAATACAGGCAGTCTTGGGCCGAGAGTGTTTGGCCCCCGCCCGATATCGCAAGGAAGCGCATTTTAGGGTCTCGCTTGCGGATCTCCAGGATCACTTCCAGACCATCTTTGTCCGGGAGTAAAATATCGGTGATGATCAAGTCGAACGACTGTTGAGCAGCCAGCCGAGCAACGTCAGCGCCGCTGGAAGACTCGAAGACCTCGTAACCCTTTTCCTGCAAGGTCTCTACCAAAAGAGTCCGAGTGTCGTCTTGATCCTCGACAACGAGAAGACGGGCGGGCTGATTCATCTTGCTTCCTTCTGTAGGCGTAGGCGGTCCATTCCCAAGGCAAAGGAACGTCAATGTAACCCAAGACGATTTCTTCACAGACTTCGAATAACGACCCCTTCGATCGCTTATGGGAGGAGTCTTTCTCGGATAAGTCGCTCACTCATCAAGACAGGATGATAACAATAGCGATCCATTAAATCCGCGCTCCAGTAACCTTCACTATGTCTGAAGGATAGTAAACCCCGAGTTCGATCTTTTGTTGCGATCTAGGGAAAACCCTAGCTAGCTGGAGTACGGATCATGGCATAGGCAGGCATACGGGACAACAGCATCCTTTTTGAGTGGTGAGTGGGATGCACAAGGTTGGCAGGATCAGGGAACAGTTTTGTATTCTGGATATTGCGATATCCCATGCCGCGTTTAGCAGCGGTCATCGGGGAATGGAATCACATCGGAAAGCCTTTGTTGCTCAAGCGAGATCATCACCAAGCGATCGAATCCAACCGCCACTCCAGAACAATCAGGCAGGCCTTGCTCCAGGGCTGAGAGAAGATAGTCGGGCAGGGGGAGTGTTGTTGCGTTCTGTTGGACGCGCCGATCGTTCTGCCTGATAAACCATTCACGAAGCTGACGGGGATCGCGACACTCGTGATAACCGTTGGCCAGTTCGATGCCCCGCGCGTAGAGTTCGAATCGTTCCGCGCATTCGTTCCCGTCCTCGTCTTGAATGACGTCGGCAAGCGCGGCTTGGCTGGCGGGATAATGATAGATGAAATAGAGACCCTCTTTAGGAAGCGTCGGCTCGACTTGGTCGGCCCAAAGAAAATTCAGCAGATCATCTCGATCCTTTGCAACAAACGAAAGACCTGCGGATTGACAGCGGTCTGCAAGTTCTTCATTGGTTGCCTTTAAGGGATCGATGCCGGTCGATTGAAGAAATGCTTGTCGATAGCTTGCCGAGCCGACGTGGGGAAGTTGCATCAGCGACGTGACGAGCTTGCCGACGTCGTCCATCAGTTCCCATAGGCTGGCGCCAACCCGATACCACTCGAGCAGAAGAAACTCTCGGTTATGGAGTGGACCTGCTTCGCCCGCACGGACCGCATGAGCGAATTGAAAAATAGAACCGCTCCCCGCCACGAGCAATCGCTTCATTGCCAATTCGGGGGAGGTCTGCAAAAAACGGTGATCGCCGTCGATCGTAAGACTCACCGGGTGGATGTGGGCATCGACAACGGTCTCAGCCGATAGCAGAGGAGTGTCGACTTCCCAAAATCCGCGATCGAGAAAAAAATGTCGTGCTTGCTGGATCAGTGCCGATCGCGCTTTCAGGACATCGATCGTGGCCGAGGGTAGATAGAGATGGGGGAGGTTCATGCGAAAACTCTCCCTCGAACTTCCTACTCGCGCACGCGTTCGATGTATTCGCCCGTGCGGGTGTCGACTTTAATTTTGTCCCCTTGGTTGATGAAGATAGGGACCTGGACCTCGGCACCGGTCTCGACCTTGGCGGTTTTGGTCACGTTGGTGGCGGTGTTTCCGCGAGCGCCGGGTTCGGCATACACCACTTCAAGGACCAGATGATTCGGGGCATCCACGCTGATGGGTCGTTCGTTGTAAAAGACAATATTGCAATTAAGGCCATCTTTGAGCCATTTGGCAGTGTCCCCCATTTGCTCGGGGGTCAACTCGGGCTGATCAAAGGTGTCGGGATCCATGAAAACAAAATTGTCGCCGCTCCGGTAAAGATACTGCATCTGCGATTCGCGAACGTCGGCAGCTTGAAGGCTATCATCGCTTTTGAAAGTCCGATCGAGGACCGAGCCTTTGATCAGGCTCTTCAGTTTGCACTTGTAGAGAGCTTGTCCCTTGCCCGGCTTGACGAAATTGCATTCTGTCATGATGTAGGGCTCGCCCTCGAGCTCGACTTTGAGTCCCTTGCGAAAGTCGCTGGTGTGGTAGACGGACATGGGTTTGACCGATCCATTTCTGTTGATGTTAATTGATCAAACGGGCTACCTAGACTGCGGTCGATTCCGAAACGTTTCCTGGACCGACCCGTTTCGATGATCGTCGGCCGGCGATTCGGTTTGAACTCGCTCGCCCGTTGCCCTTCGCGTCTGAGACGACCACTTGAGTTCTCGCAGGGGTGGCATAGACCATCACTATTCACGAGAAGGCTTTTTTGGGCCCCCCAGTGGGCAAGCGTTTGGCCTTCGCCCCGCCTCTGGGCCCCCGACGCAGCAAGGCGACCCCACCCATGCAACATACGGAAACGGCGGATCGCGAGGAGCCTGTCGGCTTGACTGATCCTTCCCAGTCGTTGCCCCGGTGGCAAAGAGAACTCCGCGACGCGTTTCGGCCATTGGGCAAGGCGGAGGACCGGACCGGGCCGGGGCTACCGATGGGGCCGGATCGACAAATCCCCTTGGAACTCCCGGCCACGAGTAATTTTCCGGTCGTGATTCCTCCCGCGCTTTTGGAGACGTTTCTGCAAACGTCGCCGGAGGATCCGGTGGCCAGGCAGTTTTTGCCTTCTGCGCTAGAGGAATCGCTTCCTCCGGGATTTTCCCAAGACGCGGTCGGCGATCGCCTTGCTAGGCAGACGCCCGGGATGATCCAGAAGTACTACGGTCGCGTTCTGCTCATCGTCACTGGGACTTGTGCGGTTCATTGCCGATACTGCTTTCGCCGACATTATCCTTACGCCGACGAGCCGAAGAGCCTGGCGTCGTTCGAGCCTGCTCTCGAGCAGATCAACGACGATCCGAGCATCAGCGAGGTGATTCTGAGTGGCGGAGATCCGCTTTCCCGAACCGACGACTGGCTTGGTCAACTGGTGGGTCGGCTATCGGCCATACCTCATCTCCGAACGCTGCGTGTCCATACTCGTTTCCCGGTCGTGATTCCCTCCCGTGTTACCGAAGGGCTCCTAAATCTACTGACGTCCTCTCGCCTTGATCCGGTGGTCGTTCTTCATGTCAATCATGCCCGTGAACTGAGCAGCGAAGCGCGTGACGCGTTGAGAAAGATGCGAGAATCGGGAATCCCGCTCCTCAATCAGTCGGTCTTACTGGCGGGGGTGAACGATTCGGTGGAATCGCTGGAGTCTCTCTCTCGCGATCTTTTTTCCGCGGGCGTGATCCCCTACTACCTGCATCAACTCGACCGGGTGGCGGGCGCCGCTCATTTTGAGGTGCCGATCGAGCGGGGTCTTTCTCTCATCGCGGAACTTCGGGGCCGGTTGCCTGGTTATTTAGTTCCTCGCTACGTTCAAGAGATCCCGGGGCAGAACTCAAAGCGAACGTTGGCGTGACCTTGATTCCCCGCAGGCCGGTTCCGCCGGTCGGTGAAGAATCTCTTACTCGCCAAACGGGCACAGCAAATGCTTCTCAAATCTGCCCGTCGACCGCTACAATTGTTCGGCCGGCCGCAGGGAACGCGGAGGGCGGGGCGACAACGTGATGCACCAATTTCATCGGATCAGCCTAGTTATCGGATTGAGTTGGGCGGTCTGCACCCAGGCGCAGTTTGCCGAGCGGTCTCGCGTCAACCCCGACGACAGCACCGAGGCGGTTCGTCGGCTTCGCCTCGTGGATGCCTACGTCAGCCAAAACTCCTGGGCCGAGGCTGTCGACCTGCTTCAAAATACCATCGAAACCTATCCCACGAAGGTTATCGCCGTCCCTGATTCTCAACCCCCTCGTTACGTGTCGATTCGGTCGTACTGCCATCGCCGGATCAGCGAACTGTCGGCCGACGGACTGGAACTCTATCGTCAACGGGTCGACAGCCAGGCCCAAGCCCTCTTCGACGGGTCCGCCGTCGATGAATCTCCCGGAGCCCGATATCGAACCATCGTCGAAAACTTCTTTTGCAGCTCGGTGGCGGATCAGGCCATCGATCGGTTGGGAGATTTGGCCTTTCGTGATGGCGATCTCGAACGGGCGGCGCAGTGGTGGTCGAAGCTTCTCCGAGAGGAAGATCCTGACAAGCAGAGTTCTGAAGTTCGCTATCCGGATTCAAAGTTGGACCCGGCTCGGATCTGGACAAAGTGGTCGATCGCTAAGCTGATGGCGGGAGATCCAGGCTCGGCCCAGAAAGGCCGATCGATCCTCAAGAGTAAGTATCGCGACGCGAGTGGTCGCCTAGCCGGTCAAGAGGATCTCTACTGGAAGACGTTGGAGTCGTTCTCTCTGCAAAAGGAGAACTCAACGACCGGACCTTCGCCAGATCATTGGACAACGTTTGCCGGCAACTTCTCTCGAAACAAGATCGCCACCAAGGAAATTCGGCTGAGTACCGTTCAACATCGATGGACGATCGAGTCGGCACCCGAAACCGACGGTGTTCAACAAGAGATGCCCGAGTTCAACAATCCCTTTCCCCCTTTTCAATCTCCGGTTGTCAAAAGAGATGGACTCTACAACCATCCTGTCACGTTGGGGAACAAAGTCTTCGCCTGCAGCGATCGCAAGCTCTACTGGTTTGATGTCGACAAGAACACGCCCGTTTATGAGGCCAACCTCGACGTCAACAACGAACGCCAAGGGGATCGTGCCGAGCACGTCGGCTACCAAACGTTGTCGGTGGCGGGTCGCTATCTCTTCGTTCGGACCGGCTCTTCACCAGGATTCGGTCCCAACATGCATCAGATGAACAGCGCGAAGAGCCGACTCTTCTGTTTCGATCATGAGGCTCGTCGGCTGATTTGGTGGGTCGATGTCTCTCAATTGGAACTCGGTCAACAGGTCGTCTTCGAGGGAGCACCTGTTGTTCGAAGAGACGAACTCTTCATCGGAGTGGCTCGGCTCGATGCGATGGTCACCTCCTATATCGTCTGTCTGGAAGTGGAAACGGGGGAGGTTCGTTGGAAGCGTTTGGTTTGTGAATCAACCAGTGATTTATCCCGCCCCGTGACGCCGGACCAAAACCTGCTGACGCTTTCGGGCGACTCTCTCTTTTATTGCACCAATCAAGGGGCCATCGCCTCGCTTGATATTCCTGCGGCTCGGATCGAATGGATTGCCGAGTACGACGTCGAGCCCGGGACCGCTTCGCGAACCGCGCGACCAGGGATCAATCCGTGTGTTCACCATCAGGGAAAACTCTTTGCCGTGCCATCGGGGGCCTCGGCCCTGGATTGTTTCGATGCTAGCACCGGCGTTCGACAATGGAGAGCCACCGTCCCCGCAGAGCACTTGCTCGGCGTGGCGCATGGTTTTGTCTTCGTCACGGGCGATCGCGTCTATGCCGTGGATGTCCAGACCGGTCAGGTTGCTTGGTACTTCCCAGAGAATCAGCCGAAAGGGGTCGGTCGCGGCATGCTGGCGGGCGATCTGATCTATTGGTCAACCGCTTCGGAGATTCATGTTCTCGATCAATGGACCGGTCGTCGCGCCGAGGCGCCTATCTCGTTGATGGAGGGTCTTCGCACCAAGGCGGGGAATCTGATTCCCGGCGAGGGCTTCGCCTTGATTGCTCAGAATCGGCAAATCCTTGTCATTCGTCCGCATGCGTGGTTGACCGAACAACGAGAAAAGATGGTGGCGGCGAATCCGGACTCGGCCGAGGCGCATCTTCTTCTCGCCTCGGCCGCGGCCGAGGTCGACATCGATAAGGCTTCAACTCACTTCGCGAAATCGCTGGAACTCAGTTCGCTTCTTCCAAGCGATCAAGCAACGCTCTTAGCCGAGCGGATCCGCGACGAATGGGTCCGCGCGATGACCAGACAAGTCGAGCGAAAGCTCGACGGACTTTCATTGACGGACCGCGAACTCGAACCCGCCGACCGGACTCGGTGGGACGATGGACTTGCCCGCGCGTTTCGCCAAGCGTCGCGCGTCGATCAGCGATGGGAAGTTTATCTTCTTCGCCGCCGACTTTGGCGCGACGATCCCGACCCGCGCATTCGCATCATGCTCGCTCAAGAGATGCTTTCGTCGCCCGGGGCTCTACAGTCGTTAGCGCCGGCCGGCCCTGGTTGGAAGGTGGATCTTGCCGAGCAAGTGGCCGAGCAATTGTCGGCCGAGTTTCAAAAGTATGGGAACGTTCCTTTCGAGCCATGGGATGAAGAGTTCAAGGCCAATCGCCCCGCGATCGATGCCCCTGTCGAAGAACTGATCGCGTCGGCTCGGCGATTCCCTTTGGCTCGCGATCGAGCGAACTACTTACTGTCGGCGGCCGAAAAGCGGGGCGAGACTCGATGGGCGACGTCGCCTCTTTTGGCCGTGGCTCGAAAGAGCCGACGAGCCACTGACGGGAAATCCCCGCTGCTCGAAGCAGACGATGCAAGACCGACAAGCGATCCAACCGCGAATGCCGATTCCGTGGCCGAACCTACTCCCGACTCTGCGGATCCTCGTGGCATCGTTTGGATGAACTCTTCCGAGAAGGTCGACTCAGAATCCCGTCCCATCCAGATCGCCTGGACGACGGGGGACCCGACCCAAGTTATCCTTCCTGCCGACGGAAGGTCCGTCCTGGTCGAGCGAGCAGGCACGTTGACATACTGCGACTTGATGACCGGCCGACCGATCTGGCGAGATTCAGGGTCGGCCGATCGAGCGTATTTGGCCGGGCCATTCTTGCTCTGTGAGACCGCCGGCGGCATCGATTGCCGGGGGATAGAAAAGGGCCTTCCTCAGTGGAGTTGGAGTCCGCCGAAAGAAACAGATCGCCTGGCTTTCGTCTCCTCCTTGACGGAAAGCTCCTCCGCAACGACCACGAATGTCTCTTGGATGGGCAACAGCTCTCGCACGAAAGTTGCCCTCACCGGCACCAGCCTATTCATTTGGTCGGCAGAAGGGACGATCTCAATGGTCGACCTTTTCTCTGGACGGACCGAATGGAGCCGCGATCTTCGTCAATCTCATGTCAAAGAATGGGCCGAGGGGACTTGGGAGCCAGAGATTCTCGTCGCATCCGGTGGAATCATTCTGCGCAAGGCGGATCAGTTGCTGATGCTCGATCGAACCGGCGCGATTCGCTGGCGGCACTCTTTGATGGGAGAGGCGGGTCGCGGGCCTGCCATTCTTCAAGGGGATCACTTGTTTGTTTCGTTATCGCGAACCGAGCTGGCCGCCATTCATGTTCCTGACGGGAAAATAGCATGGAAGACGAGTGTTCCTTGGCCGTCGTGGGGACTGCCGATCTGGATCGAATCGAACGGTCGCCTTGGGGTTCTGCTCGATCACTACGAATGGCAGGGAATCGACCCGGCCAAAGGCCCTTCGCGATTCAGAGCCATTGTCACCAAGATTCCGGTCAGAAACGTGGAGGGATGCTTTGCGACCAGCGGAGAGGTTTTTATCAGCGCCAACTCCTTTGGGCTTGATTGTCGTTCCCTCGTTGATGGACGATTGCTTTGGCACCGCGACCTGGCAGGTGTCCGAAGTATTCATGCTTGCCGAGGTCGGCTCTTTGTCTTTGGTCAAGCCGAGGCTGGCCCGACCGTGAAGGAAGTCAAAATCTCGGATGGTACAACGCTGAGTGAGTTGGCCATTCCTTTTGCCGGCGAGGTGAAAGAAATCGAATGGAACAAATACGGCGCTCTCGTTCGAATGGATCAACAAACAGTGGGCCTTGCTTGGTAATGGAATGGTCAAGACCCCATGGGGAGAAGTGAATGAGCGAAATGCCAGACGGAGTTCCCGAGGGTGATATCGAGGCCGTCGGTCGGCTCGGCGAAGCGTTTCGGCGACTCAAAGCCGAGGCGTCAAAGGTGATCGTCGGTCAGGATAAAGCTCTCGAACAGATTCTCATTGCCATGTTTGCCCGCGGGCATTGTTTGCTCGTGGGGGTGCCCGGCTTGGCGAAAACGCTGATGATTCGCACCGTGGCAGAGAGCCTCAGCCTTTCGTTTAGCCGAGTTCAGTTTACGCCCGACTTGATGCCTGCCGACATCACCGGGACCGAAGTGATCTCGGAAAACAAAATGACCGGCGAGCGCGAGTTCCGGTTCTTGCACGGGCCGATCTTCGCGAACCTGATCCTGGCGGATGAGATCAACCGGACGCCTCCCAAAACGCAAGCGGCTTTGCTCGAAGCGATGCAGGAACAGCAGGTCACGGTCGGCGGAACCAGGCATCCACTGCATCCGCCTTTCTTTGTGCTGGCCACGCAGAATCCCATCGAACAAGAGGGGACCTATCCGCTCCCCGAAGCGCAGCTGGATCGCTTCATGTTCGACATTCACGTTGACTATCCGACCGAGGACGAAGAGTTCGAGATCGTTCGCCAGACGACAGCCGACCATGTCCCCAAGCTCGAGAAAGTTCTCGATTCGTTTGAGGTGCTCGAACTTCAGCGGATTGTTCGTCGAATCCCGATCGCGGACCATGTCATTCGCTACGCGATGAAGCTGGCGCGGATGACTCGGCGAGGCAAGCCGGGCGAGACCCCCGACTTCGTGGAGAAGTATGTGACCTGGGGAGCGGGCCCGCGGGCGAGCCAGTTTCTGGTGTTGGCGGGAAAGGCTCGGGCGGCTTTGCATGGACGGTACCATGTCACGTCGGCCGACATTCGCGAAGTGGCGCACCCCGTGCTTCGTCACCGCGTCGTCACCAACTTTAGCGCCGAGGCTGACGGCGTGAATTCCGATGAAATCATTCGACGACTGGTCAAGTCCCTTCCTCAAGACGAAAGCGAGTCGCTGGCCGGTGGAAAGCTCTCCGAAGTATTTAGATCCAAAAACGCTGGCTAAAGTGAAGGATCTGGAGGTCCGGGCCCGACGCATCGTCGAAGGGTTCGTCTCCGGATCGCACAAAAGCCCCTTTCAAGGGGTCAGCGTCGAATTTGCCGAGCATCGCCAGTACACGCCCGGCGACGATACGCGTCACATCGATTGGAAACTCTTCGGCAAGACCGACAAGTACTACCTCAAACGCTACGAGCAGGAGACCAATCTGGTTTGCAACCTGGTGATCGACACCAGCGAATCGATGAAGTATGGCTCGGGCAAGATGACGAAGCTCGATTTCACTCGCGAACTAGCGGCCGTCCTCGCGTACTTGGTGCTGCATCAGCAGGACAGCGTGGGGGCCGCCTTTTTTGAACACAAGCTTCGATACTTGATCCCGCCCAGCGGCCAAGCCTCGCACATGAATCAAATACTGCACCTGCTCGCGGTTTGTCAGCCTGCCAATGTTACGAGCCGAATCGGCCCGGTCCTCAATGAATTGGCAGGACGATGGACCAAGCGGAGTTTGGTTTTCGTCATGACCGACGGTTTCGACGATGTGGACACCATGATCCAGGGACTCAGACACCTTCGCCATCGTCGGCATGAAGTCGCACTGTTGCATGTGCTCGACCCGGCCGAGCTTGATTTTCCGTTTAGCGATGTCACCCTCTTCAAGGGGCTTGAAGGCTTGCCAGAATCCTTAGTCGAACCTCGATCGATTCGGCGAGCCTATCGCGAAGAGTTTGAGAAGTTTCGCCGCGAGGTCGAAGTCGGGTGTCGTTCCGCGGACGTTGATTACATGTTGGTTCGGACTGATGAACCACTCGACCGATTGTTGACTCGATACTTGTCGACACGCGCCAGTCGACGAAGTCTGGCGTAGTCCCACAGAGAAAGTGAAGCAGGCCGACGGTCTGCACGAAAGAGAGGAGAAAAGAGAGCTTTCATGAACGGTCCCCTGGCACTCTCGTTTGGCGCGCCGACCTTGTTGGGTTGGATGGCGCTGGCGGGCGTCCCCATCTTGATTCACCTGCTGCATCGTCAAAGGCACAAGACGATGGAATGGGCCGCCATGCGCTGGCTGATGGCGGCACTCAAGAAAAATCAACGATGGATTCGTCTCGAACAGTGGCTCCTATTGGCGGTGCGAACGGCGCTGATTGCGTTAGTTGTTCTTGCGATGATGAAGCCGGCACTCGAGCAAGCCAAGGGGCTCTTTGCGGTGCTCGGCCCGTCGACGCACCATATCCTGGTCATCGATAACTCTCTTTCGATGCAGTATGCCGAGGGCAACCTGACCCGCTTCGAACGAGCACAAGAGATGGCAACCTCTATCCTTGACTCCGCCCGACAAGGGGATCTCGCCAGCGTCCTGGTTCTCGGTTCGTCGGTGCAAGTGTTGGTGGCCGAGCCGAGCCCCTACCTGGCCAGTGTGGCTGAGGAGATCGAGAATCTGACTCCGGAAGATGCCAGCACCCGCATCGAGCAAATGATCGAGCCGCTCCGCCGACTTGTCGGACAATCGACGACATCGCGAACCCGCGTCTATCTCATCACTGATATGCAGCGATCGACCTGGCTGGGCGAAGGAGCTTCCAATGACCCGACAGAGTTGCGAAGGAGATTAGTCGAACTGGCCGGTGACGCGCCGATCTCCATTCTCGACACCAGCGGACAAGAGAGCCCTAACTTGGCCGTGACTCAGTGGCAGGCGATCGATCCTGTTGCCGTCGACGGACGTCCGTACGCGATCCGAGCGACAGCCACCAACTTCGGTCAGACGGATCGTTCCGACGTCCGCGTCGATTTGAAAGTCGATGGAGAAGTCGAAGCTTCGGAGATGATCTCGCTGTCGGCGGGTCAGTCAAAGAACGTGACGTTCGCCCCCAGCTTGACCGGTGAGGGCGATCATACGCTCGAGGTGCAGATCACCGGCGATCCTCTCCCGAGAGACAATAGCCGATACGCCATCGCGCGGGTTCGGCCGTCGCTGCAAGTTCTCCTCATTGATGGGCAGCCCTCGGGCGAATCGTTTCGCTCGGAAACGGATTATCTTCGTGTCGCGCTCGCCCCGGCATCGTCCAACGGCAACGACGCCACCGGTTTGATTCGCGTCGATGTCGCTCGCGAGTCCGATCTGTTGGAAAAGAATCTCGACGATTTCGACGTGGTTGGCCTCATCAATGTCCGTCAGATCACCGATGCCGAGGCCAAGGCGGTTGCATCGTTCGTCAGGCGAGGGGGTGGCTTTCTTCTGGTCGCGGGGAATCAACTCGAAGTCGATAGCTACAACCGACTCCTCGGGAGCCAAGGGGAGAAGATTCTTCCGGTGGTGCTCGGCGACGGGGTCGGCGAGGGGATTCCGAGTGGCTCGGCCTTTCAGTTCGATCCCATCGATTACGTCCATCCCCTGGTCGCAGACTTTCGCGACAACGAGCAGGCAGGGCTCGTCTCCACAAAGATCTACCGATACTTGAAGGCGACGATCCCCGCTTCCACAACCGAGAATGAATCGTTGCCGGCCCCCGAGATCGCACTCAAGTACAGTTCGGGGGATCCCGCCATCATCGTCGCGCCGAGCAAGGGTGGAACCGTCGCGATTCTGACAACGAGTGCCGATCTTGATTGGAACGGCTGGGCAATCTCGCCGAGTTATCTCCCAGTCATGCAACAACTGATTCGGGTTCTGTCGGCCGGCAAGCTTCGGCGCCCGGACGTTCGCGCGGGAGAGACCTTCACACTGTCTCTTCCCGAAGGGACCAGTGAAGGGGAGATCTCCGTCGAACGCCCCAGCCGAGCGGAGACCGCGGCCGAGCAAAATATCACCGCGATCAAGCCAGAACGAACCGACGGGGTGACTCGCTTAACTTTTTCGTCGACCGATCGGGTCGGCATTTACTCTTGCCAGTTGGGTCCCCCCGCGGATGAAACCTGGAAGGTGCCCGTCAACACATGGTCAGCAGAAAGTGATCTTTCGAAAATCAGTGAAGACGAGCTTGCTGGGACTTTCGCAGGCTGGAAGTTTCGCCTGCTCGATCGCTTCGAGCCCGATCGCCCCATGGGGGATGTCTCCGCATCCGGAAGCGAATCGATCCATCGGGGCTTGCTGTATCTTGTATTGGCGCTCGCACTGGTCGAGCCGATCCTGGCTTGGCGGTTTAGTCGTTCGCATTGATGAGAGTTGTTTCGAGCTGAAGGGATGATCGTGATCGATTGGCGAAGATGGTCGGAGAATTGGCTGGGAATCGAACCCGTGGCCGCGGGTGAAGATACTCAGTGGAGTCTCCGCTACGCGCTCGGTTGGCCTGATTGGCTGTTCGTTCTCTTCGTGGCGGGCGCGGTAGCGCTTGTGGTGGGGATCTATTGGACCGAGGCCAAACAGCACCGTGCTCGATATCGGCTCACGCTGGCGCTGTTGCGAATCCTTTCGATCGGACTCATTGTCGTGATGCTGGGGGGGCTCGAGCTCATCATCGATCGAACCGGTTTGCCCTATCTTGTTTTAATGCTCGACGACTCCGAGAGCATGTCCGTTCGCGATCAACCGACAGGCCAACAATCTTCGGGTCAAACGCTGCCTCGGCTGGAGAGAGTCATTGAATCACTCTCTGCCGACAATGCCCAGCCTCTTCGGCAACTCACGAAACAACACAAGCTTCAGCTTTACACCCATTCGGGGATGGCCCGGTTGGTCGGGACTTATGTCGACGAAAAAGAAGTCGATCAACTGTTGATCGACTTGAAGCAAATACAGGCGAAAGGCCCGGAAAGCAAGATCGGCACCAACGTGCGATCCGTGCTCAATACGCTTCGCGGCACGCCTCCCTCGGCAGTGGTCCTTCTCACGGATGGCATCTCGACCCAAGGGGAGAGTTTGGCGCAGGCGGCTCAGTATGCCGCTCGAAAGAGTACCCCCATTTTCACGGTCGGTGTCGGGGATCCCGGCGAGATGCGCGATTGGGAGGTTCGTGATCTGCTCGTGGACGACACGGTCTTCGTCGGCGACCTGGTGACGTTTCAAGTGAAGCTGTCGGGCAGAGGGATGCCCGGCGAGTCGGCCACGATTCAACTCAAAAGGAAGGATCTGCCGTCCGCCATTGATGAAAAGACCGTTCGTGTTCCCGAGGGGGTCGATCATGTCGATGTCGAACTCAGCTTTCGACCGACCGAGCCGGGAAGCGAGCAGTACGAGGTAGTCGTGCCGATCGACCCGCGCGAGCCGATCCAGGATAACAATCGGGTCGAACGACGGGTCGAAGCGATCAAGGAGAAGGTGAAGGTTCTCTACGTCGAGTCATATCCTCGTTATGAATTCCGCTTTTTGAAGAGTCTGCTCGAACGGGAAGAGACCGTCGATCTTTCGGTTCTTTTAGCCGATGCCGACCCTGAGTATCTCGAAGAGGATCGTGTCGCCGTCGGCTTCTTTCCCACCACGCGAGAAGAGCTCAACAAGTTCGATGTCATCCTCATCGGCGACATCGCTCCGAGTCTCTTCAGTGCCGCACAAGTCGAGTTCCTTCGCGAGTTCGTGCGAGTGAAGGGGGGCGGGATCTTCTTCGTGGCCGGTCCGCAGGCAAACCCAAAGGCTTTTCGCGATACGCCGCTCGAGGAACTTCTCCCCATCGATCTGGAGAGTCCTTCGGGGACGCTGGCCTCGGGGACGCAAGAGGAGTTTCATCCCCGATTGACGACGGCGGGCAAGGTCAGCCCCATCTTTCGTTTCGGGGCCGACGAAGCCGAGAGCACGTCGATCTTCGAGCAACTCCCCGGCGCTTATTGGTATGTTCCGGTGGGTCGAGCAAAGCCTGCCGCCAGCGTTCTGGCGGAACATCCGACGGCACAGGTTGATGGCCGACCCGTGCCGATCTTAGCCACGCAGTTCTTCGGAGCGGGTCGAACCATCTTTCAAGGCTTTACCGGAACCTGGCGCTGGCGAAACCGCGTCGAAGATCTCTACTTCGCCCGGTACTGGATCCAATCGGTAAGGCTCCTCAGTCGATCGAAACTGCTCGGGAAGAACCGGGCGGTCGAAATGCTGGTCGATCGACGCCGTTATCGTCGAGGCGACCCCGTGCAGATCACCGTGCGAGTCCTCGATGAATCCCTCCTCGCCACAGGTGAGGGTAAAATGGAGGTATCCATCGATCGGGCCGACGGGACTACCCGCACTGTGGGGCTCGCTCGCCGGGGCGACGGTCAACCAATCTTCGAAGGGTTGTATCAGCAGACCGACGATGGGCAGTACCGTGTTCGCCTGACGAGCCCCGCCGTCGAGAAACTCGAGCCGATCGAGTTTACGGTTCTTCCACCGCCCGGAGAACTCGATCGCGTGCAGATGAACGAGCCGGAACTCCGCGCGGTGGCGGCCATGACGCGCGGGACGTACCACCCTCTGGATGAACTTGGCAAGTTGTTTGCCGAGCTTCCTCCGGGAAGAAAGGTCTCGCTGCATACCGATCCCCCGATCGAGCTTTGGAACAAATGGCCGATGCTCCTTCTGTTGGTTGGTCTGTTGACGACAGAGTGGATCCTGCGGAAACGAAAGAGCTTGATCTAATGGAAGCAACGTTGGCGCCACCCTCGGCGAAACTGCATGATGTCGGCCGTCGGCTCGACCGAACTCGCTCGGAAGTTCGTCGGGTTCTTCTTCGGCACGGCTTGGCGGTGTTCGCTTCGGTCCTTCTTTTGACGTTGGTCATCTTCTGTGCCATCGATGCGTTCTTGCACGTGTCATCGGGGATGCGCCTTTTGTTTCTTATGGTGACGGCAGGATTGGCCGGCTGGATTGCGGTCACTCGCGTGCTCAGGCCGCTTTCCGCATCCATTTCGGACCTGCAATTGGCGTTGCGGATCGAACGACTTCATCCAGAACTCGAAGAAGCCCTCAGTTCCGCGGTGGCCATCGAAGGCAGCCAGACACAAGATGCTCGGGCGGGCTCGCCCGCATTACGAGACGCGCTCACTCGGTTGGCCTGTGATCGGTCAGAGCCGATCCGGTTCGATGACGTCATCGACTTCGCCCCCAGTCGCAAGGCGCTTTGGCAAGCCGGCGCTCTGCTCGCAACCGGTATCACCTTGGCCGCCTGTTTTCCCATCACTTCGTCGACAGCGATGGCCCGGCTTCTTGTTCCGTTTGGTTCGTATGAATGGCCCAAACGGACACAGTTCGCGCGAATCGACTATCTACCCAAGATGGCCAAGGGAGATCCTTTCACCGCTCGTGTCAACGTGAAGGGGGTGATCCCAGATCGCCTGTCGATCGAGTACCGCTTCGCGGATGGTCAACAAGTTCCGCCCGCCCCGGTGGGACCTGCCCCGGCGGAATCGACAAGCCAGGAGCCTGCGACCGTGGACAAAGCGTCCAGTCAGGCCCCCCTTCGTGAACAGGTCTTTCTCGCCACGCTGGATGCGGCCAGTCAGCCGTTTGAGTTTTCGATCAAAGGAGGTGATGCCGACAGCGGGTGGTTGCCGGTGGAAGTGGTTCCCGCGCCCGACGTGACTCGGCTCGACGTCACCATCACGCCTCCCGAATACACGAAGCTCCCCTCGGCACGATTGCCCGAAGGAAAGGGACATCTGAAAGGGCTTGTCGGCTCTCGCGTCGTCGTGCAGGCAGAATCGAATAAGCCGATCCGCACGGGGCGTCTTTCGTGGGAGAAGCAGTCCGCCACTCCAGGAACCATCAACGAAGATCATCGCCGTGTTGATGCCGAGTTCGTCATCTCGCAAACCGACACGTATCAGATTTTTCTCGAAGATGAGCAGGGGATGACGAACGAGCATCGCTCGCCGCGCCCCTATCGCGTCGAAGCCCAGATCGACGCGCCGCCCGAGGTGAAGATTGAAAAGCCGACCGAGGACATGGAAGTGACCCGGCAAGCAAAAATCCCGATCCGCTGGTTGGTGCGCGACGATTTCGGCATACAGAATTTCGACCGTGTCTATCAGGTGGACAAGCCCGGCGTCACACCCTCGACCGATCCCAACGGGTCGGCATCGCCTGTCGAAAAGGTGACTATCTTTAACGGCGAGGATCGCCCCAAGCAGCAGACCGTCGAGGAAGAGTGGGATCTGGCGACGCTGGACTTGCCACAAGGATCGGTCATCACCTTTCGAGGGGTCGCTCGCGATTTCCGATCTCCTGCCGAGCCCAACGTCGGCGAAAGTCGTCCGATTCGACTTCTCATTGTCTCGGCATCGGACTTCGTTCGACAAGTCGAAGCGGAACAGAAGTTAATCCGTGAAGAGATTCAGCGGATTCGCAATCTCGAACAAACTGCTCTCGATCAGACCGCCACATTAGCGGAGGAAGCTCGGGTGCAGGGGACGCTTCCCGGTCCATCGAAGGAAAAGCTGCAGACGGTGGAGACCACTCAACGGCGGATTCGAGAGAAGACGGCTGGGGAAGAGGATTCGCTGCAGAATCGGATTCGTCAACTCTCCGAGAAGCTTGCCGCCAACCGCGTCAACGATCTCGACACCACCAAACGCCTGTCGCTGATGGACAGCGAACTTGGTCGGATTCAAGAGCAACATCTCGCCACCATCGAGAACAAGCTGACCTCGGCGCGAAAAGGAATGACGTCGCCGACCAAACAAGAAGCCAAGCCGACAGAAGAAAAGAACGGTGAATCCAATCCGCCGGCCGAAGATCTGGCCGAGGCGAAAGAACATCAAGAGCAGGTGATCGAATCGTTAGACGCGATGCTCGATCAGCTCGATCGTTGGGAATCGGTGGCCGACGTCGTTAATGAGGCTCGCGATGTTGAACGACGACAGGCCGACATTGCGAAGAAGGTTTCGGAACTTGCCTCGAAGACGCTGGGCAAGGATGAGTCGGATCTTTCCAATGAAGAGAAAGGATCACTGGCGCAGTCCGGAGCGAGCCAGGAAGAACTCCGTCAACAACTCCATCGGCTCGAGCGCAAGCTTGCCAAACAGGCAGAGAAAACCAATGCCGACGATCCCGTCGCGGCAGAGGCGATGAAGGAAGCATTAGAGAAAAGCAAGCAGTCCAATCTCGGCGGTCAGATGGCGGACGCCGCCAACAAGATCCGCGACAATCGCCTGACCGAAGCGGGAGCCGACCAAAACCAGATTGCGCAGAAACTTCGCGAGATGGTCGAGTCGCTCGAAAATCGGCGCGAGCAGGATTTGAAGAGGTTGGTTAAGAATCTTCGACAAGCCGAGGAAGACTTAGCCAATATCCAAGAGGAGCAAAAGCGCCTTCGGAAAGAAACACAAGAGGCATCGCAGCAAGCGGATCCCCAAAAGCGCGACGAAGAGCTTCGTCGTCTCGGCCAACGACAAGCGGAGCTCCGCAAGAAGGCGGAGGAGTTCGCGCGTCGATTGTCGCAGTTACAGGCGAAGAAAGCCAGCCAAAGTGCAGGTCGTGCGGCAAGCCGAATGAACGATGCCGAGGGGAAAATGGATCAAGGACAAGGGGACAACGCCGGCCAGGAACAGGATCAGGCCGAGGACCAACTCGAAGAGGCGGCCCAAGAGCTGGCCGAGGCTCGCCAAGAGGCGGAGGAGAAGCTCGCCAATGAACAGCTTGCGAAAGTTGCCGACTCCATCAAACAGATTCATCAAAGGCAGCTGGCCATCCGAGACGATGTCGCTCGACTCGACGGTGTTCGACAGAAAGAAGGGAAGTTGACGCGCGGGCAGATTCAGTCGTTGCTCGGTTTGTCTCGTGCCGAGAAAGGTCTTGCAGGCGAGTCGGCCGCACTCCAAGAGCAACTAGCCGAGGCGAAGGTCTTTCGGCTTGTCATTGAAGAAGCGGTCGAGCAAATGAACAAAGGATCGGAGCGGCTCAGCGAGAAAGAAACCGGGCCGTCTGCTCAGAAGCCGATCGAAAAAGCAGGGAATAAATTTGCCCAGTTGATCGAATCACTCCGTAAAGATCCGCAGCAGAAGAAATCAAAAAAAGGGAATCAACAAGGAGGGGAAGGGGGCGAAGGAGGAGGTGGCTCGGGCCAGGATGGGATCCCTTCGATTGCCCAGATCAAATTGCTGAAGTCGCTACAGCTCGAGATTCTAGAAGAGACCAAGTCCCTGGAACCCGTGCAGCAAGTCGGTGAAGAGAAACCCGAGCAGCAACAGGAACGGGAAGGTCTCTCGAAGCGACAAGGCCGGCTGGCTGATCTTGTGAAGGACTTGATGAAGCCGACCGAAGAGGGATCGACCGAGGAGACGACACCATGATCGGTTCCGCCATGCTGATGATTCTTCTATGGTCGGGGGATGATCCTCCCGCGACGATTCCGCCGGGCTCCTCGCCGGAACCTCCTACCGCAAACGCCGCGACCCAAGAGCCTCCGTCGAATCAAGGTAAGACGCTGGAACCCAAACCCGCGGGTCGACCGCGCAAAAAACTCGGCAAAGGAGATCGGCCGACGGCGGAGGCCAAACCAATCGCGCCCGACGATCAGGCTCCTGCGCCCGAATCCGATCGTCCCATTCCCAAGCCCGACGAACTGCCCGCCGATGGATCATTGACGGACGAGAAGCTCGACGAGGATCTGGGGCAAGAGTTGGAGGCGGCCAGCAATCCGGATCAAGATCCGCTGGGTAGAGTCGCAGAGGGAATGAAGCAGGCCGAGGAGAAACTCGCGCAGCGACAAAGCGCCGATGAAACGATCGGTCTGCAAGAGAAGATCATCAAGGATCTGGACGAACTCCTTCAGCAAGCAGAGAATCCTCCCCCGCCCGGAGGGGGTGGCAAGCAATCGAAAAAGAAGCCCAATCCTGGGCAAAAACAACAACAGGGACAGCAGAAGACCGCTTCCCAAAAATCGAAGGCGCCTCGATCAAGTGATTCGAACGAAAGGATCGGGCCTCCGGGTTCGGTTCGCGAAGAGCTCAAGCCGCAGACGGGCGACCGGAACGTCTGGGGTCATCTCTCGGAAATGATGCGAGAGGAAATGGGGCAGTACGCCAAAGAGAATTTTCTAGGCAAGTATCGAGATCTCATTGAACGCTACTACACCGATATCGCCCGGCAATCGTCGCAGAAGTAATCGCCGGGGCCGACAAAGAAAGGAGGATCGCATGCTCGAGCGACTCGGGATGATGGTGATTCTGTCGGCATGGTGCACCGTGTCGATCGCGCGGGGCGACTCTGGCGATGCCCCTCCGCCCGATCAGTTTGCTCCCGCGACCGAACTCATCTCGCCGGCGGCTCGTCAATTGATCGATCGGGGATTGCTTTATCTCTCCGAGAAGCAACGGCCCGATGGCAGTTTCGGCAGCGGCCAATGGGCTGGCAATATCGCGGTCAGCGCGCTTGCGGGCTTGGCGTTTCTATCGAGTGGCTCGACGCCCGAAGAAGGGCCCTACAGTGGTCAGCTTAGCCGAATCGTCGATTACGTCTTAAGCAACACGAGCGCCTCCGGCTTCGTCGTCTATCAGCAAGCGACCTCGCACGGGCCGATGTACGATCATGGGTTCGGCACCCTATTTTTAGCCGAGATCTACGGCATGACCGATCGGCAAGATGTCCGTGAAAAGCTGAAAAAAGCCGTCAATTTAATTGTCTACACACAGAACGATCAAGGGGGTTGGCGCTACGAGCCACGCCGTGTCCCCGATGCCGACATCAGTGTGACCATTTGTCAGATCATGGCGCTTCGGGCCGCACGCAACGCGGGGATCGCCGTTCCTCGCGGCACGGTCGATCGTTGCACACAGTATGTCAAACAGTCGCAAAATCCCGATGGCGGTTTTCGCTACATGCTCGATCCCGGCCAGAGCGGCTTTCCTCGCTCGGCCGCTGGAGTCGTGGCACTTCATAATGCCGGGATCTATGAAGGGGGCGAGATCGATCGAGGCGTCGAGTACCTACTCAAATTCAATCCCGCGCGCCAGCGAGGCCAAGAGAGTCATTACTTTTACGGTCACTACTACGCGGCACTGGCGATGTATCAAGCAGGAGGGCGAATGTGGAACGATTGGTACATGGCCATTCGCGACGATCTCATTTCTCGCGCTCGGGCCAGCGAGGGAAGTTGGATGTCCAGCGGCGTCTGTCCAGAGTACGGCACCGCGATGGCACTGATCATTCTTCAAATGCCGAACAACTATTTGCCGATCTTTCAGCGATGAACAGACTCATGAAGACATGCTCTCTACGAAAATCTTGGCCCGTCGCCGTCGTGTGTGGGGTGCTTCTGGGCTGGGCGCCTCTATCAGCCCAAGAGGCTGCATCCGATGCGACTCCCAAGGGGCCCTCCGCGATCGTGATGTTGGCCGATGGCTCGTTGATCGCGTCGCACGATCTCATCTTCGAACATGATGGACAGGTTTCAGCCCGATCGGAAGTCGGCGAATTTCACTGGAAATGGGAGGAGATCCTGTCGATTTCGCTGACGGATGCGGAGCCGCGTCCGAGTCGATTCGCCGCTCTCTTGATTGCCGGCGACGAACGGATTCATGGACAAGTCGCCGTCGCCACGGAAGAGAACATCGAACTCAAAAGCGAACTCTTTGGACAGGTGAGCATCCCACTGTCGGCCGTGGAAGGGATTCTCCTGGCCGAACGATTGGCGGGATCGGCGAAAGAGAGATTGATCAATCGCTTGCGTACTTTACCCAGACAAGGGGATGCGTTTCTCCTGGCCAACGGCGATACGCTGCTGGGGACCGCGTCGCAATTGGGTCCGGAGAATTGGACGATCGATGTCGACGGTCAACCTCGGACGGTCGAGACCAACCGCCTCCAGGGAGTCGCGCTTGATCCTCGGCTGCTGGATTACAAGAAGCCGGACGAGTTGCTGGTTGTCGCTCGATTCATTGATGGCTCGACGTTGATCGGAAAGGATCTAGTCGTCTCGGAGGGTAAGTGCGAGATGACCTCTTTGGTCGGTCCGAAGCTATCTTTTTCCTGGTCCGGTGAAGCCGGGTCGGCCGCGATGCGGTTTGATGTTCGCGGAGGCAAGGCCCGTTACTTGTCGGAGATGACGCCACAACGCCAGGAGATCGAGTCTTTCTTTGATGCCCCCGTTGAATGGAAACGGGACGCGAATGCGGACGGCGAGCCGATTCGCATAGCGGGAGAGCGGCATGATCGAGGCATCGGCATGCGAACGAAAATGTCGCTGGATTTCCCCGTCGAGGGTTACGACCGATTCCTCTCGATGATCGGCATCGATGAGTCGGCTTCTGGTGAGGCGAGTGTGATCTTTCGTGTTCTCGTCGATGGCAAGTCGATTTTTGAAAGCCCCGCAATGTCCTTAACCAGTCCTGCAATTCCTGTCGATTTGGTCATCGACGAAGGAAAGGTTCTGACGTTGACGGTTGATTTTGCAGATCGGGGCGATGCCGGCGATCTCGCCAACTGGGCGAGTGCTCGGCTTGTCAAAAGCAAGAAGTGAGTGTTGGAAAGCCTATCTGCCACGATAAGTCGATTACTTCTTCATGGGAGGAGCAGTACCTTGCCGGCGAGCGTTCTCTTGCTCGGCCTGTCGGATTCCCTGCTCCACCGCATCTGTTTCTTGTGTCGCTCGCTCGGCCCGGGCAGGATCATCCTCGGCCGAGGGTGATCGATGGGGAGGGGGAGAAGGTTGACAACCGGCTCCCATCATCATCGAGACAATCGAGACGATCGCAATGATGCCAAGCGATGATCGGCCACGCATTCGAAGCGTCGTCACCATGGATGCTTGTTTCTCCTCAGGGGGACATCGCGAGCGATCCGCTGGATTCTCCCAACTCGTTCCCCGCGATGGTCGATAGAGCGGCGAATGTCGATGCATCGATCGAGTCGGTCACGAATCGAACACCGCCGTCGGCCATCGCGATGAAGAGTCCCCCCGAATGGGCGGAGCGAAAATTCGGAAACTGTTGGCCCAACCGATTTGCTGGGTTGCTTTCAAAACTGGGCATGCGGGCATCGGTCGAATAGCCACAATCGTTGGGAGGATAGAGGTTCCCCTTGCGATCGACGGTAACCGCTAGCAATCCACCAATCGTGATGCTCCGGTCGCCATTTTGTCGGGCTTGGCCGAAGGCTTGGAACGCCAGGTTGTCATAGATGACGGTCATGCCGTCGATCGGTTTGGTGTTCGGTTGGCATACACGATTCTTCCCGTAGCCGACGGCATAGAAGCGATTGGTTTGGTTCCCGCCGGCTGATTCACCAACCAAGATGGTGTTTGCCGACCCATCAACAATGTCCTGTCGGCGGACGGTCGATTCAAAACCCGACACGCCGCGCTGTCGGCCATAGAGCCGGTTGATGCCAGGATAAACGCGTGGATCACTGAGCGGCAAACCAAAGGTCTCGATCGGTTCATGGACGTAGGGGGCGGCCCCACCCGAAAAGAGATAATCGGTCACGCAAGCATTGGGGATGTACCAGTCGGCAAGGCTTCCAAGGCGAACGCCCATCGGTGTTGGGTTGTATCGCCGATTCGACGGACAAAGAAAAAGCTGAACTTGCATACCGCATGCCGTGCTGTTGTCGGACGACGCCCAGCCATACGTGCGCAGGTCGGGGATCTGGACATCGAAGTTGAATTGATCATAGACCGTCTTGGCTTCGAGGTAGGGAAGGATCATGGCGTAGCCGGTAAAGTTCATGTAGGTCGATGCGCCGCGTCCGCCGAGGCCGGCAGCGGGGATCATGCCGTGCGTGTCAGCATAGCTAAGCATCGCCAACGAGATCTGCTTCAAGTTCGATTGACACGAGGCCCTTTGGGCGGCCTCTCGCACCGAAGAGACGGCGGGTAGAAGGAGCGCCATGAGCAAGCCGATCACCGCGATGACCACCAGCAATTCGATGAGCGTAAATCCCCGCGGGCGGGCTCGGCGAAAAGCGGCTGGTTGTTGATCCATCGATGATGACTCTTCTCTAGGGCCGGGCATGACGATCCCTTCCAAATCAGCCTCGGGGGTCGACCCATGCTTTGGGCCGACCCCCAAGAGAACGCCGCGAGATTTCTTCACCCAGACCGTCCAATTAGGAACGGGCCAGGTTCCGTCTTGAAGAAACCCACGACGCTGTTCGAACGCAGGCGGCAACGATAATGCATCCGCCAACCAGCAACCCGGTGCTCGCTTCGGGAATGGCGACGGTTTGCGTGTCGACGCGAACAGCCTGTAGGCTCGAATGAATGCTTGCGGGAATCTGAATCGTGTAGCTCGGGGCATTCCCGTTGAAGACATATGTTCTCTTGTAGACCCCAAGGGTCGCGGGGCCGATGAATCCATCGATGACCCCTTCAAAAAGTGTTTCAGTGGATGAGGCGACTTCGCCGTTGATCGTCGGCGCGGTGATGTTGGGCTCGTTGGGGCCCAAGCTCTTCTCGATTTGGAAGATCACTGTGGTTTTGTAGCCGGTGCCCAGGCCGTAATTCGGAACGATGACCGTAGCGCTATAGTCCCCACTGAACGAATAGATGTTGCCGCCACCCGTGACGAATCCGCCTGATTGGGTCAAGCTGGGTCCGCCGTTGGAGTTGAACATGCCGACATCGGGGGCGGTGCTGATTCGGGTGAAGAAGTCCCATTGTTGATAGGTGGTAAGGGGGTCGCCCATGCTCCAGGGGGGTGCGACAAACGACTGAGCGAGTAGAGAATCGACACTGATCACGAGTACAAGGACCCCCCAAATCGCGGCACAGCGCCCGGCTCCAACGGAAAGACCGTTCATGAAAACCACTCCTGCAATTAGGTGAGATAAAACCGGAGTCCAACAGCGTGGCCGGGCCCGAGTCGGTCGTTTGGCGACGACTCGTAGGTAGGAGACAGAAACCCCGCCGGCGGACCGCGTGTTGGTATTGAGACTCAATCTCAATGTAAATTATCTTAGTCGGTTGGCGGATGCCGTCAAGAAAAATCGCCGCACGGTGTGGAAGGGGTTGTTGGCCGATACGCCAAATCGTTCGGGATGACGGAACCGTGATTCGCCAAGAGGTTTAAGAGGATTTGCAAGGAAGCGAAACGAAGATGACAAATCGCTATCTCGGTAAAGAAAAGGATTGGCACAACAAATGATGGGCCGTGACCCACCCGGGGAAGGTGGGTCACGGCCGGTATCTTGATTTGTCGTAAAAGGCGACGTTCGTCCGGGGGAAAGGGACGATACGGTCGTCACGGAATCGCTTTCGCTTGGACCAACAGCGTTGTGGAGAGAGAATGGGCTCCTAGAAGAGCCATGCCCGGGCATCGATCGGATTTCTCGCGATGCGGCCCGTCTCTCTTTTAAATGCTAGGAGACCTGCGTTAGCTGGTGGCGGCGATCGACTTGGCACGCACGCCGTATCGCTTGATCTTGCGATAGACGGTGGCCGGCCCTAGGCCGAGAACCCGGGCAGCCTCGACGACATTGCCTTGCGTCATTCGAAGCGTGTAGAGAATCGCTTGACGCTCGATGTCGTCCATCTTGCGGGTGCGAGTCAGGTCGACGATATTCGAGACCTCTCGCTCCCCGTGCTTGCCATTGGTCGTCTCGTGTCCGATCGGCGACGAGGCCGACATCGGATCTCCCGAGTTCGAATCAATTCCCAACATACGTCCCTCTGCCAAAACGGCGATGCTGTCGACCACGATCTCATGCTCCTCATTCATGGCCAACCCGTCGAAAGAGACGGGTTAACACCTTAAAATTCATGCTCCTTGCGGCCCTCGGGCATCCCAACCTTCTACTCGGCCCCCACACGTTCCCCATTCAGGGGGAGTTCGCTTAGGCCGAGCACGAAAGAAAGTCCACCCGCCGACCCTGTTTGCCCACCTCGAAAGAAGTGAGGAAAAGTCCGACAGGGTTTCCCCCAGTCTGCTGGCGACGTCTCGAGTCAACCGAATCGGCTGCGGGGAATGCGATCACCGATCGCTATCCTCTTTTGCCCAATCGATTCTCTCGGAAACGTCGCGAAATCTTAGCTCGCGACGGGCGACATCGTCGGGCGAAGAATGACTCGTTCTGCCTCAGAAAGAAGAATCTTCCCCTCTCCGGCGCGGAATAATCGTTGCCATCGTTATCACCGCTGCTCGTCAGCGGCAAATCGTCGTACAAGCAAGGAGAGGCAAGCATCCAGCCCCCTTCCAAGCGAGCATCAAGACGAATAAACGACTTTTGTCCAAACAGGGCGGCGATAGCATAGATTCGGAGTGAGCCTAGCCCGAGGGGGAGAATCCTTGGTCAAACGATGGTCACTGATCCTGCTTCGCAACCTAGCCGGCTGGGTTCTCATCGTTGTCGGCGTCTTGTTCGGTTGGCTTCCCGTCGTCCAAGGGACGGCGATGGTGGTGCTTGGTCTCGCCCTGGCCGACTGGCCAGGCAAGCGTCGCACGTTTCGCTGGCTCCGGACGTTTCGATTCTTTCGCCGAACAGATGCCTGGATTCACCGACGTTTCGGATTTCGCCTTCCCGAGCATCGCGACGCACGCCGTGCGCCTCGATAACCTCGTTTCTCACTGACGACCCTTAGAGCCGGTTGACCTCTTTCGTTGAGACGAGCCCCTCTTTGCCCTGACCTGTCTGCAGTCACCAGCGTCCGCTTGCCCGCGCAAGGGGTTGGCGACCGTCTCTGGGGGAGAATGACTGACACACAACATCGCCAAATAGGGACTCTATGGGCGGTTTTGCATGCCAGTGACAGCAGTGCGTCAATCGATATAGACGTCAGGATTCCCGATTTGGTTCTTAAAGTGAGGGTGTTGTCGCAAGATTTTTTTGCTGCTCGCCAAGGTCGCCCCGAGGCCGGTCTCGGCGAACGTCATGACGAAGGATGTACAATCCTTCCTGCCAGCTCCGGAACCACCCTGGACTTACTTTGGTGAAGCTGCTTCGCTTGGGACCGCGGTTCATCTTCTATTGAAGAGATCCGCTGCTTAAGTCGTTCTCATGCCAGAGATCTCGCTTCAGGCGAATTCGTGCGGACGTTCTGCGTCGCCCGCCTGTCACGGCGGTCTGCGATACTGTTTCAAAATTTCTCGGTGAAGGATTCAGCCACGAAGAGGTCACGGATCAGGCGACGCCGCTGCCGCCCATCTCCATGCCGCCGAACTCTTCGTGATCGCGACCGACCTTCTTTGGGCGTCGGCTCTTCTTCTTAATGAGTTCAAGGAACTTACTGGCCGGCACGGAGAGGTACTTCCCTTTTCGCATCACGACGCCGTAGGTTCGTTTGGGAAAGTAGCGGTGCAGCGGGAGCGTCGCGATTCCCTCGTCGTGTCCGGTGAGGCAAATGCTGGTGACGATGGAAATTCCTAGGCCCATCCGCACATACGTTTTGATCACTTCCCATCCGCCGGCTTCGAGCTTCACTTTGTAGTTGAGGTTCTGCTTTTGAAAGACGAACTCGACAACGCGCCACGTCGTGAGATGTCTCGGCGGCAAGATGAGTGGGTACTGCGCGATCTCGGCAAGTGTCACTTTCCGCTTGTTGGCAAGGGGATGCCCTTCAGGCATGATCAACATGGGGTCGTAAGTGAAGGTCGGGATGTACTCGATATCCTCGGGGACCTCGAGCATCGAGCCGACAACGAAGTCGCACTCATCGTTGCGCAGAAGCTTCATGCCGTCGCGACCGGTGACGTTTTGAAGTTTGATGTCGATGCCAGGATGCTCGGCAGCGAACTCCGCGACAAAGGGTGGGAGAATATAAAGGAGTGTCGACTCGCCGGCAGCAATGGCGACTTTGCCACTCTCGATCCCCTCGCGCGAGGCAGAGAAAGACTCTTTCAAGGAGTCCATCGCATCGACCAGTGGCTTGGCCAAATCGAAAAGCGAATGCCCGTCGGGGGTGAGGATGATCTTCGGTCCGCGTCGTTCGAAGAGCGTGATGTTGAACTCGCGTTCGAGGGCTTGAATCTGGAGCGAGATGCTGGGCTGGCTGAGAAAGGACATCTCGGCTGCGCGCGAGACGCTTCCGGTTTGGGCGGCGTAGCAAAAGCCTCGGAGCTGTTGCAGTCGGTTTCGCTTGTAATAAGTCTGCTTGGGTGTCCCCATCGCGAGCCTCCTGTTTCGTCAATGATTAACGTAGTTAATGATGGCTATTTAATTGATCAGATTAATCTTGTCTATTGAGGTAATTGTTTTGCCAAATGATGGGCCTCGGCGATAAGTTACTTCCCGTGGGATCGATCGGATGAAAGTGAGCAACGCTCGCCCGGCCGACGATGCCACAGGGGAACCAACAAACTCACCATCTAAGAACGGCGATCGGGGACGATCACCGGGATGTGCTTCCCAGAACGAAGGACCCAGGTCGAGACGATGGATTCTCGGCCGAGCCAAGCAAGACCGGGACGATGGATTCCCGGGAAGGACAATCGGGATCGGGACGCTGGATGCCCGCTCCCAGGGAGCAAAACCCCGACGCTGGATTCGGGGAGGATCGCGGGACCGCTAGATGTCTTGCGATCGAAAGGTTCGCCGAGGCGCTGGATCCTCGGGAGAACCGTTTTCGCTTCCATCGATCAGGACGCTGGAGCCTGAGCGATCGTCGTCTTACTCATCTTGCGAACGGCCTATTCCCTTCGAACTCATGGACCATGTCGCAACTGGATCAGTTCGAATCAAACAGCGATTCGCGGAGACGCTGGATTCTCCAGGCCGATCTCCCCACCCGGGGGAAATCGGGAGAAGCTGTTTCTCGATTGTCTGTCGAGGCGCTGGATCCTCGATCAGGCTGCTGTCGCTGGAGAGACGCTGGAATCTCTTTGGGCGGCCGCCAACGCGACAAGTCTGGTCCCGAGCCTTGAACCTTTTGAGTCTTTTCAGTCTCAGTAAGCACGACCCGGTGGTGGTCCCCGATCGTCATTCTCCGTGGAAGAACTCAAGCGAGTAGAAAGTTAGTCATGCCAGCAATTGCGACGAAGACATTGGGCGAGGGGATTGAACTTCGCGGGGCAATGACCCCCGAGTGTCAACAAGTTCTCACTCCCGAGGCCGTCGCGCTGGTCGCGAAGCTGCACCGCCAGTTTAACGCTCGGCGACGAGAGCTTCTCGATCGACGAAAGAAGGTCCAGGCCGAGATCGATGCCGGCAAGTTGCCTGACTTTCTTCCGGAGACCAAGAGTGTTCGCGAGGGGAATTGGAAAATTGCCGGCGTCCCGGATGACCTGCAAGATCGACGGGTCGAGATCACCGGACCGGTCGACCGCAAGATGGTCATCAACGCTCTCAACTCGGGCGCCAAAGTCTTCATGGCCGACTTTGAAGATTCTCACACGCCGACCTGGGCCGGCACGTTGCAGGGACAAATCAATCTTCGCGATGCGATTGCCGGCGTCATCGATTACACCAGCCCCGAAGGGAAGAAGTACAGTCTCAACAAAGAGACGGCGGTTCTTCTTGTTCGCCCGCGGGGCTGGCATCTTGCCGAGAAGCATCTGCGGGTCGATGGCGAGCCGGTCTCGGGCGGCATCTTCGATTTTGCCCTCTACTTCTATCACAACGCGCAGGCACTCCTGGCGAAGGGATCGGGCCCGTACTTCTATCTCCCCAAGATGGAAAGCCATCTCGAAGCTCGACTTTGGAACGATATCTTCGTGGTCGCCCAGAAAGAAATGGGACTCCCTGTCGGCACCATTAAGGTCACCTGCCTCATTGAGACGATCTTGGCGTCGTTCGAGATGGATGAAATCCTCTACGAGCTTCGCGACCACATCGTGGGGCTCAACTGTGGTCGATGGGACTACATCTTCAGCTTCATCAAGAAGTTTCGTCGGCGACCCGAGTTTGTTTTGCCCGATCGACAACTCGTGACCATGACCGTTCATTTTATGCGGTCGTACTCGCTGCTAGCGATTAAGACATGCCACCGGCGCGGCGCCCATGCGATGGGAGGGATGTCGGCGTTCATCCCCATCAAAAGCGATCCGACCGCCAACAATGCCGCGATCAGCAAAGTGCGCGAGGACAAGCTTCGCGAAGCGACCGATGGCCACGACGGTACTTGGGTCGCCCACCCAGGATTGGTCGGCGTCGCCTTGGATGTCTTCAACGAAAAGATGCCCACGCCCAATCAAGTGTCTCGCCTTCGCGAGGATGTCTCCATCACCGCTCGAGACTTACTGACCGTCCCCGAGGGACCGATCTCCGAAGCGGGCGTCCGAGCCAACATCAGCATCGGCATCCGTTACCTGGAGAGTTGGCTGCGGGGCGTCGGTTGCGTGCCGATCTTCAATCTGATGGAAGATGCCGCCACGGCCGAGATCAGTCGAACACAGATTTGGCAATGGATCAAACATCCAACAGGCAAGATCAACGACGGACGAAAGCTGACGGTTGAACTCTTCCGCCAATTCGCGGCAGAGGAGCTCGACAAGATCAAGCAGGAAGTCGGTGCCGACGCCTTCGCCAAAGGTCAGTACGCCAAGGCATCGCAGATGTTCGATGAACTCAGCACCAGCGACGAACTGGTCGAGTTCTTGACGCTGCCAGCCTACGAGCAGATCGACTGAAACAAGCTGAAACACGGAATCGAGAGAACGGACGAGGGATCGAAACACCACGAACGGGGAGAGGAGTTAGTTCGAATGAGCTTCGCGAAAACCGCCGACGATATTCAACGAGATTGGGATACAAACCCTCGCTGGGAAGGGATCGAACGAGAATATACGGCCGAGGACGTCGTTCGGCTTCGGGGTTCTGTTCATGTCGAGTATTCCTTGGCGCGACGCGGCGCTGAGAAACTCTGGAAGCTGCTGGCGACCGAGCCGTTCATCAATGCCCTGGGTTCGTTGACGGGCAATCAGGCGATTCAGATGGTCGATGCCGGCCTGAAGGCGATCTATTTGAGTGGTTGGCAAGTTGCCGCCGACGCGAATCTCGCAGGTCAGATGTATCCCGATCAAAGTCTTTACCCCGCCAACAGCGCTCCGAATCTGGTCAAGACGATCAACAACGCTTTTCGTCGGGCTGATCAGATTCAAACGATGGAAGGTCGGAAGAAGCCGGTCGATTACTTCGCTCCGATCGTGGCCGATGCCGAGGCTGGTTTCGGCGGGCCGCTCAACTCGTTCGAGATCATGAAAGCGATGATCGAAGCGGGGGCGGCCGGCGTTCACTTTGAAGATCAACTCGCTTCGGAAAAGAAGTGTGGCCATATGGGAGGCAAAGTTCTGGTCCCGACCAGCAACTTCCTTCGAACTCTGACGGCGGCACGCTTGGCGGCGGATCTTTCCGACGTACCCAGCGTTCTCGTCGCACGAACGGATGCCAACAGCGCGCAGCTTCTCACGAGCGATGTCGATGATCGCGACAAGCCCTTCATCACCGGAGAGCGAACCGCGGAGGGTTTCTTCCGCATCGCCGGCGGCCTGGATATCGCGATTGATCGCGGCCTGTCCTACGCTCCTTTTGCCGACTTGATCTGGTGCGAGACGAGCGAGCCGAACATTGATGAGGCGAAGCGTTTTGCCGAGGCCGTCCATGCCGAGTATCCAGACAAGCTTCTCGCTTACAACTGCTCGCCGAGTTTCAATTGGAAGAAGAAGCTGGACGATGCCACCATCGCCAAGTTCCAACGCGAACTCGGCGCGATGGGCTATAAGTATCAGTTCGTCACGCTGGCTGGTTTCCATGCCAACAATTTGGCGATCTTCGAACTGGCTCACGGCTACAAGGATCGGGGAATGGCCGCATACTCCGAATTGCAGCAACGAGAGTTCGCACGCGAGGCCGATGGCTACCGAGCCACCAAGCACCAGGCCTTCGTCGGAACCGGATACTTCGATCAGGTCTCGCAAGTGGTCGCGGGAGGTTTGTCATCGACAACCGCGCTCACGGGATCTACCGAAGAAGAACAGTTCCACGCCGCTAGCGCTCACTAATCGCTTGAAGGATTTTATCGTCGATCGAGAAAAGACCCCGAGGCCTTGGCCCTGACGGGAGGAATCAGGCTTCGGCTCGATCTGGACCACCCTTGGGCTGGCTCGCGAACGCTGGATTTCGCGGGCCGGGCCCTTTGAAAAGTTGTTGTCTCCCTGTCGTCATGAAGCTTGGAGAGACGCTTTCTTTCGAACCACCCTAACACGCCGACCGTCGGGGACGCTGGATTCCCTGGCCGTCGGCGTGTGTTTTTGAATATGCCATCGGCATCGCAGGCCGCGGCAACGTCGCTTCTCGATCTTGCACCAATGCGTTGTCCCCCGTAACCTTCTCCCAGTTCGCTTTTGGTTGACTTCTTTTGGAAGGGTGACGCCATGGATGGCGTGGATCTTCGCGCCGATTCGCGGGGGTGGCTTCTTTCGTCAAGCGAGCCTTGGCGAATGGGACTGCTTGCCGCCATTCTCTTCGGGATCGTTATTCGGACTTTTCACTACCTTAGTGATCCTTCGATGTGGGGTGATGAAGCCTCGGCAGTGCTGAACGTCATCAATAAGGGTTACTCCGAACTCTGGGCGAAGCCTCTTTCACATGAATCCCCGTCGCCGATTCTCTTCCTCTGGATCGAGCGGTTCGCTTGTGATCTTTTCGGGGATAGCACCCTTTCTCTGCGCGTGCCGACATTCTTCGCGAGCGTTCTGTTGCTCCCTTTGGCGGGTGTGATGTTTGTCCGTTGGAGTTCTCTTTCGGCTGCGTGCATTTCGCTCACGTTGTTGGCCACCTCGAATCGTTTACTTTGGCATTCGATCGAAGCCAAGCCGTACGCCATCGATGTTTTGCTCGCGATTCTTCTGCCAACCCTGTTTTGTCTCACGAGAAGGAGAAGCTTCGGCGGGCGAATGTTACTCTGGGCGGCGCTAGCCCCCGTGGTCATCACACTTTCATATCCCGGTGTCTTCATGATGGCGGGGATCCTGCTCGCGAGTCTCCCAGAACTCAAGTCATCTCGACGACGAGACTGGATCGCGTGGTTCGCCTCGGGGGGCGTCAGCGCCGGGGTCTTTTTGATGGTGCTGCTCGGACCGGCTCGACAGCAGCGAACCGCTCAGGTTGATTCATGTTGGACGAATTATTTTCCCGATTGGAGCGACCCTCTCGGCGTCCCGTTTTGGATCATCAAATCGTGGGCGAGTCTTCCGGACTATTCCTTCAGACCTATCGGGATGCTTCTTTTGCCGGGCGTGATTCTGGGGGGTTATTTGATGTTCCGCCGTGGCCGGGAAAGACTGGTGATCGCGCTCACGGCCCCAATCGCACTCGCATTTCTCGCATCGCTTCTTGGCAAGTATCCCTTTGGCGGCGCTCGCGTGCTCGCGTTTGCAGCGCCAGCGATGAGCCTATTCGTGGGGGAGTCGGTTGCCTGGTTGCTGGCTCGATGCCGAGAGCCGATCGCTTGGCCGAGATGGGGAGTCTCGCTAGCGGCCATCCCTTTGGCGGCCTCGATCGTCTATGCGAATAAGAGTTTCTTCGAACCTTGGCCGAGCCCCGATTCCGCGGGGGCCGCTCGGTGGGTGATCGAGAATCGCGCACCCGGCGACCTCATCGTCGGCAACCATTGGGAACACGAGTACTACTTTCGATCGCTTGGTTCATCTTTTCGAGCCTTTGGCTCTCGTCAAGGCGACGAGCCGAGGAGAGTTTGGCTTGTCATGGCCGATGTCTCTCCCGAGGTTCGCCGATCGTTGATCGATTCGTACTCGAAATCTACCAGCGAGACCGCGATCGAATGGCGAGTTGTTGTCACGCGTGAGTTTCAGCACACCAGCATTGTCTCCTTCGAGCGAGTCGATTTGGCAACGTCGCGCGATCCGCTTTCGCGGTGAATGCCGTGCCGGCCGTGAAGATGACGCACGCCTGAACGAAACGGAGAAGAACTTCAGGGTTCATTTGCCCAGCGGCCGATCGCCGTGTGAATGCAAGCGAGCACGACGTTTGCCGAATGCATCACTTGTTCTTCCTGGTGTTCGACGCTGTTGGACGCACCCTTGACGGCGACGAACTCGATCAACTCTTGCTGACCGAAAAGCTGACAGAAGAAGAAAAAGGCGGCTGTCTCCATGTCGATCATATCGCAAAGATCGGTTCGCTCGCGGTAACGATCCGCGTAGCCGACCGGGAGATAAGACTCGAATCGCTTCAGCCCCGCGGGCGAAGTGATGTAGTAGAAATCGGTCGAGACGATCGAGGCCCGGGGCGCGTTCGGCAAGATCGGTTGTTCCCACCTTGGATGGATGGGTTCCGGCCCCACCCAATTGTCGATCGACATTCCAAGCGAATAGGCCGACTCGATCCAGCAGGGAGTTCCAGGTGTGTAAAGAGCGGGGCGAATCGTCCCAGCCGTTCCGACCAAGCAAACTCGCTTCACGATGCCGGCCGAGAGTATTTCGTAAAGCAGCGGTTCGAGACAACCGGTCCCGATGCCGGTCCATATGACGGTGAGCGTTGGCGATTTCCAGAATCGGTAGCAGCGATACGAGTAGGGGGCTTCCACGAGAGGAATGCCGTTGATCGCTTGGGCTAATTCGTTTGGATCCTCGCCGGCACAAATGATGACGTCGCTCGCTAAAAGATCCCGGGGGGCGTTCGTATTGGGACCAAGGCTGTTTCTCATCGGGTCGCCCCGGTGTGCGATCGTGGGCACCAAGCGTGACGCGAAACCGAGCGAGTTAGTGTCAGCGGTATGTCACTCAGTCGCGAGGAAGATCTTCGTATGGCCGTGATCGGAGAAATCATCCGTCATCGCGCGGGCGAAGGTAGATGAAGTTCTTGCCGAGCCTGCCGCCATAATTGCCGGCCGAGATTCGAACCAGTCCCGGCGTATCGACCGACGCTCTGACGGCGGCTTGCGTCGCTCTCTCGATCGTGGCAAGGTCCCGCCCGTTGATGACGATTTCGAGGATCGAGTTGACGCCGGCCGGCACGCGGGAGGCGTCGCCCAAGGTCTCACGGAGTGTCGGGCAGAAGTTCTCATAGGTGCTGGCGATCGAGAAAGAGTATCGGCTTCCCGCCTTCGATCCGCAATTGACAAGCCCGCCCGGAAATGGCGCGATACAACCGGGCGTTTTCCATACCTCTTCGATGGCTCGTTCGCATGCGTCGAGGGCGGCGTCGACGGATTCCCCCATAAACCAGATGTTTCCACCCATCAATCCATCGCTGAAGCCGAAACGACGATCGAGAATGAACTCTCCGCCAAGAATCGGAATGACCCAGACGTTTCGGCCAAAACGTTCGTCGCGAAACTGATAACCGTCACCGAAGAAGGAGATCTTTCGTCCCAGCTTGAAGTACGGGTCTGAATCGAGCAGGTTGAAGCAGGCCGCCGTCGGCGTGGTCAAAACATTCTGACTGATCCGAACCAGCATCGAACGTTCGAGCAGTTTCTCTCGCTCTTTTTTGAATCGCGGAAGATGAAATTGCACGATGGCGCCGGGCCGACCATCGGGGGTTACAAACGTTTCGTCTCCCCCCGGCCCCACATAGCGATCGATTCCCGCTTCGCAGTCGCAAAGAATAGTGCTCGATGCGTTGCCTGTACAGGCATGAAGCGCGTCGTCCACCCGACGGCGATCGCGCGCGGTGATCAAGATCTCGCCATAGATGCTGCGAAAGGCTTCCGCGTAAGTATCTTCTATCTCAGCCGGCATGCGCGCTGCGTCCTCGTCCTTCGTAGACAGCCTTCTCGGTGATGATCTTCGTCATGAAAACGTCGTGGGGCGCGACGGGGATTTCGGGAAAGAGCTGACACTCAAAGGCAAGAGCGACCAGCGGCACTTCGGGCCGGACATGCTCGAGAAGCTTATCGTAGTATCCCTTGCCGTGGCCCATTCGCCCCCCGCGTTTGTCGAACGCGACGCCGGGCACCATCACGAGATCGAGTTCTTTGGGATCGACCTTTTTGTGAGCCACATCGCGGAGTTCCGTTTTCGGCTCCAAAATCTTGTACATGCCGACTTCGAGTTCATCCAGCGAGGTCAGGTGGAACAGGTGTAGAAAACCATCAACGCAGTAAGGAACGACGATCTTCTTGTCGCCGGCGATGGCATCTTGAAGATCATGCCGAGTCCGGACCTCGGACCGAACGTCGAGATAGTACATGATGGTGTGGGCGCGTTGGTACTCGGGGAGGCCTCGGAACTGAGCAACGATCTGTCGGCTCAGGTCGTCCTTGTTTTCCTGTGCATTTCGACGAGCGTGGGACTCTTCGCGAATCTGCTTTTTCAGTTCGACGATCTCGGCAGTCGGCGCGTTCACGAGGTTGGTCTCCTTGCTCGAGGAATCTTCCTAGAAGATGACACTACCCGAAGGGTAATCCCGGCCCTTTATTCATACGTTTACCAAGGCGAGCGTCCCGCCCCCGTCGCGGGGCCAACGGAACGTTCGGAGGAGCACGCGGGATGATCCTGACCGGGTTGCTGTTGTACATCCTGGCGCAGTTGATCGTCGGGGCGGCGGTTTCGACTCGCGTCCGCTCGAACGAGGACTACGTACTCGCGGGGCGAAGCCTGGGCTACGGGATGGGAACGTTCACCATCTTCGCGACTTGGTTCGGGGCCGAGTCTTGCGTCGCGACGGCTGGCCGAGCTTACGAGAGCGGGCTCGTCGCGGGGGAAGTCGACCCGTTTGGCTATGCACTTTGCCTGGTTGTGTTGGGACTTTTCTTCGCCTACCGACTTTGGACGGGTCAGTATCTCACCATGGGGGATATCTTCCGTCGACGATTCGGTCCCCGAATGGAAAAGCTCGCCGTCTTGTTGCTCGTACCGACTTCGTTGCTCTGGGGGGCATCGCAACTTCGCGCCTTCGGACAGGTGCTCTACGTCTCGGCCAACCTCCCCATCAGCACGGGGATTCTGCTCGCTCTTATCGTGACATTGATCTACACCGTGGCCGGCGGAATGTGGGCCGACGCTATCACCGATTTGATTCAGGGGATCGCTCTCATCTTTGGTCTGGGGCTCTTATTCGTCATCGTCATCATGCAGCCTGAGTTCCCCGAGTGGATCCAGTCGACCCCCGCGGAACGGTTTCAGATCTTTCCCACGAATGAAGAGCGCCCGTGGTATGTCGTGCTCGATACCTGGATGATTCCAATCCTCAACGCGGTTGTTTGTCAGGAATTGATCGCGCGGACGCTTGCTTCGCGGTCGGCGACCATCGCTCGTCATAACTGCCTTTTGGCGGCGGCGATGTACCTACTGGTGGGATTGATGCCGATCTTTCTAGGCGTGCTGGGCCCTCAGATCATTCCCGATATGGCCGAACCCGAACATCTTCTGCCCATTCTCGCGCAGCGGTATTTGCCGGGGATTCTGTACGTTCTTTTTGCCGGCGCGATTATCTCGGCTCTCTTATCGACGATTGATAGCTGTCTTTTGGTGTCAGCCACGCTGATGGCCAATAACTTTTTCCCGTTGTCGCCGACGTCGGCCGATCGGGCTCGGCTTCGCTGGTCGCGAGTCTGGGTGGTGTTACTCGGGCTGACAACGTACATGTTAGCGCTCTCGTCCGAAAGCGTTTTCGAACTGTCGCAGTCGGCGTCGTCGTTGGGGGCGTCGGGCCTTTTCGTGGTCGTCGCCTTTGGGCTCTTTACTCGATGGGGCGGAGAATGGACGGCCATCGGATCGTCAAGCTTCGGTCTGGGCCTTTATCTCTACGGCGATAAAGTTGCTGATTGGAACGCGAGTTTTTTGATCTCGCTCCTCGGAGCATTATGCTTCTATCTCGTTGCCGGCTTCTTCGAATCAGGCAAAAGTACCAGCGGAACAACATCGGTGGCCGAGCCCGCCTGTTAACCCCAAGGAGAATCACGCGTTGTCCACCATGAAGCAAGCGGTAATCACTTCGCCCACCACTTTTCGTGTGGATCATGTTGCCAGGCCGACGCCGCAGAGTCACGATGATGTTATTCTTCGGACCGCCGTGAGCGGGATCTGTTCAGGCGATCTGATGGAGTGGTATCTCGCGAAGAAAGTGGGAACGGTTCTCGGACACGAAGTGGTCGGCTTTGCCGAGCAAGTCGGCGACGACGTCACGCACATCGAGAAGGGGAACCTTGTTTTCGTTCATCATCATGCCCCCTGCATGGCGTGTCGATTCTGTCTGCTTCGACAGTTCGTTCAGTGCGAGACATGGAAGAAGACTTTCATTGACCCGGGCGGAATGGCCGAGTTCGTTCGAGTGCCGGCCGACAACTGTCGGTACGACACCTTCGATATCTCCGACGTGAGTCCCGACATCGGGGTATTCATCGAGCCGCTCGCTTGTTCGGTAAAGTCTCTGCAAATGGTCGATCACCGCGAAGCGGATCTGGGGATCGTCGTCGGTTGCGGCATCATGGGTTTACTCAACATTCAAATGGCCCGTGCGCTTGGCACGAAAATAGTCTGGGCGATCGAGCCCGATGCCTCGCGGCGAGCGAAAGCTCTCGACGTCGGCGCTCAACGCGCGCTGACACCGGAGGAAATGAGAGAAGAACTCGCGGGTAAGAAGTTTGCCGGGGCCGACTATGTGGTGGTCGGGCCTGGTTTTCCTCCAGTTATCGAAGAGGCGACGAAGTATGTTCGCGGCGGAGGCTCGGTGTTGCTTTTCACGCCGACGGCGGCGGGGGTGAAGACGTCGCTTGATCTGGGGGAACTCTACTTCCGCGAGATCCGTTTGCTTCCATCGTACTCGTGCGGTCCAACCGACACTCGCCGAGCGTATGATCTCTTGCGAACGGGGCGCGTCGATCCCCGTCCCATCATCACGCATCGTTTTTCGATCGACGATATCCAGCCTGCTTATGACACGGCCAAAAAAGGTGGGTCAGCGCTCAAGGTGCTGATCGAGTTTCCATTTTCATGAAGGCGAGCGGCAGGAGTGTTGCGATCGGTTGAAGCCTGACGAATTGCTTGTTGGGACGGTGCAAGAAAGAAAAAAGGCCACGAGATGGGGTTTCCACCTCGTGGCCTTTTGGGGCCGTCCTGCCCACGGGCGCTTCCGTGTGGTTTTCCGACTTAGAAGACGTAGCCGGATTCGCCGTGCTCGGTGACGTCGAGACCTTCGATTTCGTCTTCCGGCGAGACCCGAAGACCGATGGTCACACTAATCAGCGTGAGCAGGATAACCGAACCGACAACGGCAAAGACTAGCGTGACACCGACACCGACAAGCTGATTGACCAGCAGATTGTCGGGAATCTTGCCTCGGCCCATGATGGTTTCGCTGGCGAAGAAGGCGGTGAGAATCGCACCGGTGATACCACCGATACCATGCACTCCGAACGCGTCCAGTGAATCATCGTAGCCGAAGAGGGGTTTGATCTTCGCACAGGCGGTGAAGCAGATCACACCCGCGGCCAAGCCCATGATGAGTGCCCCGGTGGCGGTGACGTAACCACTGGCAGGAGTGATCACGACCAGACCCGCGACGATACCTGACGATGCACCCAAAACGCTCGGCTTGCCGATCGTGACCCACTCCGCAACCGACCACGAGACCAGAGCGGCGGCGGCGGCGACGTGCGTCGCAACAAAGGTGGCGACCGCTCGTTCGTCCGCACCGATTTCGCTACCGGCGTTGAACCCGAACCAACCCACCCACAGGAGAGCTGCTCCGATCGCGGTGTAGGTCAGGTTATGAGGGACGATCGGTTCTTTGCCATATCCCAGACGTTTGCCCAGGAACAGAGCACATACCAGTGCGGAGATTCCCGAACTCGCATGGACCACAAGACCGCCGGCAAAGTCGAGGCCAGGGTAAGGACCCGAAGCGAGCAATGCCGTCGTTCCCGACCAGACCCAGTGAGCCAGCGGGCAATAGATGAGTAAACCCCACAAAACGGTGTAAACCACCATCGCACTAAACTTCATGCGTTCGGCAAAAGCCCCGCAGATAAGGGCAGGCGTGATGATGTAGAACATCATCTGGAAGACCATGAAGAGAAGTTCTGGGACGTTTGCCCAGATGTGGCTTCGACGATAAACGGGGGTATCAACTCCCTCGGGGAGAGTTGGGTTGACCTTCTCGAGCATGACCTTGTCGAATCCGCCGAACCATTGAATGGCGGCGAATTTGTCCTCGGCATAGCCCTTAGGAAAGATCTTCGGACCATCTTCGCCGAAGGCGATGGAATACCCCACCACCATCCAGACGATCGAGTTGATGCCGCAAAGGAAAAGGCACTGCATGAAGACGCTGAGCACGTTCTTCTTGCGGACCAAGCCGCCGTAAAAGAGAAACAAGCCCGGCGCGGTCATCATGAGGACCAGCAGCGAACAGACAATCATAAAGGCGATGTCGCCACTCCCCGCGAGGGGAGCAGGCTCTGAAGCAGCCGGCGCCGGCTCGGCCGGTGCAGGCTCGGCCGGTGCAGGCTCGGCCGGTGCAGCAGCAGGTTCCGCAGGAGCAGCGGCCGCCGCCGGCTCCGCGGGGGGAGCTGCCGCCTCTTGGCCCCAAGACTGACTGACCGTTCCTAAGGCCAAACCGAGAACCAGTAGACCTTGCCACCAAGAGGCTTGGGGTCGCATCGCGTGCCGCTCCTTTCATGCCGACTCAATATCAACAGGCCGCGAGGTTCGACCGATTCGAACGCCGGCCCTCGATCGTATTTTTCGAAGGTGTTTCACCTGTGCCCGAGAGGAAAGCACGCCTCGGGCCAAGCTGCGGTATTTTCCGTGCTTGTTTTGCCGCTCTGTCCAATCCGCTTTTGATTTTCAAGATGTAACTTTTTATTGCAAAACAATTTGCGTCAAACAAAAGGTTCTGAGTGGGTGCCAGGTGAATCATGGAAATTGGGGCGAACTTTCGCCGGGAGCAAAATTTTGCTCAAGAAATGAGCAGGACCCGTCGCAACTGTCGGCTTGGCTGCCCCAAAAGAAATGCCGGCTCAGGCAGGGTCCGCGTCAAAGTCTTCCCTGTCTAAGGAATGGGTTCGAGGATGGCCTGGCCGGCCCGGTTTGCGGGACCCGTCACTGGATTGATCCGCGCCGGGGCCTCGTCCGGGAAGCCGAAGGCTTCATGGGAAGGGTATTCCCCGGCCGGGTAATCCGTGCTCAAAATGTGAGCGCCGCTCGCCAACGCCTTTTCTCGCCGGGATGCCGAGGGGTTCTCCCGACCGTCCGCACGCGTCCGGATAAAGAACCCCTCCCGGGCTCGGTCGGCAATATTGCTATTGGGGTTATCCATCACGATCGCGCCGGCATGGGGAGCGTCCGGGTCGCTATTGACGAACATGAGTCTCCCTTCGAGGGTCGGGTGGTCGGCCACATAGTTTTCGCGGTTTCGCCCTGTCTCATGAAGAATGAAAAGGACTTTGCCGGCTGCCTGACTCAGGGTTGGCCAAGCCCCTCGGGGCGATGCCGACGCGTTCCCCTTGGGGCGAGCGTCGTCGGGGGTGATGATCTGCTCGCGCGAGAATACCTCTCGAATGATCGCCTCAAGCCTTTCGATGTCAGCGCGCTCAGGCTGCCTGAACTTCTTGCTCATAGCAAAGCCTTCCTCCTTGCACTCCATGAGGAATGAAATCGGTACGTGCCGAGGATGCTTGTCCGACCAGGCCTTTACTTGACGAAGAGCGTCGCCGAAAGTTTTGCAACTCGAGTTGGGATCGAAGACCGGAACATGCATCACCAACCATTCATTCCCCAGTAGATGCATGTCGAGTTCGAAGCTTCGGATCCCATGGTCCAGTTGTTGAGCCAGGGGCAATCGTGAGTAGTCCCATTCTTTTGCTGCTGGGTTGACGCGGATCGCGCTGGCGAGCATCGCGGGGGCGGGCCTCTGATGATAACTGTTGTGCGTTCCGACGACTTGAATCTGATTCAATCGCAGGTTGGCCACTTCGTTGTCGTCGGACACCAAAAGAACACAGAGCCCCAGAATCATGTTGCTCACGATAACTTGCCCCCGTCGGAATTTCCTTCGCGGATGATTGTCTCGCCATGCTTGACGACCGCGTCGATCAACAACTTCAAATCGCTCCGTCTGGTTCGATGATTCACAATCGCCACTCGCAAAACGTACCGCTTGCCGAGCTTGGTGGAAGAAGGTACCGCCAAGCCAGACTCCTGAACGCGATACAAAATTTCCTCATTCACCTGGTCGAGGCGTTCGTCCGATTCACCCTCGGCAACGAACCGAAAGCAGACGATGTTGAGCGGGGCCGGCGCCATTCGTTCGAGCGAAGGATGCTCGTCGATCCACAGGGCCAATTCCTTTGCCTGCAGAACATTCTGGTGAATAGCCTCTCCCAGCCGCCGCGCTCCGACCGATTGTAATATCAACCAAACCTTCAAAGCTTTGAAGCTTCGCGATAGTTCGATTCCTCGGTCGGCCAACGGCGTTCCTCCCGCCGCCACCCCGCGAGCCGCCCGCGCTAAATACGGCGTGTTCCACGCAAAGGTCTTCTCGGCCAGATCCCCTTGGCGAATCAAAACGCACGCGGACTCGAAGGGAATGTACATCCACTTATGCAAGTCGAACGCCACCGAGTCGGCATGTTCGATACCCTCCAGCAGCGGAGCAAGTTTCGGCGAGAGCCGAGCAAGCAGGCCGAACGCTCCGTCGATGTGGAGCCAAAGGCGATGCGTTCGGGCCAAAGGGGCGATCGCTTGCAGGGGATCGATGGCCCCCGTCTGAACGGTGCCGACATTGGCGACGATTGCCAGCGGACTCTTTCCCTCACGAATGTCCTGCTCGATCGCTCGAGCGAGCACGTCGACACGAAGACGATACTGGTCATCCACATCAATCTCGTGGATGCAGCCTCGCCCCAAGCCAAGCGCTTCGACACTCTTCACCAGCCAATGATGCGTTTGCGTCGACGCATAGATTCGAATGGGTCGCTTGGCCGACGGAAGAACGCCCTGCTCGCGAACATCAAAACCAGCCCGATCATGACGCGCGACGGCCATCGCTAAGAGGCCGGCCATCGTGCCACCACTGGTGAGAAGCCCTCGACTGCTGGAAGGAAACCCGATCAGTTCCGCCAGCCAGCGGATCACCTCTTCTTCGACGCGGGCGGGGGCCTGATCGAATCCCGCCAAATGCGCATTCATCATCGACGCGAGGAAGTCCCCGAGGGCGGCCAAGGGAAGTCCCGTCCCCTGAACGAAGCCCCAGAACCGGGGGTGTTGATTGCCGTTGCTGTAGGGAAGAACTCGTTGAAAAAACGAATCGAGGGCCGCTTCATTGCCGATCCCTTCGGTCGGCACGGGTTGTTCGAAAGACTGGCGGATATCCTTTGGCATCGGTTGCCAAGCGGGTTGGTCACGCAGGCTTTTCAAGTGGTCGATCATTCGATCGATGGCGTCATGAGCCGTTTGCCGGAACGTGTCCCAGTCCGATGGGTCAAGCGAATCGTCGGCATGTTCATCGCCTTGATCGCTCACGTGCTGTGCCACCCGCCCCTTGGAAGGAAGATTCGGTAGGAAGATTCCCGCACCATGAGGATACCGAAACCACCGCAGGGGTCACTCGTCCCTTCCGAAGCATGGCAAAGATGAAACAGGAGAGATCGGCGTGCGTTGAAAACCTGTCATTACTCGACGACATACCCAGGGTCGCGAGCCAATTCGATCGATCGCCGCCACCAGGCCGTCGCGCGGTCGGGTCGCTCGATCGTTTCCAACGCTCGCGCGATGCGGGTTGCCAGATGGGGACAAGCGACTCGTTCGGCCGTCAGATCGAGGAGGATCCTCTTGCCGATATCGCTTTGGCCGAGCGTGAGTTCCATGACGGCATACTGAACGCGGTAGGAGATTTCGGCCGGGTCAAGCTCCATCGCCCGCTGCAATCGCGGAAGAACCACGCGAGGCGAATAGCCAAGCCGGCTCATGAGATAGGCCATCTCGAACAAAGTAGATGCGTCGTTCGGCTGAAGAAGATCGAGATGTTCCCACGCTTGCAGGGCGGCTTCATCTTCACCCAATCGTGTGAGCATTCGCGCGACGCGAGGGAATAGCCGTTGGGGACAATCCGCGCGATGGACCAGCCATCGGACCAGCGGCCGAGCTAATTCAGTTCGGTGTTGATTTTCGTAGGCGTCGGCCAAACACCAAACAGCCAGCGGATCGAGCGGCACCAGCGTCATGGCCGCTTCCAGATCGGAAATGGCCGGCCCGACGTGCAGAAGATAGTGCCTGGCGATGCCGCGAACTTGCAGCAATCGACCATGATCAGGGTATCGGCGAAGACCGGCGGTCGCGGTTCGCTCCGCTAAAAATGGTTCACCGATCGATAAGAGCTTGGCTGCTTGCAAAAGTTCTGCTGGTTGGGTTGACATGATTCCCGTCCTCTTCGCGCGAGCGCGAATCGTTGCGTTGCGATGACAACATCCTGTCACCAACCAGTTCGAAGACGGGAGAGAAAACTGGTCGATGCGTCTCCGCGGGACGCTGGCCAATCTGGCACAGCCTTTAGGGTACCGTGGCGACCGTCACTGATGCAAGATGCTTACCGGTTTTGATGCTGGCTCCCCCCACATTGAGAAGTTCACTGGGGCCGGCCGGTAAGAGCCGATGAAAGAATCGCCCTTCGTCGAGCTTTCCTTTTGATTGCCAACCTTTGCTGGCCAGGTCTAGCTTCCAGAGAACGCCATCGGTCCCCATGGCGAAGAGTTGATCCCCTTGTCCCCATGCCGAGATGCCGAACGCTTTCATGCGGCTCTCAGTGGGAATGGCAGGGCCGACAGACCAAGAATCTCTTTGAGGGTCATACACGTCGACGGCATCGGACGTCTTGTTTTGATGATCCATTCCGCCGATCGCGTAGATCTTCCCCTGAGATTCCGCGACGGCCAAAGCGCGTCGCTGAAACGGAGGCTTTGCCGTTTCGCGCCAGCCTGTGGTCGGCTGTTTCAGGTCGAGCACAAGAGCGCTATCGACCCACGTTTTCTTTTCGCCGGCCAAAGTCCAGCCGCCGACGACGTACAGCTTATCTCCGACAATCACCGCGTCGTGCGAACTGCGTGGGGCGGGGAGTTCGGGAAGCTCCGACCATGTCCCATGGGCGACATCGAAAACCGACGCGGTCGCGACGGAATGGAGATCTTCGTCCTCTCCCTTTTTGTTGCGAGCGCTGAGCCCGCCGATGCGGTAAAGCTTTCCATCGCTTCCGACGAGAGGGACCCCCTGCAAAGACATCCCGGGGGGAAGCTCTTGCCAAGTGCCAGCCGGATCCGTGAGGGAAAGCCTTTGAAATCGTCCCGAGAGATTGTCTGCCGAGTGCTCGTGCTCGCCGCCGACGTGCCCGCTGTAGACGTAGAGCCAACCATCCAGCACCGCGCCGCCGAAACTGGAGGTCGGTTCGACCAATGGTGTCAGCTCTCGCGTTTTGATGGTGTTTCGCTCCGGAATGGGATCGGCTAGCATGAGTAGGAAGCAGGAGAGGATCATAGTGCCTCGTTGAAATTGAGACTCAGTTTCATTAAGGAGAGCTTATGGGGCTGAGAGATCGCTGGCTACCTGCCCAGTCGATTTCTCCCGGGAGTTCCCCGGCCCGGCGCTCTGGATTCTAACAGGGAGACCAACCATGAATCAAATTCGCGTCCTGTTTGTCGGATGGCTTGTCATGGTGAGCGTGGTCGGCTCGTCGGCGTGGGGCCATTTTGTCTGGATTGAAGTCGATCAGCAGGAAGGCAAAATCCTCGCTCGGTCGTCGTTCGGAGAGCATGGAAGCTGGGACCCTGACTATGCCGACCGCGTGAAGACGACCGCCTATCAGATTCGATCGGCCAAGGTTGCCGAGGAAGCAATCTCGCTCGCGTGGGATCCTGCACATGAATGGTTGTCGGCCGAGAAAGAGTTCACGGCGGCCGGTGCCATTTCAGGCAAATGCGTTTGGGGACTCTTTGGTAAGTCGGCTGACAACGAATCATTGTTGACCTTCTACCCTAAAGCGATGTTCGGGCCGGCCAGCGATTGGAAAGAGGTTGGTCCTTCTCCTGCTGCCGCGCTCGAGATGATTCCGTCCGCGACGGCAGAAGGGATTGCGATTATCGTGCTGGCCGAGGGGAAACCTCTGGCCGATGCGAAGTTGAAGCTCTACGCGCCTGGGGCGACATCGAGTCAGCCCGCGACGACAGACTCGGCTGGCCGATTCGTTTGGAAGATCACCGAGCCAGGTCGATACGCGATTGCGGTCGTCCACCGAACAAAGGCTTCGGGAACTTACGAAGGCAAAACCTACCAGGGTCAGATGCAAGCAGCCACGCTGACATTCGCGTACCCGGCGTCGGCAGGAAAATGATTTGGTAGGACGAGGGGCTACTTTTTGCCCTTGGCCCGCTGCTTCGCGAAAAAGCGAGTCAAGATTTCGCCGCAAGGGTTCGCAAGAACTCCTCCCACGTTCTCGGCACGATGATTGAGTCGGCGATCGTGCGTGATCCGGTAAAGCGATTCACATGCGCCGGCCTTGGGGTCGAGCGTGCCGTAGACCACGGTTGATATTCTTGCTTGAATGATAGCGCCCGCGCACATGGGGCATGGTTCGAGTGTGACATAGAGCTGACACCCGTCCAGCCGCCAGCTGTTGAGCGACGTGGCCGCCTGCGTGATGGCCAGCATCTCGGCATGCGCGGTGGGATCGCGAAGTTGTTCGCGTCGATTGTGGTCTCGACCGATGATAATCCCCTCGTGAACGATGATCGCGCCGACGGGGACTTCGTCCTCAAGGAAGGCGATCTCCGCCTCGGCGAGTGCGAGTTCCATCATTCGTTCGTGCAGATCAATCATGGCATCACATGCTGGAGAAAAGGGCGTCAATAAAGGCGTCGGGGTCGAAGACTTCCAAATCGTCCGCCTTCTCGCCGATGCCGATGAACTTGACCGGGAGCCCTAGTTGTTCGTGAATGCTGATGACGGCGCCCCCTTTGGCAGTCCCATCAAGTTTCGAGAGGATGATGCCGGTGCAGCCGACACTTTTGGTGAATTGTTTTGCTTGTAGGATAGCGTTTTGGCCGTTGGTCGCGTCGAGGACGAGAAGGACCTCGTGCGGGGCGCCTGGGATCGCTTTGCCGATCACGCGGTGAATTTTTTCGAGTTCTTTCATGAGGGGAGCCTGAGTGTGCAGGCGACCTGCCGTATCGACGATGACGATATCCGCGCCGCGTGATTTGCCGGCCGAGCAAGCGTCGAACGCGACCGATGCCGGGTCGGAACCGGGACTTGCCTTGACGATATCTGATCCTGTTCGCTCTGCCCAGGTCGAGAGTTGATCGACGGCGGCGGCCCGAAAGGTATCGCCGGCCCCGAGCAGAACCTTCTTGCCCTGTTTGGAGAGAAAGGTTGCGAGTTTGGCGATGGAGGTGGTCTTTCCCGAGCCATTCACGCCGCAGACCATGATGACGGTCGGGGGTGAATCGACGGATGCCAGCGCGGTTCCTCCCTGTTCCAGCATCCCCCGCATCTCTTTCTTGACGAAGTCGAGGAGGTCGCCGGTGACTTCTCTCTGGGCGAAGGCATCCTTGACGCGAGCGACGATTCTGTCGGTCGCGTCGAGTCCGCAGTCGGCGGTGATAAGGGTGGTTTCGAGTTCATCAAGTAGATCTTGATCGACCCGTCTACCTAGCAAGCGACGAAAGCCGCCGCCGATGCTGGCCGCGGTCTTTTGGAGACCCTGCGCGAGTCGTTTGAAGAAGCTCCCCATGGCCATGCGTGCAAGACTCGTTTCGATTGGCTTTATCTGGTACCACTTTGCTCAGGATGTTCCTTCAGGCATCAACCTTCCGCGATTCGAGAACCGGGTCGGATTCGCGAATGAATCTTGCCCTATACCTTCTCTGCCGTCGGTTTTTGATGATGAAACGTCAGTAGCAGCGTATGGAAAAGGTTAGCTCCGTCATCGGGATGGGGGGGAGCTAGCCGGCGGCCCATTCGATGGGGATCATTGCCGCGGGCGGAGCCCGATGCCACCGCGCGACGTCGCCAATCGTCGCCTGCACCATGAGTAAAATCAGCAGGGCCCAGCAGACCAGCGCCATCGCGATGCGAACCTTCATGTGGATTCGGCGTCGGCTGAGCCCCTCGATCATGGCAATGAGGATTTGACCTCCATCGAGGACCGGCAAGGGGAGGAGATTGAGGATCCCGAGATTGATGGAGAGGAGGGCCGTGAAGCCGAGCAGTTGCACAATGCCCGCCGCGGCGTGGTCGCCGGCAACGCCCATCAGACCGATCGGCCCCAGCAATTGATCGAAGCCGGCGTTCCCCGTGAGGAGCATGCTCAGTGCCGAGAGAACTCCCTGCATCTGTCCCAGAAAGAGTCGCCCGTCTCCGCCGAAGATAATGAACGCCGTCAGAAAGTTAGCCAGTGGTCCTGCCAGATAGATGACGATTCGCTCGCTGGCCTTGGTGGCATCAAGGTTCTCGCCCCGCCCGAAGAGGACGAATCCACCAAACGGAATTGCCGAGAGCCGATACTCGGTTCCGCCCCACGTCTTCCTCAGGAGGACCGGACCCAGGCCGACAGAAAAGAGAGGGGCGGGGACGCCGAGCATCTTGGCCGCGGCGAAGTGCCCCAACTCGTGCAGAAAGATGATGGTGGTGACGACCAGCAGGCCGAGCAAAATGCTCATCATGGACACGCTTTGCCTCCCATGGGGAAGAGATCATTATCTCTGGACCGACGGTTTGAGGCAACGCCGAGTTGAGAGAGACCTCGCCGGCGAGACAGGTTTTATCCCTTCGGGGGGTGTATCGGTGAGTTCTTCTCGACCGAATCGGGCGCAAGCGCCAACGATAACGATCATTCCGAGATGGTTGAAAGATCGGCCCGCGGTTCGTCTCGGTCGGCTCTTCAGGTATCGTCCGAATTAGTCGATCGATTACTCCAGCATCTAGTTGCACATCGGGGAGGATATTGCCTTGCTCGCGCTTTGGTCAGCCGCCTTGTTCCTTGGTGGTCTGCTCGTCACCCCCCCTGTCAACATCGACAAGCTCAATCAAGAGCTCGCTGGCCAGCTCGTCGATCACACGCACAATCATGGTGCGGACCATAGAGTCTGGTCCGCGATTCTGTGTCAGAAGCGCGATTTGTACGTCTACCTTCCGCCGGGCTATTGCAGTCAGAAACGCTATCCGGTGATTTTTTGGCTCCATGGTGCGTTTGGGGACGAGACCCCTTTTCCGATCAATGCCGCCCTAGTCGATCTCGATCGCAAGATTCAAAAGGGCTGCATGCCCCCGGTGATCATCGCCGCCCCCGACGCCACCCTGGATGGCGAGAACGGGCCGCTGGCGAAAAACTCGCTGTATGTGAATGGTTGTTCGGGGCGATTCGAAGATCACTTCATACAAGAGGTCGCCCCCTTCGTTTACAAGAATTACTCATGTCTCGAGCAGCCCAGCGCGAACGTCCTGAGCGGATATTCGGGTGGCGGGTTGCCGGCGATGGCGCTGGGCATCAAGCATCGTCATCAGTTCGGTGTGGTGGCGGTGATCTCTGGGCCGATCAATCTTCGTTATTCGAATTGCCATGATCGATACTTCGAGGACTTTTCTCCCTGCACGTATCGCTGGGCGGAGGAGTATCAGCCCTGTCAAAAGGTGTCGCAATACTTTTGTGGACTGCTTCACGTACCGGCGAAGTTCTTCATTCATCCCGTTTTCGGTAAGGGGCCGACCGTCATTCATCGGGTTCGGCAAGCCAACCCCACGGACCTGCTCTTTTCGAATCCGCTGCAGAACGGCGATCTGCAAATCTATATCCGATACGCCGGCCAGGATAACTTCAATTTCGATGCACAGGCAGAGTCGTTTGTTTACTTTGCTCGCAAGCAGGGGATTGAACTGACCGCTATTCGCGACGACCGAGCCCGTCATACGTCGGCCTATTGCACCGAAGCTCAGATCGAGGCTTTTGCTTGGATGGGTGGCCGGCTGCCCCCCGCGGAAGATTCTATCCCCTCTGTCACGAAAGAACCCCCGTCGGACGCAACGCCGACGGAGGTCACAGACTCCTCCAGCGATCATGACATCGCATCAAAAGAGGCGATTCAACGGGCTCGATAGCGGTAGGCCGATGGGCGAACCGGTCACGCGATTCCAATCCATTCCAGGACGCCGACGATCAACACCCGGTGAGCCTGGTTGCGGCTGGATCGGCTGCGGTTGGAAGTTGTAATCATAGGGATTGCCATTCCACGTGGGGGGCCCAGGCCAGGGGCGATCATTTGGCCAACCTCGTTGAAAGCGAGGATCGCGATAGTTGGGCCAGCTTGGCCGATAGACAGGATACCGTGGAACGTTGGGGTTCGGCCCAACCCAAGGCCCCGTCGGCCCGACCGGATTGATCGGCAGGGAGACTTCTCCCATGAGCGACGCGATCGACGAACTCAGTTGGCTGGACTCGATGCTGACCTCTCGCACCAGGCATTGTGCGCGGGACATGGCTCGTGGGGGGACATGGCACGCGGGTTGACGAGCGATCGCCCCTTCGAGATTCCGCGATTCACAGGCAATCTGCGATACCAGCCGCTGGGCACAGGCCCAATCGCCGTCCTCGATCTCATCATCCAGTTCCTCGGCCCAATCATCAAGTTGGACAGAAGCCTGGCACAGATATCGGTAGTCGGGCGTGTCATCGAAGTGATCGTCGATCACGTCGGCGAGATTATCGGTCTTGTTTTCCAGGCACTCGGCTTGCCGTTCCAGCGGGTGGTTTGCCCACGCGACGGTGCTGGCTCCGCCTACAAGCCAAACCCCAACGAGAGTGCCAACGATCCCCGAGGTCCATGGATGAGCGATCATGCGTGACTCCCTTCTCTTTCGAGTCCGCCGGCCGGGGGAATCTCGGGCTTACCCACCCAGAAAGAATCTCCGTCGTCGGTTCGAAACAGTCATGCATGGAACATGCCAAAGATGTTGGCTCGCGCGAAATTGATCGTCAGTAGGGGATCTCGGCAGGTCATGCCTCGACGGTGTCTATGGATCTGCTCAGTAGGAGAAAAAGTAGTTGCCCGAATAGAAGTAGGAGAGATAAGGAGGGCCGAAGGTCGCGTAAATGCTCCAGCCGTAGCCAAATCCAGAGCCGAAGCCAAACGGTCCGAATCGGCGAGATGGTCGGGTCGGATCGAACCAATCCCCACCCCAGTTGGTCGGGATGCGATTGTTGTTTTCGACCCGTTCCCAATAGCCCCGATAGATGATCCGCGAATCGACAAGACTTCCGTCCGCATGAAACAACGTGTTGGTCTGCATCCCTCCCTGTTGAAAGGACGAGCCGTGATCCATCCATTCTCCATCGATGACGTCGTCCCATGCTTCCACTTCGACCGGATCGGACCATTCCTCGATGAACGGCCCGTCCAGAGAAACCTTCTTGACTGGGGACCCTTGCTTGACGACATGAGAGACCGGTCGGGCAATATCAAAAGTAGCCTTCTCACTCACATCGACCGGAACACGGAGGGCAGCCCCCAGGAGAGCCCGCAGCGATTCGATCTCTCGGCTGAGTCGATGGATCAGGTCGATCGCATCGCCCAGAGATTTGGATGGAACGACGTCGGGCGATTGGCGATAGATGTCGGTGGCGAAGCCTCGTTGATGAAAGTCGAGCTTTTCCAGCAGAATCTTGGCTTGGCGAAAATCCCCTTTTTCGACAGCGTTTTCGAGATCCTCGGCAAAGCGATGCGTCCGCGAGGCGGTGAGTCTCAAACTGCGGTATTGGGACGAAGCCTGAAAATGATCGTCGAGAACGCCATGAAGAGCACGGGCCGAATCTTCCACCACGTCGGCCGCATCGGCTAAATCGTTCGCACCCCATGTCGGCCCTACTAGGGTCAGCATGGCGATCACGCCTATCAGCGATGGAGACAGTATCTTCAAGTTTCAACCTCGTCGGCAGCCACGCGCAGGAACCGTTTCCTTCGGAAGGGACCGATCGGATGGTGGGTGAAAGTATCGACTCTTCTGATCATGCCAAAAAGAAGGAGGTGGTCTCAAGATTAGCCGGGGGAAAATGAAAGAATTCATGGGCCGTTATCAAAAGAGTTCTTTATCGCCGCGGGCCGACCACCAGTTTCCTGACGCCGTCCCCCAGTTTTCCTTCGCTATAACGGCCAAGCAGGGGGAGAGTTGCCAGCGGGGTCTGCCCAGTCCCAGCCCAGTCCCAGGAATGGGTCGGCGTACCACGAAGAGGGAAAACAATCATGAGTGCCAGGGCGCAGGTCGTCGTGACGGACTACATCATGGAGCCTGCGTGGGAAGGACCGATCATCGCCCCGCATGCCGACCTGCTTTTTGCCGGCGCGATCGAGGACGTTCAACTCTTGCCGACCTACCAGCACGCGGACGTGCTGCTCGTGTTTCACGACATCAAGATTACCTCTCGCGTGATGGGCGAATTCCCTCGATTGAAAGGGATCGTCCGGTGTGGCGTGGGGGTCGATAATGTCGACCTGGTCTCGGCCGGCGCGAACGGCATCGTTGTTTGCAACGTTCCCGATTATGGAACGGAAGATGTAGCCGACCACGCGTTGATGATGCTGCTCGCGATTGCCCGCCGACTCAAAAAGCTCGACGATTCGATTCGGCAAGGAGAATGGGATGCGACACTGATCTACGGCGCTCCGCGAATGCGCGGCCGAACGATCGGAATCCTAGGGTCGGGTCGGATCGGATCGGCCATGGCGCTTCGGGCGAAGGCTCTCGGTCTGCGGGTGATCATTTACGATCCTTACCAGCCGCCGGGCTATGAGAAAGCGATCGGCGTCGAACGCTGTTTCGAACTAGAGCCGATGCTTCGGCAGGCAGACTTTCTTTCCGTCCATACGCCCCTGACGGCGGAAACGCATCACATCCTCAATCGGGATACGCTGCATCAACTTCCCCGCGGGGCGTACGTCGTTAACACGGCTCGCGGACCCTGCATTGATTTGAATGCTCTGGTCGATGCGATCGACGAAGGGCATATTGCCGGGGCAGGTTTGGATGTGGTCGAGCGCGAGCCTCTCGATGACGAGCGCATCCGCCAACATCCGCAAATCCTCCTGACCCCCCATGCCGCGTTCTACTCGATGGAAGCGTTTATGGAGATGCGGTCGAAAGCAGGGGAAGAGGCCGTTCGTATTTTGACCGGCCAGCCGATCCGAAATCCCGTGAACCGAAAATGGCTTCAGCACTCGCGAGCGGTCCTGCCCCGCGTTTTGGAATGATGTCGGCACTCGATGGGGATCCGCCTCTGCCAGACATTCGAGGACAATCGGCGACAAGGATCGCGAGACTACGCCGCTCGCCGAGGGACAAGAGCCCGGTAAAGAACGTTCAAAGGTCGCTGGGCTTCGTCGGCCCGGACCAGTGCCATTTGAAAGCCTTCCCTCTTGCCGACCAGACGACCTGCCTGAAAACCGAGTGAGTACGCCAATCCGAAGACAGCCGACACCGAGGCCAGCCAGATGGCAACTTCGATCACGATGAGAACTCCTGGTCAGGCCGGTGGGTCCGCTCGCGAATCGGCAGCGGAAAATCGGCTACAATAAAACGAATAGCGGCGGCCGATCGTCGGGTCGGCAAAATACCGAGTAACCATACCACGGAGACCCTCGCCGACAGCGAGCCATCCGCTCCATGTTGGACTTCATCCACCAGGAGGTGCCATGTCGCTGTCGGAGGATCCGGAAGAATCGAGAGAAACAGAACCGATGGGCAAATCGGACGAAGAACGGCTCGCCAAAGCTCGCGAGAAGGGGACCAAACTTGGGATCCCTGTGACGCGTCGGCACATTTTTCTCTGTGCCGACCCGACCAAGCCGGAATGCTGTTCAAAGAAGCGAAGCATCGAAGCCTGGGAGTATCTCAAGGGTCGGCTCAAGGATCTTGAACTCTCCGAGCAAGGGGGCGTGTTTCGCTCGAAGGTCAACTGCCTGCGGGTCTGCACGGCCGGACCTGTTGCGGTGGTTTACCCCGAAGGTGTTTGGTATGGCTTGTGTGACCCACCGGTTCTCGAGCGAATCATTCAGGAACATTTGATCAGCGGAAAGATCGTCGAAGAGTATGTCTTCGACCGCTCGCCTCTCAATCACGAAGAAACCGTTCCCTTGGCCATCAACGGTCAGCATCCACCCTGTGAATCGTCGACCCATGCAGGCGACGAGTAGAGATTAAGGCTGGGTGTCGTCACCCTTGATGTAGATGGGATTGGTGAGGATCCAGATCCGTTCCTCGTCTGCGACCTGGACCCAGACCTCGGCGCGATAGACGCCTGGCTCGGCGATCTCAAACGAGACGTCTCGTCCAGTCTTTTCGCCGAAGACTTGACCGTTTCGAATCAGCCGGTGCTTGGCCTCCAGAGGCGCAAAGCTGCGCAGCTTCATCCCCGCGGTAAAAGGGAGTTTCGATCCAACAACACCGATCGGCTTATCTGTTTCGGCCTGAAAGACGTAGCCCGTGGTGTCGGTGATCCAATCGAATCCGACGAAGGCTCGGCCCGCTTCGAGCGCTCGCCAGACTCCCTCACGAGAGAACTCATCAAGCAACAAATGCGTCGTCACGTGCTGAAAGGCGCGTTCGTAGGGATCCAGATCGACTTGCAGAATGACGTCGCCGGTCTTTGATTTTCCTGCCAAGGCGGCCAGAAATGGAAGCTTGCCGATCGATAGCTCGGCCACTTTCTGCCCGATGATGTCTTCCAGAAGGATCAGATCCTTTTCCCCTCGAATGATGCGGATGCCGATGTTGTGATGCGAATCATTCCCGGCAACCCCCGTGTGCGGGAACATCTGGCACAGTTCGTCATAACGACGAAGGTAGTCTTTGGGGTAATCCTGCAGTGCCGAGAAAACCTCCTGCGGATACTTGTCCACCAGCGGGCGAAGCTGAAGCCAAAAGAGTGGATTGACCAAACCAAGAAAGAGACGCGACTCTTCCTTTGCGTCGGCATGCACGTTGTAGATCTCGGTCCCGGCAATCCCCGCGACTTGCCAATCCATTCGTTCTTCGAGATGACAGTAAAACGCCAGCCCTCCGGTCCGCTTGATCATGTCGGACTGTTCCTGCGGACTGGAGAAATCCATTCCTTTGATGCTCTTCAGCGGATAGGCAAGCATCCCTTTGAGTTCTGCCCCTGGGATGAGGAGAACCCCTTCGCGAATTCCTTGATGGCCGTCAACTATGAAGTCGTAGTGGTCGGCAGGATGCTCGGTAAACATGATCACTCGCACGCCGTTCGCATGGGCACCCTTCAAGATCTCTTCAATCGTCGATCGACTATCGTGCGACCATTTTGAATGGCAATGCAAAATCGCCTTGGTCTCTTCGAATGGTGTCTTAAGGGAGACCGCCTCGCGAGACTGCTTATGCTTCTCGATGCTTTCCCGCACTTCTTGCAACTTCGGCGCCGTCATTCTCGCCATGGCATCGGCCCAAACGGGCGCAGCGCTAACGTCGGTGAATAAGAAAGCCCCGACGAGAGTCTGAATGATCCGGGCAAATGGACGCAAAGGTCGCCTTATCGAGTGCATGTCCTTGGTTCCTCTCATGTACGGATCCTGATTTCACTTCGGGTCACGATGCGGTCGATAACGCCTGGTCAAGATCTTCCTTCAAGTCGTCAACATCCTCTAAGCCAACGCTGATGCGGATCAGCGAATCTTCAATCCCCGAAGCGCGACGATCCGCAGGCGAGTACGTCGCGTGTGTCATCGACGCGGGATGCTCGATGAGCGACTCGACCGCGCCGAGGCTGACGGCTAATTGAAATAGATGCGTCTTCGTGCAGACCTTCTTGGCCACGTCGATGTCGCCGGCAACTTCAAAACTGAGAACGGCACCAAATCCGCCGGCCATCTGTCGGCTCGCGATCGAGTGCCCTGGGTGACTCGCCAAACCTGGATAAAGGACCTTCGTCACCCTCGGATGTCGAGCGAGAAACTCTGCCAGCACCTGGGTCGATCGGCATTGCTCGCGGACGCGAAGTGTCATCGTCTTGAGCCCACGCGAAGCAAGATAAGATTCGAACGGCCCCAGGACGCTACCGGTGGCATTCTGAAGGAAGTAGAGACGATCGCGAAGCGACTTCTCGCGCGCGACGACAGCTCCACCGAGAACGTCCGAGTGCCCGCCGATGAATTTGGTCGCGGAGTGAACAACAACATCAGCCCCCAGTTCCAGGGGCCGAGTCAGCACCGGCGTGGCAAAGGTATTGTCCACCCCCACCATCACGCCCCGTTCGTGCGCGATGGCAATCGCACCTGCGAGATCAGTGATGGATAGAAGTGGGTTGCCGGGCGTCTCGAGCCAAAGGAGCTTCGTGGCCGGCTCGATGGCTTGTTCGATCTGGGACAGTTCCCTGGTATCGACGAGTTGCACCGTGATGCCGAACTTCTTGGTGACGTGATGTAACAATCGATAGGTGCCGCCGTAAAGATCTCGTCCAGCGAGCACCTGATCGCCCGGCCGAAGCGACATCATCACATTGGTGATGGCGGCCATGCCCGAGGCAAACGCCAAGCCGGTAACTCCACCCTCTAAGTCGCCGATCGTTTTCTCAAAATTTGCTCGGGTTGGGTTTCCGCTCCGCGAGTAGTCGAACTCTTCCCAAACACCGGGGACCGACTGCACGAAAGTGGTGGCAAGGTGGATCGGCGGGACGACCGCACCGGTTTGCGGGTCTTTCTCGTTGCCGACGTGAATGGCGCGGGTTTGAAACTTCAACGGTCGCGTCTCCCCTGGCTCCTCTGGGACTCTTTCAGCGTAAGAGACCAGCGCGGCAACGCCATGGTTCATGGGATCATCGGCGAAATACCTCGTTCTGAAAAGAGACCGTGCGGGCCGGCAATCTCGGATCCGTTACGATTCGGGGTCAACGGGTCTAAGAGCGCGTCGACGCGGATCGGCTGGTCTCGGCGTGGGCTGGTTCGGGCAACGATGCCAATGCCTGTTCGAAATCGGCCAATAGATCGTCTGTGTCTTCGATTCCCAGGGCGACGCGAATCATGGAGTCTTCAATGCCGACATTTGCACGCTGCTCGGCAGTCATGCTGAAATAGCTCATGTAGAGGGGCTGTTCGATCAACGATTCGACTCCGCCCAGACTGGGGCCGATCTTTGGTATCCGAACACCGCTGACCAATTGACTGGCGGTGCGAGCATCCCCTTTGACGGTGAAGGTCAGAAGGCCGCCGTTGCCGGCCATCTGCGTCCGGGCCGTTTCAAAATCGCGATGAGAAGGCAAGCCGGGATACCAAACCCGATCAACCTTGGAATGCTTCGCCAGGAACTCGGCCAGAGCCTGTCCATTCTTATTGTGCTGCTGCATCCGCAGAGCAAGCGTTTTCAGCCCTCGCTGCAACAAGTAGCAGGCGTGCGGCGAATTGATACCACCAACGATGCCGCGAAGATAACGTACATCCTCCAGGACTTTCGCCGATCCGATGACGACCCCCGCGAGAAGATCGTTGTGTCCACCTAGATACTTGGTAGCCGAGTGCATCACCAAGTCGACGCCATGCTCGAGGGGCCGCAAGTTGAACGGCGTTGCCAGGGTCGCATCGATGAGGGTCGTGACTTTATGTCGGCGACCGATGGCAGCAAATCGATCGATGTCGATAACCGAAAGATGCGGGTTGGTGGGGCATTCCGCGATCAGCATCTTCGTCTTTGGAGAGATCGCTTTTTCGAAGGCATCGAAGTCGCCGGTCTTTACTTGATGCGTGACCACACCAAACTTCGCCAAGTGCTTGGCGCAGAACTCACGACTGCGGTGATAGCATTCGTCGAAGAAGACGACTTCATCGCCCGCCTGCAGCTTGGCTAGCATTAAGGTGGTGAGGGCGGACATACCGCTGGCGAAGAGGACAGCGGACTCTCCTCCTTCGATCTCGGCCAGCTTTTGTTCGACAACTTGTTCGCTCGGGTTGCTGTAGCGCCCGTACTCATGTCGGCTGGCGTTGCTCGTGACGAAATCAATTACTTCGTCGTTGTTGGCGAATGTGAAAGTAGAGCTGAGATAAATCGCGTCGGTGATGGCGTGGTGCGGCTTCTGGCGATCTTCGCCCGCGTGCACACTTCGCGTCGAGGGTCCAAGAGAAGGACCGTCACTGGGGCCCACAGGCAAATCGCGTGGCTCCAACGGACTCTCCTCGTCTTGTTCAGGAAAGAGTAGTTCGATCGCCGCAAACCCGGGCTTACCCCACTCGTCAGGTCATTCTGCGAGCCGGTCCCGTTATTCGCCGACGATCGGTATCGCGTCCTGTTCGCCTTGAATAAGGAATCGACCCCACTCCCCGGCGACGATCGCTGTCAGTCTATCTTAGTGCCTACCGGAGAGCCGATCAATGAACCGACGCGGCCCCACCCGCGCCGAGCCCTTTTCGATTCGATTTGCTCCTCAAAATCGGTAAGGTCGACTCATTTCGGGAAAGTGGGACCCTACTCCCCCACGTCCTTTGCTTCGACGAATATCTCTGTCGGATCCTCGCCGAGAAGATAGGTGGGAAAGGTCTTCGAGCGGGATCGCTATCTACAATCGATGGAGAAGGGATGATTTTACGCCCCTGGGGAGCGTCCGGTCGATGTCTCAATTGCTTCATGACAGCTCGATCAACTCCCGCGTCGCGTACCTTACCGCAGGAGCGGCGGGGATGTTCTGCGGAAGCTGCATGCGCGACAACGCGATGGCGTCGGCCCTGACAAGGATGGGCGTCGATATCCAGCTCATCCCAACCTACACGCCGATCCGTACCGATGAAGAGAGTGTCGCGATCGATCAGGTCTTCTTTGGCGGCATCAATGTCTATTTGCAGGACCGCTACCCCATCTTTCGGCATCTGCCCCGCTGGTTCGGCTGGATGCTCGATCGTCCCTGGCTCATTCGTTGGCTTGCCGGGCGAGGCATGGAAACCAGTGCTAAAGATCTCGGCAGCCTAACGCTGTCGATGCTTCAGGGAATCGATGGTCCCGTGGCAAACGAAGTTCGTCGACTGGTCGACTATTTGAAGGAGGATCTTCGGCCTGGCGTGGTTGGCTTGACGAATCTGCTCATCGGCGGATGTATTCCCACCCTTAAGAAAGAACTCGGGGTGCCGATCGTCGTGACATTGCAAGGAGACGATCTCTTTTTGCTCGATCTCGTAGAGCCGTTCCGCTCTCGTTCGATCGAAAGACTGAGTCAGATCGGTAAAGACGTCGACGCGTTCGTCACTTTTTCGAACTACTACGCCGACTTCATGGCCGATCTGCTGCACCTCGATCGTTCCCGATTTCACATCATCCCCCTGGGGATCCAGGCCAGCGATTTCGAACCGACCACCGAACCTGTTGTCGAACGCCTTCCCACGCTTGGCTACTTTGCTCGCATTTGTCCTGCGAAGGGATTTCATCATCTCGTCGATGCATGGTTGATGATTCGGAGCCAACCGGGCCTGGAGAAAACGAAACTACGGGCGGCCGGCTGGCTGGGGGGGGGCGATCAAGCATTCTTCGACGAGCAAGTCTCCCGAATCGGACAGGCCGGGGCCGCCGACGATTTCAAGCATATCGGCATCGTGGATCGCGAAGGAAAGCGAACTTTCTTTCAAAGCATCGACGTTCTTTCCGTCCCCACCACGTACCGCGAACCGAAGGGCCTGTTCGTCCTTGAATCCCTCGCGAGCGGCGTCCCGGTGGTGCAGCCTGCCCACGGAGCCTTTCCCGAGTTGCTCGCCTCGACGGGGGGAGGCATCCTGGTCCCACCCGAACAAACCCGATCTTTGGCAGAGGCGATCGCTTCCCTGCTGGCCGACCGGTCTCAAGCCCGAATGTTGGGCGATCAAGGCCGACAGGGCGTCACCCGAGCGCATACCAGCGACCTCTCTGCCCGAAAGATACTCGAGGTTTTTCAACAGGTCGCCCGCCAATAACATCCGTTGTAAATAAATTATAAGTAAAGACTTACGTCTAAAAATGGCCACCTGGATAGCCGGGAGACATTTCGATCCTCTCTTGTCCAGAATCCGTGCGGGGCGCTTGATGAGCCGGCTTGTTGGATTCCCGTGATCGGATCCAGCGATCGGGAGAATTCGTCGATTGATTCCCTTGCATGACTCTTCGTTGCCGGTTGATGATCCCCCTTTTCCCTCACGGCGTCTGGGCTGGGGAATATTCGCTTTAGCGATGGTTATTCTTGTTGGTTGTTTCGCGATCGATCGGCCGGTCTACGAATGGTTCCATGCGAATTGGAATATCAACACACGTCCGATCCCCGATCACTTAAAGCTCGCCACTCGCATGATGCGTTCGCTTGAGGATTGGGGAGAAAACATCTTCATCGCGTGCGTTCTTTATGCGATGTGGTTTCTCGATCGCCGGCACCGAAGCCGAGTCGTTCTGTTGATTGGGACGGCCCTGTTGGCGACGTTGCCTGTGGAACTGGTAAAGCGGGTGGTCGGTCGGCAACGTCCCGATCAAACCGAGGGCCGAACGGTCCTTCACGGGCCGAGCTTCTGGAACGAAGGGGGTGATTACCAGTCTTTTCCGAGCGGGCACACCGCCTCGGCGGCGGCCTACAGCGGTTCTCTCGCTACCTTTTATCCCCCTCTGCGACCGGTCGCGGTCGGTTTGGCGGTTGGTTGCGGCGCGAGTCGCATCTGGAAGGAAAGACATTTCTTAAGCGACTGCTGGGCCGGCGGTTCACTGGGATTCGCATTGGCCTTCTATTTTCCTCGGCTCGTTGCCGTGCGGCGCTGGTCGAAAAACTTTGATGAATGGGCGTCATCTCTATCTTCGTCCTCGGCGGCACGTCCCATATCGATTCCTGGGACTCCCAAAAAAGAGGGAGAAACCCCGAATCCGACTCGTCAAGTTGCGTGACATTCAAGGTTATCAAGCCTGTGTTGATGCAAGAGTTGTGAACGTTCATTCACTTCTTCGATCAATTCCCGATTGCATTCACCAGACTTGTCCCATAGCCTGAATCGACGGGATCAACAGTTCGTTTTCATCGAAAATCAACGGGCGAACACCGCATGGCGACTGTGCTCGAAGTCCTCCGAGAGATCTACCTGGCACGCGTCGAGCTGACGGATTTGCGAGAGCAGATCAAGCGAGCTCCGCTGCAACTCAAAGCCAAAGAAAATGAAGTCGCGAAGATCAAAGCCAGGATCGCCGCCGAGAAGGAAGAGGCGAAAAAGGTCCGCGTGGAAGCCGACTCGCGCGAGCTTTCGCTGAAGCAAGCAGAGTCGCGGATTCGGGACTTGAAGGGGAAGCTGAACGTCGCGGAATCCAACAAGGAATATCAGGTCATCCAGGACGAGATCAAGCGCATCGCCGGCGAGAACGACAAGCTGCAGGATGAAATCCTTGAGAAGATCACTCTCGAAGAGGAGATGCGTGCGACTGTCAAAGCCAGCGAAGCCGAGCTGTCCCTCGCGGAGACAGAATTCGCCAAGTACAAGGAAGTCGTTGACTACAAGATCGAGAAACTCAAAGGTCAGGTCGGAATCCTTTCGGACCAGATCAAGAAGTTGGAGCCACAGCTCGGCGACTCGCAGGGGGATTATCAGCGAATGGTCGCTGCCAAGGGAGACATGGGGCTAGCCGATTGTGTTAACGGAACCTGCCAAGGCTGCTTCAGTGAACAGCCACCGCAAAGCTGGCAAGAACTCCTCAATGGTCGGCCGTTCAAATGCCGAACTTGCGGCGCGCTGATGTTCAAGTCTGCGTGAGGGAGGTTGCCTTCCCTGTCGAAGGTAAAGCGTCAATATGCAACAGGCTCGACCGGTCGATTTATTCTCCGGGCACGAAGAACTCGCTGCCTTCGTGGACCGATTTCCGCAAGTAAGTGTTGCGATCGTCGGTGACTTTTTCCTCGATCAATACCTCATCATCGATCCGATGCTTGCCGAGCCAAGCGTTGAAACAGGTCGGGCCGCGCATCAAGTGGTCGGGATCCGTCAGAGCCCTGGTGCCGCGGGAACCGTGGCCAATAACATTGCCGCCCTAGAAGCGGGTCGCATCTTTGCCGTCGGCGTGGTCGGGGACGACGGACACGGATTTATCCTTCGCCGAGAACTGGAGAAACGAGGCGTCGATACACAGGGTTTGCTCACCGAAGAATCTCGTTTCACGCCCACCTACACCAAGCCGATGAGCATCGACGACGGCATCGAGCGAGAGACCGAGCGCATTGATATCATCAATCGGACAACGACCCCGCCACAGATCGAAGACCGCATCATCGGGGCGATCGAGAAGGTCATCCCCAAGGTGGACGTAGTTGTGCTGCTCGATCAAGTTGTTCGGCCTGATGTCGGCGTCTTAACGTCGCGTGTACGCAACGCTGTTTGCACCATGGCCCGGCAACACAAAGAGACTCTCTTTTATGCCGACTCGCGCGGGGCGGCGGGTGAGTACCAAAATGTCATCGTTAAGCCGAACGAGGCCGAAGCGATGCGTGCTGCCCGGATCACTTCTCGAGCACAAGCCAGTGATGAGGAAATCCTCCAGGCAGGACGGGCTCTTTTCGAACGGACGGGCAAACCGATTTTCTTGACCCGCGGCGAAAAGGGAATCTTGGTCGTCGAGGAAAAGAGAGAAACACTTGTGCCGGCCATCCCCGTTCATGGACCGCTCGATATCTGTGGCGCCGGCGATAGCGCGACGGCGGGGATCGTTCTTTCCCTGGCATCCGGGGCGTCCCCTCTGCAGGCGGCCTACCTGGGTAACGTTGTTGCTTCGAAGACGGTGGTACAAATCGGCACGACGGGAACCACGACCCGCCGAGAGATCCGCCAGACACCTCTGGTTTAGCAAGCCATTCGCCACGCAGAACCCGGTCCGATGACTCCGCGATCCTCACCGTCCTCCGCTCCTTTTTTTGTGTAATCCGTCGATAAAAATCGTCGGCGATCGATCGAAACCAGCCAGGACCATCGTCCCTGAGTCATTCCGAGTTCTGCGAAGGGGCAAACTCCCCTTGTGACATTTTGAAATGCCCCTTAGCTTTCCCATGTTTCCTCCGTCTGTTGGACCGGCAAGGTCCAAGCCAGCGGAGTGATTGGACCAAGATCGTCCGCCGTTTTGCCTGGTGTTGTTTCGAAAACGGTGATGGGTTCGGCCCACAAAAACGGTCGTTGTCGACCTGATTCTGCGGGGATTGGATTCCTCTCGACCGAGAGGTCGATCCAAACTCCGCCTCGGGTCCACGCGCGATCGAGCTGCAACAGGGAGTTTGCTTTTCATGGGTATTCATTGGGGTCGATTGTTGGTTGTTCTGTCAACGGTGGGGCTCATCGTCGGCGGTGGAGCGGTCGGCTACTTTACGCTTTACAAGAGTTCCAACGAGTCGGCGGCGCTCGTCGAGTCGGTGACAAAACTGCTCGAAGCCAAGGATTATCCCGCGGCCGATATCGAAGTCGAAAAGCTCCTTCGCGCGAAAGGCCATGCTGGTCAGCCCCATCTTTTGAAGGCGATGGTTCTGCTCGAAGGGCAGTCGCTGACCGACTTGGCTCCGACCGATCTACGAAGCATCTCGGCCGTCCGTCAGCTTCTACAAGGGGTGACCAAGGATCCCAAATTGCACGAGGCTTCACTTCTGTTGGTGTCGTACTTTCTGAATGCTGGCGATGTTCATTCCGCTTCGCAGCACGCCCGGCGAGTTCTCGAGACCAACCCGACGGACATCGTTTGCGAGTATGCCGTGGCCGCCTCTCTGGTGCCGACCCGTTCGCAAGAGGCGATCACGTACCTCGATCATTTGATTGCTCACGAGAAGCCGTTACGGCCGCGCACCGTTTGGATCCTAGCGCAGGCAGGTGATATGGTCCGTGATCGAAACGATCTAGCCAAGTCAGCAGACGATTGGTTGACACAGAACGAGTCCGCCAATTTCACGGAGATCTCTGATCGACTGGCGATGGTCGAGCTTCGGATCCGACGATCGCAAGGTTCCAAGGATCCGGCGACAATCGAAAAGCAAGTGAATGCTTCGATTGAAGAGCTTCGCTCGCTTTCGGGTCAATTGGCGACGCGACATCTCTCGCCTCGATTGATTCTGCAAACGGCCACGCGGTTGATTCCCGACTCGGCCAGCCGATCAAGCGAATTGGCGGCGACATACAGCAATCTGGAACCATCGATCAACACATTTCTGGATGAGGTCTTTGAGACGGCGGCGCAGGCAAAGGTTCTCGACCCGACGCTATACGTGGGCCAAGCAAGACGCTGGCGTGCGATGGGAAAGGTGGATCAAGCGGTAAAGTTGTTGGAAGAGTCCATCAAGATGGCCGATGCCGAGGGCAAAGAGACTCGGCAACTGTTTGCCGACGCGGATCTTTGGCTTGCCGAGCATTTTCTTGACGACGGGAAAGGAGAGTTGGCCGAGCCGCATATTCAGGTCCTTTTGGCCAATCCTGCCGTTCTGCCGATCGGCCAAATGTTGGAAGGCTACCGACTTTTGCAACAGGGAAAGTTCACTCCCGCTTCCGAATTGCTTAGTCAGTCGTTGCAGAAACTCCCCGAGGTCGGCGCCGCCCAAGCCCTTTACGGATTGTGTCAGCTTCGTCGTGGAATGATCAGCGAAGGTCGCCAGCATCTTGAACAAGGTATTCGGTTAGGGGCATCATCGCCGAGATACAAGGCATGGTTGGCGCTGGCGCTTGCCGAGGGAGGTTATCGCGAACAAGCCGTCGCGGTCACCCGCGAGTTGATGGAAGCCGGCGGCACGACTTTGGTTGGTCGCGCCTTGATGGGTCAGCTTCGATTACAAGCGGGCGACTTTGCCTCGGCAGCAAAAGATCTCGATGAGGCTTTAAGTGTGGCCGATGATGATTCTCGGCCCGTGATTCAACTCGCCCGGGCCAAGCTTCTCCTCACCGAAGGAAAGAACGACGAAGCTCTAGAGGTGTTGAAGGAACTACGTTCAACGAATATGGCCGACCAGGCGATAGCCATCGAGTATCGTCATCTCGTTCGTCAGAAGCAGGGACGAGAAGCGGACGAACTTCTCGCTCAGGGTCGGCAGGCTCATGCCGATTCCGCGCTCTTGTTGGCTGTCGATGTGCAACGTCTGATGGAACTCGAGCGATTCGACGATGCCGAGAATATCCTTCTCGAAGTGAAGGAAAAAGATCCCAAGGCCATCGCTCCGATTGTTCTTTTGGCGGACGTTTATGAGCAAGCAGGGCAAGGAGAAAAGGCAGCGGCCGTCCTTGAGAAGGCCCGCGCGGATCTACCCGAAGATGCTTCCATTAAGATTCGGCTGGTCGAGAAGCTTCTCACCGCTCGGTCGTTTGAGCGGGCACATCAGCTGCTCGAAGAGATGGGCAAAGATCCCAACATCAACGCCACCACGGTCGATTGTCTTTCCGCGCGGAGTGCGGCGTTGCAAGGGGATATGAAGGCGGCACAAGAGTTTGTCGAGAGAGCTGCCGCCAAGGATCCAGACAATCCGACACTGAAGTTTTTGATGGGCCATCTTGCTGCTCAAAAGGGAGATTACTCCGCCGCCACCGAGCTCTTCGAGCAAAGCCTCGCGAGTGGAAACAATCGGCAACAGGCGGTGCAAGCCCTGTTCGAATCCTTGCTTCGTCAGGGAGATACATCGCGAGCCGTGGAAGTTCTTTCCAACGCCCAAAAGCAGGGACAAGAGGTTCGCGATTTGCGAGTGCAGCTTCTTCGGCTCTTAGCTCGTCAAGAGAACTGGGGAATGCTCGACGCGGAAGTGACGGAGATCCTGAAGGGGAATCCCACCGAGGCGGATTACTTGCTCGTGGTGTCGGCATTTCGTTACGTTCGTCAGCCGAAGATGGCCGGCAAGTATCTATCGAAGGGGCTCACCAGTTTTCCTGAAAGTGAGGCACTGCGCGAGCAAGAGGCATCGCTTCTGGTCGAGCTCGGCGACTATGCTGCGGCCAAGGAACGCCTCGATAAGTTGGTCGTGAGCCAGCCGAGCAACGCGATGATCCACGTGCTGCGGATCTATCTGCTAGAGAAAACTAAGGCCGATGCCGCCGCCAAGACCGCGATCGAAGATGCCTGGCAAAAGTGTCCGGGTCATCCCGCGGTGTTGGCTCTTTATGTGCAGATGTTGCTTAAGCAGGGGCACGTCGAGCAAGCGACGACCTTCGCGGAGAAAGCCAAGCGAGATTATCCTTCGCTGCCTGATCCTCGATACCTGATTGCACGAATGCATGAATCCATCGGCAACATGGATAAGGCGATGAGCCTTCTTTCGGTCATGATCGCAGAGGATCCTAAGAACCCCAAGATTGCCGAGAATTACTTCCGCCTGCTGGTGCAGACTGGCCTGCCTCGCGACGTCGAGCCGACGATCGAGAAGCTGATGTCGGCACAGCCCAATAACCAGACTTTGGTGGGGGCTTTGGCCGAGTACAAGGCGCTGCAGGGAGATCTTTCGATGGCCGAGCGGACCATCGAAAAGTTGGAAGCGTCGAAGGCGACCGGTGCGATGGTCGACTACACGAAAGCGGTTTTGGCGTTTGCGAAACGAGACTTCAAACGTGCGGATGAACTCGCGCAGGTTGCTGCCGCCGACGCGAAGAGCTACATCCCCGCGACATTTCTGATGGCCCGCATCCGTGCGGCCGAGGGACGTTTCGCGGAGGCGATTGATCTGGTCGGCCGAGTCTGTCGTCAGCAGCCTGGCAATCCGACATCATTTCTTTTTCTCGCTCGGCTGTATGGCGAAACCGGGGAATGGGCCAAGACCGAAGCTGTTTGCCGAGAGTATCTGAAGGAGCAAAGCAGCGATCGGTCGATGCGCCTTCTCTTAGCGCGGGCGCTGCTGGCACGCGGCGGCGATGCTCGTGCGAAAGAAGCAGGCAAGATCGCTTGGTCGGTGTTCGAAGAGGGGATTCGCGGTGGTGAAGAGTTGGAAACCGTCATGAATGTCCTTTTCGCCGCGGGCCAATCCGATCGATGCCGACAGATCATTTCTCAGTTCGAATCCCAGGGGAGCGCGCCCGAGAACTTGTTGGCCATCGGGCGAGCCAGCTTCATTGCCGGCGACTACGCGACCTCGGCAAGGCTTGCTGATCAGGTGTTGGTGGCGCAGCCGAGAGATGTCCATGCCTTGATGCTGGCGGCGGACACCGAGACCCGTTTGGGCGCCAACAGCGATGATGCGACCCACTTCGAGAAGGCGGCGGCGATCTACGAGAAACTCCTTGCGATCGATAAGACTAGCACCGCGGCGGCCAACAACCTCGCCTGGACACTGGGTGTCCTTCTGGGCAAAGAACAGCGAGGGCTAGAGACGATCCTTCGCTATGTGCCGGCAGCGAGCGAGCCGTCGCCGATCGTGCCGGTCGATGTACTCGACACGGTGGGGACGCTGCACCTGCGAATGAATCGAATGGATGTCGCTCGTCAATACTTCGAAGCCCTCACGCAGCGAGATCCCGACAACGCTACGGCTTGGTTTCGAATGGGACAGATCCATGACCGGACGGGCCGAGCCGATCGTGCCGAACAGTGTTTTGCGAAGGCACGCCAGCTCGCACCGACGGAGAATTGGCAAGTTCGCAAGACCGAGGCAGGGCTGGGGAATTAGTTGGCTCGCGAAAGTTGGGTGAGGCGTCGATCGTTCTCATGTCGGTCGCTCGGCTTCAAGAGACCGAAATATAAGGAAAACTTTTCAAATTCAGGCAGAGTCTCGCGGGTCTGGATTGCATCGATCGTCCCAGCGGTTATTCGTATGGCCGATTGGAAATCAGGCGGTTCGATTCCGCTGGCATGTTCATCTAGGAAAGGGAATCCCATGATTCTGCGTCGCGCATGGTCGCTGGTGCTCAGCGGTATGGCGTTGGCCACGGTCGTTCAGGCTGGTCCGATTTTCTCGGGGCCGGCAACGATCACCGCTACCAATGGAACGTTGGTGTTCAATCTCCTCGCGGGGGGCGATCTCAGCTCGCTGAGCGAGCTTCCATCAAATCCTGCCGACTTCAAGGTCGAAGTGATCTCGAATGTCTGGTCCTTTGATCCTCCGCCCGGTCAGAGTGGCTCGTTGGATCTGGGGGCGACCTTGGCACTGGCGGGTATCGACTCGGGATTGAACTTCTCGAGGACTATCGATCTTGCGGACGAAACCGGCGAGGTCATCTTCTCGACCAACCCCGGTCCTGCGGGCGGCCTTCCTTTTCAAGAAACGCTGGCTCAGCACTTGCTCGATAACGGCGGGAAGATCTTCGGCAAGCTGATCCCCAATCCAGGGACCGAAGCTGCTTGGGATGAATTCTTTGCCAGGGGCTCGACGCTGACGAACTATCTCTTTGTGCAGATGACTGCAGCCGATGCCAACCAGATCCCCGAACCGTCGGCGGTCCTGGTTTGGGCGGGTGTCGCCGCGGCAGGCTTCTTTGTTCATCGCCGAAGCCGACAACGGTCCGCGACCAAGTAATCAGAATTCAATGAGAAGCCTACGATCAGGCTTCGTTTGTTCTCTCGGACATGCTGCGGGAGAGGATCCGTCGGGCTCGAAAGCCGGCGGGTCCTCGTTTTATTTCTTGGTAAGAGAAGTGGGGCGCGATTGCAGCACGATCCGGGCGGCCGTCGCCACGCGGATCAACGACAATCCCCCGCGAAACAAAACCGTCGACACCACGGCGGTGGTGCTCCCTTCGATCAGTCGGGCCGGCTGGACCGCTAGAAACGCAAGCGTGATCCAGAAGCCATAGATACCCAAAGCGACCAGGCACCAGCCGATGATCTCCCGAACCCAGAAACCGAGACCCATGGCATTCTCCGACAGGGGTTAGCCCCTGAAATCGTGACCGGTGCAGGTAGGCTCGGCTTCCGCGCCCGAGCAATCCCTCACTTTCCCTTTCTTTGTAACAGGATTTCGCAGGAAAAGTTGGGGCTGGTCGGCCCAGGTGACAGGAATGTTGGGGCCAATGGGACCGACCTGCTTGGCCCCACAACCCTTGATGGGCGGATTTCCGGCCGTGGTCGAGGTTTGTAACATCCAGGGGTAGGGGAAATCCTGGGACAAGCTCGCTTCGTTTCAGGAATCGGTTGCCGACATTCATTAAGAGGACTCGGATGGACTCGGAAGAACGCCACGATCTAGAGAAGAATGATCTCGCTCATTTCTTGACGAATGGGATCGAACGAATCCGTCCCTACTTGGGCTATGTCGGCCTGGGTGGATTGGTGGTGGCGGTCGGATTGGTGGCGCTGGCGTTCATGAATCAAGCCAGTCAAACCAAGATGCGCGAGGGTTGGAGCGTGCTTGCCGCCGCGACCACGCCCGACGGATTATCGCAGGTGATGGCGGACTATCCGAATACCTCGTTGGCGTCGCTGGCCCATGCCAAGCTCGGGTGGATTCGTCTCAATGAAGGTCGCGACCGTTTGGCCGACGATCGGGGCGAAGCGATTCGCCTGCTGACAGAAGCGGTCGAGCATTTCGATGCTGCTGGCACGACGTCGGCCACCGATGCCGTCAAGACGCAATCGCTCCTAGGGAGCGCCTTGGCGAAGGAATGTCAGTCGATGGTCGAGGAAGCGAAGAAGGGTTATCAAGAGATTTTGGACCGATACCCCACTGATCCGGTCGCGGAGTTGGCCCGCATTCGTCTCGATAATCTTTCCAAGGAAGATGCTGCCACTTTCTACACCGCGTTTAAGAATTACCAGCCCCCGCCCACGAGCACCGACTTGCCCACGAAGATCGAACCTGGTGCGATCCCCGATGTTCCCGAGGTTCCGACATCGATCGATCCAAGCCTACCCAACATCGTGCCGGCCCCGCCGAGCGACATCACCAACCCAGGCGTGCCGACGATCGAAGGGAATCTTCCTGGTGCTCCTGCTCCCTCGAGTCCGACTCCAACGCCGGGCACAGAGGTTCCTACGCCACCAGCGTCGGGCACAGAAGTACCGGCGAATCCAACGCCGGGTACAGAAGTACCCGCGCGCCCGGCTCCGCCGGCAGCGAGTCCTTGATGAATCGCCCTTCCGGGCGAGTCGGGAGTTTTGCGATCGAGTAGCCCTTCCAGGCTCAACGCCGTCATGCGGTTCGAGGGGAACCTCGGGCGAAATCGGGTCGCCGACACTTTGTTTGCCGAGAGGATCGCCTGATGGAACGGCTTCGAGGGATCTATCCCGCCCTTTTGACCCCCATGAAATCGGGCGGACAGATCGATTTTGCTGAGCTCGAAAAACTCGTCGATTGGCTCTTCGGCCAAGGGGTCCACGGACTCTACGTCGGCGGGACCAGCGGTGAAGGCCTATTGCTCGAGCCAAGTGAACGTGAGGAGATCGTGGCGCTTGTTGTCCGCCTGTCTCGTGGCCGAGGAAAGGTCATGGTGCATGTCGGAGCGATCGGAACGGCCGAGGCGGTTCAACTGGCGCAGCACGCGGAGCGGCACGGGGCCGACGCGATCGCGGCCGTCCCGCCGTTCGCGTTCGGTCGCAACCTCGCGGGGATTTCCGCTCACTATAGCGCCATTGCGCACTCGTGCGAATTGCCCCTTTACCTCTACAACATCCCATCGCTGACGGCCGTCAACCTGCGGGCCGACGACATTGCTCGATTGGCAAAGCTTCCCAACGTCTGTGGTTTGAAATTCTCCGATTACGATTTGTTCGAGGAGTTCCGGATCATTTCGTTAGAGAACAAGCTTGACGTCTTTCATGGTTGTGACGAAACCCTTCTTTATGCGTTGATGATGGGAGCCGTCGGCGGCGTGGGGCTCCTTTACAACATCATGCCCAAAACGATCCTCGCGATTTACGACGCGTTCCTAGCGGGTGACTGGAAGAAGGCCAACGATCATCAGTTGAAATTGTCGGCATTCACGAATGTATTTCTTCGTCACGCCGAGGGAAGTGCCGTTGGGCTGGCAAAGGGAGTGATGGGTGGACTCGGTTTCGCCTGTGGACAGGCTCGCTCGCCCAACCCGCCGGTCTCGCGTGAATCGATTGAACGGACGATTGAATTGGCTCGTCCATTCTGGTCGGGCTGATAACGCCATCATGTTCGATGGGCGCTTGCGATGTAGGAAACGGGGCCTTGTTTGATGGGCTTACCCACACCATGGGACGGATCGGCAAACCCGGCGGCACGCATTCCGCGAGAGTGGCAAAAGGCAGCCCGATCGCTCCGCCGACTGGTTGATTTTCTTCCAGCACCATCTTCTGTCGCGATCTTCCCGTTTCTGCCGGCCGAGCACGAACGCGACGAGAGGGTCGCCCGGGTGGAGGCGGCTCTTTTCTCATCGAGAGAACCTCTCTCCGTCCGACGATTAATGAAGCTCGCGTCGCTTGATGATGCGGACCAGGTCCGAGATGCCGTGATGACGCTCCGGGGCTTGCTCGAGCGCAGCAACAGTGCCTTTCAATTGGAAGAAATTGCCGGGGGCTATCAGCTTCTCACTCGGCCCGATTTACGGCGATCTCTCGAGCGAGTTTGCCAGATTCGTCACGGGGCGCCGGTCTCGGGTCCGATGCTTGAAACATTGGCGATTGTCGCCTATCGGCAGCCGATCTGCCGGGCGGATGTCGAGGCGATACGGGGTGTGCAAGTCGGCGAGATTTTGCGCCATCTCCTTGATGATGGGCTGATCCGTCTGGTGGGCAAAGAGGAGTCGCTTGGCCGCCCTTTTCTCTATGGCACGACGCCGCGGTTTCTCCAAGTTTTCGGGCTTCGGCATCTGAACGAGTTGCCAATGGTCGAATCGCTGGCCAAGCCAGCAGGCAAAATCGCCCACCCCATCGATGCCGATAATGCCGACGGAACTTCCCGAGACTCTTCTCAAGAGGAGGACTCAGAGTAGGTGTCGCTGGACATGCCCTTCACAAAACCCGTACAATGAAATGCTGGCGGCTGGGAGAAGAGGCCTTTTCCCAGTCGTTCGCTTTTTTCATCGTTGAAGCGAGTTGCTTCAAGGTGTCGGTGGCGAGGGAATCCCTCGCGCCGTCGATCAAGGGGGCTTTTTCGGACGATGTTCGCGTAAGAGAACGCTGTTTGCCGGGGCATCAAGGGTACGAATCCGCCGAGCGGATCCGTGGCCCTTTGGGATTGCCCGTCGGGTTGTGTTTTTCCTGCACGAACATCCATAGCCGATTGAGGTATACGTCATGCCAACGCCGACCACGCGAGAAGGCTACGACAAGATGAAAAAAGATCTCCAGTGGATGGAGACCGAGGAAATGCCTCGCATCGCCAAGCTGATTGCCGAGGCCCGTGCCGAGGGAGACCTCCGCGAAAATGCCGAGTATCACGGCCAGCGTGAAAACCAGGCCATGCTCCAGGCGAAGATCAACCTCCTCAAGGGGAAGATTGCCGATGCATACATCGTCGAAAGGGATACCACCAAAACGGACGAAGTCACCTTCGGCGCGACCGTTACCCTCTACGACATGGAAGCTGACATCGAGGAGAAGTATCAGTTTGTCGGTCCGGGAGAGGAAGACTACCGGGGCGAGATCATGAAGATCCTCGTCACCAGCCCACTCGCTCAGCAATTGATGAGTAAAAGGATCGGGGAAGTGATCAACGTCGACACCCCGGGCGGTCGAATCAAGTACGAGATCAAGGCCATCGACTGATTTGGCCGATTTCTCCGGATGGCCTCGGCCGTCACGATCGGCCTAGGGCCCCGGGCTCGCTAGGGAATGGTCGGCGAGCTTGGAATGTTCCCTCTTGATCGTGCTCGTCCGTTTCCTAAACCAATGTGCTGTCCTTGAGTAACGATCGAATAGCTGGCTCGGCGACACCCTGATTCAGGATTCGCCCTGGCCCAGGCCATCGATCGAAATGTTCTGGTCGCCGTCCCTCATGTAAGGCGTTCCGCCGCGGGAGGTTCCCGTCGGGATCAATCATGAGGGACTGCTTGGGAATCGGATTCGTTCATAGAGGGTCTTCTTTCGTGGCTGCCAAGAAGAATCGTGCGAAGAAGCGTTGTCGGTTTAATCAGAATGGCGTCTCTCCGCGGCCGGCATTCATCGACTACAAAGATGTCGAACTCCTCAAGAAGATGATGAGCGGGCACGGCAAAGTCCTCAGCCGTCGTCGAACCGGAAATTCCGCGGTCTATCAACGAGCCATCAGCACCGCGATCAAGCGAGCTCGCTACATGGGTCTACTTCCCTACGTCGGCGAGTAGTTTCTGCGGATCGCGCCCTATCTCGGGTTCAATGATCGCCCGAACTTCCATCATTAAGGCCGGCCGCCCGCTTCGCGGGCTCTCCGCGATCGACCCTCGACACACGCCCATCAGGCTCTCAAGCCTGGATTGATTCAGACGGGTAGAGATGACACGCGACTTGATGGTCGGCATCCTTCCGTTCAAGAATCGGCATCACCTCTCGGCAACGAGCCATCACCTGTCGGCAACGGCTGGCAAACGCGCAGCCCACGCATTCGTCCGAAGGGCTCGGCAAATCTCCCGAAAGAATGATCCGCTCGCGCGATCGTTCAATCTCTGGATCAGGAACCGGGATCGCGGACAGAAGCGCTTGTGTGTAAGGGTGCTGCGGATGAGCGTAGAGATCGTCCGAGGAGGCTAGCTCTACCATCTTGCCCAAGTACATCACCCCAACGCGATGGCTGATCCGCTTGACGACCGCCAAGTCGTGTGCGATGAAAAGATAGCTGAGTCCCCGCCTCTCCTGAAGATCCAGCAACAAATTAAGCACCTGGGAACGAACAGAAACATCCAAGGCCGACACCGGTTCATCACATAAAAGCACCTGCGGGTTGAGAGCCAACGCCCGCGCGATCCCGATCCGCTGCCTCTGCCCTCCAGAAAACTCATGAGGATAGCGAAGCACATGCTTGGGATCGAGCCCCACTTCCTTCATGAGATCCTGCACCATTCCCATCCGGTCTTTGCGAGAACCGATGTTGAAAATGATGAGGGGCTCCGCCAGGATGTCGCCGACGGTCATCCGTGGATTGAGTGACGCATAAGGGTCCTGAAAGACCATCTGCAAATGCCGACGAATTCCCCGAAGCGACGAACCTTCTTGTTGATCGACGCGTGTCGATTTTCCATCGAGCGAAAGCGTTACACTCCCCGAAGCGATCGGCACCAATCGCAGAATCGCGCGGGCCAGCGTCGACTTTCCGCAGCCCGATTCTCCGACGATGCCAAGCGTCTCACCCTTCCCGAGTTCAAACGAAATCCCATCGACCGCTCGAAGGATTCGCCTCTTTCCCGTCGCGCGGTCGCGGCCCTGATCGAACAGCACTCGCAGCGAATCGACTTGAAGAACCGGGAAAGCCGACGTCGAGATGATTGATTTCATACTTGCCCCTTAGGATCAGCCATGTCGACAAAGCAGGCCTTCGTTCGGGCCGGATCGTTCTCGACAGGGACAAGCGTCGGCGCTGTTTCAAGACAACCCGGCTGGACCCATCGGCAGCGGGGCGCATACGAGCAGCCGACCGGGAGCGACGTCAGATCGGGAGGTTGACCAGGGATAGGCAAAAATCGGCCGCCGGGCGGATCATCCAGTCGTGGCACACTCTCTAAAAGAGCCTTCGTGTAGGGATGGCGAGGATCCCGAAAAATGGACCTCGTCGAGCCTCGCTCCACGACTCGACCCGCGTACATGACATTGATCTCATCGCAAAAACCGGCTGCCACACCCATGTCATGCGTGATCAGGACGAAAGCAGTCCCGGCTGACTCTCGGATCTCGCGCATAAGATCCAAGATCTGCGCTTGCACGGTGACATCGAGCGCCGTTGTCGGTTCATCGGCAATGATGAGTGCCGGCTCACAAGCCATCGCCATCGCGATCATCACGCGCTGCCTCATCCCGCCCGAGAACTGATGCGGATAGGCATCCAGACGCTCGCTCGCGGCGGGGATGCCGACCCGCTGAAGCAACTCCTTGGCTTTGTTCCGGGCGTCGGCCGCGCTTGCTTGTCGATGAACGATCAGAGGCTCGGCCAGTTGATCGCCGACCGTCAGAAAAGGATTGAGCGACGTCATCGGGTCTTGAAAGATCATCGCCAATCGATTGCCGCGAACACCGCGCCACTGAGCTTGTGACGCATGCGATAGATCCCGTCCTTCGAATTCAATCTTGTCGGCCGTGATAATCGCAGGCGGGCAAGCGACAAGGCCCATGATCGTCAGGCTCAGCACCGATTTTCCCGAGCCACTCTCTCCGACAATACCGACGCTCCCGCCAGGCTCGACTTTCAAGTTCACGCCATCCACCGCCCGCACCAGACCCGATGGGGTCGGAAACGATGTCCGCAGATTCACCACATCCAATAGCGCGGTCATCGGCGATCTCCCTTTGGATCGAGTGCGTCGCGCAATCCGTCGCCGATAAAATTCAGGCAAAAAAGAGAAATACTCAACGCCGCTGCTGGGTAAAACATCAACCACCAGCGAGGCTTGATGACATTGATTCCCGCGAGCCCCTCAGAAGCGAGCGTTCCCCAACTGCAGCTCGGCTCACTGATTCCCAGGCCGATGAAACTCAGGAACGCCTCACTCAGCATGATTTCGGGAATGGTGAGTGTTGAATAGACAATCACCGGTCCAAGCAGATTAGGAACGATGTGCAAGAAGATGATTCGCAATGGGCCCGCACCAATCGCGCGGGCGGCCGTGACGAACTCTCGTTCTCGTAGGGAGAGAACTTGTCCCCGCGTGATGCGCGCCATCGTCAACCATGAGACCAAACCGATCGCAATGAACACAACGACGATCGGCGGAAAGAGTCGCGTCATCCAAAGAGCCGTCCTCTCCTCCGCGGTGATCTTTTCCTCCAGAGCTGCCACCTGGGCAAGATCTCCTTGCGCTCGGTTCATCTCGATCTCGGCGTACCGTTGTTCGGCTTTGCTGGCGATCGTTCCTAGGCCGTTGACCAGCGTCATGATCAGAATCACGAGGAACAGAAAAGGTAGTCCGTATAAGATATCGACCGCTCGCATCATCCAGGTATCGATCCGTCCGCCGGCATAGCCAGCAGTCGCCCCCCACGAAACGCCGATCGCCACCGAGACAAGCGTTCCTACTAAACCGACCAGAAACGAGATTCCCCCGCCGAACAAGGTCCGAGCGAAAAGATCTCTGCCGAGACTGTCGGTCCCGAACCAATGGCGAGAGCTGGGAGGCTGATACGTATGGCCTTCGTGAGTTCGCGTATGGTCGATGTGCAGCGAGAAAAAAGAATCGGGAGCGAAGTCTATAGTCCGTTGATTCATCGCGATCGGCACCAGATGAATCAGCGCGTGCTGCGAAGCACAAGCCAATGCGATCGTCAGCAGGACAACACTCGAGGCGGTCGCCATCTGATGACGACGCCATCGCCTTAACGCATCTTTCCAAAGCGATGTCCCCTTCATGACATCGCTTGGTTTGGACGAAACATTGGGAGAGTCGAGCGTGGATCGGACGACCCAGGTCACCCCGGTCGCGGCAATCGTCATCCCGACAACGGCTAGCCACGCCAAGATCGAGAAATCCGACAACAGGCCAACGCCCGTCGCCAACAACACGGTGAAAACCCAGAGAACATTAGCCGGCAAGGAGAGGGGATGTTCATTCCACGGGCGTCGAAAACGGGCAGGGAAGGGTGATGAACTCATTCGCCCGTTGATCCTTTCACACGCGGGTCGAGCAGCGAGTAAGAAAGATCGACCAGGAAATTGAAGAAGCATAATAGCGTACTAAAGACCACGACCGTACCGAGGACGACGTTGTAATCACGATTGGTGGCGGCCTGCACAAAGATCGTCCCCAGGCCCGGCAAAAAAAAGATCTTCTCGATCACGAGCGACCCGGTCAGGATCAACGCGAACGCGGGCCCCAAGTAAGAAATCACCGGCAACATCGCACCCCGAAGAGCATGTTTGATGACTACATGACGTTCCGCGAGCCCCTTGGCGTAGGCGGTTCGAATGAAGTCTTCGCCCAGGACTTCAAGCATGCCGACACGCGTCAGGCGACTGATCTTAGCAGCGAAAGGAAGCGACAGGGCCATCGCAGGAAGAATGACATGGCGATAGCTCTCCCAACCCGCCAGCGGAAAAAGCCGAGCGCCGAAGACGAATAGAACAATCCCCAGCATCGCGAAAACAAAACTCGGAAGCGAAATACCAAAGACGGCCACTGCCATCAGCGCATAGTCCGTCGGGGAGTTTTGCCGAAGCGCAGCCAAAACACCGGTTGTCATTCCAACCACGAGGGCCATCAACATCGCCATCGAACCAAGCGCCAACGATGTCGGGAAGGTTTGAGCAATCAATGCATTGACCGTTTTGCCTCGGTACTTCATTGAGTCGCCGAGATCTCCTCGGCACAGGTCCCACAGCCAATACCCGTACTGCACCGAATAGCTTTCATCGAGGTGATATTCGCGTCGCCGGGCCGCATCTTCTTCAGGCGATAGCGAGTGAAGTTCGTTGGCGAAAGGATTGCCAGGGGCTAATCGAATCAGAAAAAAAGAGAGGGTCGCCACCATCCAAACGGTGAGAATGACTCCTCCCAATCTCTTCAGGACCATGACAAGCAAACGCTTCCTCCTTGCTCAAGGCTTATCGATGGTTTGCGAGTGAAACCGAGGAAAGGCATCGTACCGCGTGCCGGCGGGGCGACGACCCTCCTTCCAACGAAGAAACTTGGCGGGATGCATCTCCCTTTCGTTGAGACCGATCCCATCGAGTTCGGGGGGCCAAACCTCGCTGGTGGTGTAGTGATAAATCGGGATCACCGGTAAATCCCACATCAGCATCTGCTCAGCAATCTCTAAAAGAAACAAGCGAATCCTCTGGGCGGCTTCCAGCTTGGCCTCGGTTCCGCTAGCTTGATCGTACAGAGGGATCGCCTCATGCAATTCGTTCCAGCTCGTTTTCTGGTTGGTACGAACTCGATCGGCAATCGCCTCTTTAAAGTCAGGCCAAGACGAAATGTCCTGTAACATCGCGTCGCGTTTGTTCATATCGGAAAGGTAGTCAAGAACCCGAGCAGCGTATTCAATCACCAATCGGTTGTAGTGAGTGTTGTTGTAGTGAGAATGATTCTGTTGATTGAAAACAATGGGCTTGCTCAATCGCGACGGATCCTTGTCGCTGGTGAGATCGTCGCTGGTGTAGAGTTCGAGATACGTGTTTGGATCAGAGTAGTCGGGGATCCAGCCTGCACGGGCGAGATCGAACTTTCCCGTTCGTCGGCTATCGAGATAAACTTGCCATTCCTGATTCTCTAGCTTTGCATCGATCCCGATATTGGTTTTCCATTGATCTTGGATGAATGCCGCAATCGCTTTGTGTGCTTCGAGCGTGTTGTAAAGAATGCGAAGTTGTGGTTTTGCATTTCCTGCACTCTGGAAAGCCTGGATGAGATCGTTGGCTTTCTGAAGATCACCTTTCAACGTGCCCGTTCCGAAGCGAGGCTCGGCATGGTAGCCACGCATGGAGGGGGGGACCATGGCATACGCGGGAGTCTGTTCGGCACGAGACACCTCCCGGATCAAGCGGGGTCGATCAATGGCCAAGGCGAGCGCCTGACGAAGTTGTCGGCCGGCGACTTTATCCTTGAAGATCGGCAACTCAAGATTCACGTCGTAAAAATAAATTGAGGGACTCGTCGCGGCATGGATATGCGGAATGGGCTTTTCCCGATGTGCCCGCAAAAGCTCGCCGGCAACTTGCGGAGGAATCCTTCGAATGCGATCGACGTCCCCATTGATGTAGAGATTGAGTGCCGTGTCATCCGACTCGATCGCTAATGCATCGAGCGTTGCCAAGCCATGCTTCTCGAACGAGCCGAGTCGTGTGAGAAGATCCTTCTCTAATGCGAGCCGACGAGGTAGATCCGTCTTATGGGCGAGATCTTGAAGTCTTGCGGCGACATGTTTCTCTGTTTCCCAATAATGCGCATTCTTTTGAAGTCGGATGTAGGCATTGAATCGCCAATCTTTCAAGGTGTAGGGGCCGTTGGTGACGATGTTTCTAGGCAGGATCCATTCCTTGTCGTGTGCTTCGACCGCTTCACGCGGGACGGGAAAGAGCGGATAGAAGTTGGTCACTTGCAAAAAGTAGGGGACGAATGAACGAAGCTCGACTTCAAGGACGAGATCCCCCTTGGGGCGGACGCCTACTTTCTCTTTCCAAAGCCGATCGCGAAAAGCCTCGACTTCTTTCCGTTCGTCCGAATCAAGATCCGCAAGCTTCGCCGGCGGAGTTTTGTTTTGGGATTTTCGTCGCGCGATCAATTCATTCCAGTTTGCCTTGGTTTCATTTTTGAATTCCTCGACGCCAACGATGTAGTCGAGCAGAAAGGAGTATTGAGAGCCAGACTCGGGAACGCACTGTCGCATCCAAGCATAAACGAAATCATGAGCATTGACATGGCGGGGCTTGCCATCGACGGTGAGTATCTGTCCACCTTTGACCCACCAGGCATCGGGTCGAAGCTGGAAAGTGTAAATCAATCCCTCTTGAGTCCAGGAAGAAGCAACACCGGGGGTTGGCTCTAGAGTTTCGGGATGGTAAGTGGTGAGCCCCTCGAAGATATTGGTGGCGATATCCCCTTCAGGTTGCCCGGTCATGTAGCAGGGATCAAGCGTTTCCGGCTCGGTGCCATTCACCCAGGCAAAGTCCGCTCGGCCCCGAGCGCTTCCATTGAAGAAGAGAAGAAAGATCGCCAGTAGGGATGCGCCGCCGGCGATCAGGATGTAGAGATTTCGATACATCGCTTTCGGAATCATCCCTTCCGTGGCGGGGTCAAGAGACCGGGGTCCGTCGGAAAGCAAGTCTCTGCGGTGAGGCTTTTCCTTCCCTTGGTTCGCTCCGCTGGCTTCCCGCCCGCTGGATCACGTCGGCCTTTTACGAAGAAGCAGCATCCTCAGAGGTTGCTTGCTTGGGAGCGATTGTTTGTCCGTTGCTCTCTCGGGCTAGCCTGCCGTTCCTGTTGACTTTGACGACGGCATCAACGCTCTGAGCATGGAGGATCTTTGAGACTTCTTCGGCGGACAGGGTCTCATGCTTCAAGAGAGCCTCCGCCAGTAGGGCCAGGTCTCCCTTGTTCTCTTCGATCATCTTTTGGGCAGCCGAGTAACACTCATCAATGATGCGCCGGACGGCATGATCGATCTTGTCGGCAGTCGTGTCGCTGAACTCGCGTGGGTTGTTTATCTCGCCGCCGAGAAACACGTGCTGTTCCTTGCTGGCGTAGCGAATCGGGCCGAGTTCCTCACTCATACCGAAGTCGCAAACCATTCGCCGGGCGATGTTGGTGGCTCGTTCGATATCATTGGAGGCTCCGGTGGAGAAATCGCCGAAGAAGATATCCTCCGCGATTCGACCGCCGTAAAAGACCTTGATCTCCCCGAGCAACTGCTTTCGGGTCATCGTGTAACGGTCTTTTTCCGGGAGCATCATCGTGCTTCCCAGAGCCATCCCGCGCGGGATGATCGTGACCTTGTGGAGAGGCTCTACCTCGGGCAGAATGCGGGTGATGATTGCGTGGCCTGCCTCGTGATACGCGGTGACCTTGCGATCATTCTCGTCCATCACCTGGCTTCGCTTTTCACGGCCGAAACGAACCTTGTCGCGTGCTTCTTCGAGATCCTCTTGCTCGATGACCCTCTTGCCGGCCATGGTTGCATGAATGGCGGCCTCGTTGATCAACGAAGCGAGCTCGGCACCGCTGAACATCGGTGTTCCTCTCGCGATTCGTTCCATGTCGACATCATCGCTCATCTTGACGCTGCGAGCGTGGACACGAAGAATCTCGAGTCTTCCCTTGATATCAGGTAGGTTGATGACGATTTCTCGATCGAATCGGCCTGGCCGAAGCAGCGCGGGGTCAAGCACATCGGGCCTGTTGGTCGCCGCGATGACAATGATTTGATCGCTGGTCTCGAAGCCGTCCATTTCGACGAGGATGGCATTGAGCGTCTGCTCGCGTTCGTCGTGTCCTCCGCCGAGCCCGCTGCCACGCCGGCGTCCGACCGCATCGACTTCATCAAGAAAGATGATGCAGGGGGTGTTTTCTTTGGCTTGTCGAAACAGATCGCGGACTCGGCTGGCACCGACGCCGACAAACATTTCCACAAAGTCGCTTCCCGAGATGCTGTAAAAGGGGACGTCGGCTTCGCCGGCGATCGCCTTGGCGAGGAGCGTCTTTCCCGTGCCTGGGGGGCCGACAAACAAAAGCCCGCGAGGGATTCGGCCACCAATATGCTGAAACTTCTCAGGGTTCTTTAGGAATTCGATAACCTCGGCTACTTCTTCTTTCGCCTCCTCGGCACCGGCAACATCAGCGAAGCGAACTTTGGTCATCTCTTTTGAAATCAATCGAGGTCGGCTTCGGCCGAACGTCAAGACGCCGCCGGGCCCCCCTTGGCCTCTCAAAGGCCGAATGAGCAGCATGTACATTAAGCCGGCCAGCAGAATGATCGGCAGGATCTGCACTAAGAAGAAGGGCCAGATGCCGCTCGTCGGGGTGTATCGACATTTCGGAATGGTCGCCAATTGTTGATCGAAGAAGTGTCGATCGGTCAGAACATTCGCGGGGATGTGGACGCGGACGTATCTCTTCTTGGGGCCCATGGCGAAGATGTTCTGTAGGTCGTCCCCTTTTTTAGCCTCGGTCTTCTCAGCAGATTCGGTCGGCGTCGTTCGAGCAGCCTCTTGCCCGGCAGGGTCGGCTTTGGTCTGGTCGGCTTTGGACCCATCAGGGCTTACGGGAGCCTCGGCAAGCTCGGCAATAAGTTCGTCATCGGCGATTTCGGCACCGGCCAGTCCCTTGAATTTCTGCGTGCCGACGTCCCAGTACTTGTCCTTGAAATCGGAATACGTCAGCGTTTCGACGGTTCGTCGAGAATTGACGATGAACTGAGCCAACAGCAGGATCATGATCGCTACCAGGCCCACCAAGATGACCGGTCGCAAGCCTCGCGGGCCGCGGACGGGCTCGCGTCGATTCGCAGGTCCTCGGTCATCATTTGTCATGCGGTCGTCGTCACCCATTCGACGTCTTTGATCCTTCTAAATGCGGGCTCATCGATGGCGACCTCTCGCCAAACCGCAGGCCCTTCTGATGATTGTACGTTTCTGGCGATGGTGATCCGCAGAGAAAGGTCCGCTGAACCTCCCCGATTCAGGTCGAATTGACCGGATGGGGATGATAGATCCCAAGAAAGCCACTCGCCAGGAGAGCCAATTCTCCAAGCCAATCGTAGCATCCGTCGCCTCGATTCGCCATGAAATGGTTGGGAGCCTTCGGTGTCGTTTTGACCCTAGCGGATTTCGGCGAAGTGTCGTCTTGGCTGTGGTCGACCTCTTGAAAATAGGCGTTTCTTCCCTTCGAAGTGTTCGCTTTCTCGGCTCTCTTGCCCCCGCAGAATCCCCGCAGAATCCCCGCAGAATCGGTGCGATCCTCTTCACCGGCCAAACTCGGCAGAGAAAAACTCCCCCTGAGAATGGCGTTTCCACGGCGCGAGCTATGCTTAACGCAGCATCGACCAAGCCCCGTCTGCATGATTCTCCTGTACCCGGAAAGTGTTGCGAGAGGAAGTATTCCATGTCTGTGACGGCTGATACTCAGCGATCCTTGGGGAACCAGATTCTGCTGGAAGCGGGTACCAACGAACTCGAAGTTCTGGTTTTCCATCTGGGTAAACACCGGTATGGCATCAACGGCGCGAAGGTTCGCGAAGTCGTCAAGCCCCCGGCGATCCGCCCTATTCCGAAGAGCGATCCCGTGCTCGATGGACTTTGCAAGCTTCGCGACGACGTCATTCCGATCGTATCCCTGATCGAATACTTCGATGTGGCGAAAGAGAATCGCCAAGAGGCAATCGACAATAGCCAGGTCATCGTGACGGTCTTCAATGAACAGTCGATTGCGTTTCGCGTCGAACGGGTCGATCGTATTCACCGAATCTCTTGGAAGGAGACTCGGCCGATTCCGGCACTTTTCGGATCCGACAAGAGCCTCTTCACCGGCTTTACGGTGATCGAAGATCAGATCGTTTTGATGGTCGATCTCGAACGAATTGCGGCCGACTTGATGGGGCAGAAGGATCACATCGAGCAAGGGGCCAAGGCGAACAAGGGACAGAACCTTCGCGGGAAAACTATTGTTTATTGCGAGGATTCTCGTCTCGTGCAAGCGATGGCGACCACCATCATGCGATCGGCGGGATGTTCAAACCTGCACGTCTTCAACAACGGTGCCGAGGCTTGGGATTGGCTTCGTACTCATGGTGAGACACAACACGTTGATGCGATCGTGACCGACATCGAAATGCCTCTCATGGATGGTTTTCATCTATCGAGCAAGGTTCGACAAGACCCCAAACTTCGCACCACACCGATTGTGCTCCTCTCGTCGCTGATCAATGCCGACAACGAGCGCAAGGGGAAATCGGTCGGCGTCAATGCACAGTTGGTGAAGACGCGTATCGAAGAGCTTCCTCATGTTCTGGCGGGTGTTCTCGTCGCGTAACGGCTTCGCCGTTGGTCCGATACAAAGATGTCGGGACTGACGACCAGCGAGGTTGTTCACGATGCGACGAACCGAGCCGAAGCACGCGAATCGGCAATGGATGTTGTGGGGACTCGTCGCCCTCTTCTTCGTCTTGCGTTTTCACCTTCTACTCGTCCGTGTTTATGATCCGGATGAGTTCGAACACCTGCACGCGGGTTGGAACATCTCTCAAGGGATGGTTCCCTATCGTGATTTTTTCGAACATCACGGCCCGGTGACCTACGGGATCAGCGCAGGCTTGTTTCGCCTGCTTCCCTATTCTGTCGACCCGCTTCACGCTCATCGATGCCTGAGCCTTGTCATTTCCATACTGACGGCTGTCGGTATCGCCTGTTTGGCGAAAAGGCTTTACGGCCGTTCGTCCGCCCCATGGTGTGTACTCCTGGCGATGACTTACTCTCTCTTCGTGGAAAAATCGGTCGAATGGCGGCCCGATGTCATTGCGACATCCTTGGTGGTATGGGTCGCATGGCTGGCTGTGGGTCGCCTTCGTTTTTCCGCTGGCCTTTTGGCCGGGATCCTTACCTCTTTGGCACTCTTCACCACGCAGAAGAGTCTCTTTGTCCTCGCGGGGCTGTTGCTGGCGAGCTTGATGGGTCGATCGGCATCGGTTGGTGCAAAGGTGCGTTGGATCGTTGGTATCGCGGTTGGGGGCTTGGGTGTTGCGGGCTCGCTCGCGGGGATCTTTGCTGTGGAAGGGGGACTGATGCCGGCGATCGACTCTCTCCTCTTTCGGCCGATGCAATGGTCGCTGCGCATCAGCGGGCCGAACCCGCTTCTCTCTCCCTTCGCGTTCGCTCCCGGGCATCAAGTCGGTTTGCTGGCAGCATGGGTGGGCTTGCTCGCGCAGCTCGGTCGGCGGTCATCTTGGCGACGAGGAAGGTTTGTCCTACCGGCGGGCATTGTGGCGCATGGCGTCGGTTACTTCATCGCGCCGGCAGTCTATCTGCAGTTTTACATGCTGGTGGTTCCGATCGCCGCGGTGATGATCGGCGGCGAGTTGTATCGGCTCTTTCGTCATGCTCGAAGAGATCGTTGCTCGGCTCTGCTCGGGATCGTTTGGCTTTTGCTCGGGATCGTTTGGCTCTATGCCGGCATCTTCGGCTGGGTGGGGCCGACTCCCCTCATGCCCCGAGGGAGCGTGGATGGATCGCGAATTCTTCCATACTTTGTTCTGCCCCTAGCGGGTTGGGGGATGCTTCTCCTTGGCGCGATCCTTCGTTCCCGCGGCGCCGTCGCTGGTGGGCAAGGGATGCTGCTGGCCGTCTTGTTGTTGCCCCCCATCACCCAGATCGGTTTCACGCACTTTTTCTGGCCCAACAAGCTTCAACGCAAGGATATTGCCACTCTGGAACAGCTCGTCCCTGCGGATGGTTTGATCGTCGACGGATTTTCAGGGCTCGGTTTTCGTCGCCCACATCTGTCGTATTGGTGGTGGATCAACGAACACACGATTCCGATGATCCTGCAACAGGGAGATGATCGACCGATCCTCGAAGAGATCGCGATGGGAAAGCCCGCCGCCATCCTCTTCGACAGAGATCTGCAACGCCTTCCTGGTTTACAAGAGATCATCGCTCGGCACTACGAGATGTACGACCTTTCCGCCGACGGCCAGGGTGGCCGACCCTATGTCATTCTCCTCCGAAGGGATCTGTTTTCGAAGGGGCGATAGCGATCGAAGCGACATTGACAGGCGGAAATAGGTCTATGGACAGCTTCCGAAGACCAAATGTTTGACGCCTGGATCCACGGGCGCGACAATAGTCGACCGTGAAATAGGTTTCGGGACTCTCGCATAACTAGGTCACTCATGCGACAACTTATGTTCGTATCTCTCGTCTTGGTTGCCCTTCCCGGATGGGCTTCCGATCGGCCTGCTCGGCCGAACATCATCTTTATCCTGGCTGACGATCTTGGGTACGCCGACTTAGGCTGCTACGGGCAAAAGCGGATCACGACGCCCCGTCTTGATCAACTCGCTCGAGAGGGGACTCGCTTTACGGACTGCTACGCCGGCAGCACGGTCTGCGCGCCGTCGCGGTGTGTCTTGATGACCGGTCTCCATACGGGACACGCGACGATTCGAGGTAACTCCTCCATCCCGTTAGGGCCCAATGACGTCACCGTCGCCAGGATGCTGAATCAAGCCGGCTATCGAACGGGCGCGGTCGGCAAATGGGGGCTCGGTGTGCAGGGGACCCAGGGGGTCCCTAATAAGCAAGGTTTCGATCGCTGGTACGGCTTTCTCGATCAGACCCTCGCGCACAACTATTACCCGGAATTTCTTTGGCGAAATGAAGAGCGGTTTCGTGTCGAGGGAAATGTGGCGCCCGCGGGTGTCGCGAGTCAGAAGGGTGTTTATGTACAGGATCTCTTTGTTAAACAGGCTCTCTCGATGATCGATGAATGGAAGGAAGATCCGTTCTTTTTGTACGTTGCTTTCACGTCGCCCCACGCCAACAACGAAGCTGCTGCTGCGACGGGTAATGGGATGGAGGTTCCAGATCTCGGGGCCTACGCCAACGAGCCTTGGCCCGCGCCCGAACGAGGCAGAGCCGCCATGATCAGTCGGCTTGATGCCGACATCGGTAAACTGCTCGATAAGTTGAACGCTCTTGGTTTGACGGACCGCACGATCATTTTCTTTTCCAGCGATAACGGTCCGCACAGCGAAGGAGCCTCGGCAGAAACGTTCTTCGCCTCGGCAGGGCCACTGCGGGGAAAGAAGCGGGATCTTTACGAAGGTGGAATTCGTGTTCCCGGCATCGTTCGTTGGCCCGGCCATGTTCCCGCGGGCCGAGTAAGCGATTATCCTTGGGGATTTTGGGATTTTGCCGCGACCGCGACGGACCTCACCGGGGCCTCGCCCCCCGCCACGACCGACGGTCGATCGATCGTTCCGACTTTGCTCGGCCAGCCGCAACCTCCGCCGGCCCCGTTCTACTGGGAATTTCACGAGCGCGGATTCGATCAGGCCGCGCGCGATGGCAATTGGAAGGGAGTTCGCCGAGGCACACCCGATTCGCCGATCGAGCTTTATGATTTGGGCAGTGACATCAGCGAGACAAAAGATGTCTCGGCGGATCATCCGGACGTCGTTGCTCGCCTGGATGCTTTCCTGAAGCAAGCGAGATCTCCAGACGATCGTTGGCCGATCCGCCCGGTATCCTTGATCGATCGACTGAGACGAATGAA